>NZ_JAMYOX010000003.1:7500-326901 GCF_040320025.1 Mesorhizobium sp. M0808
CGGCCGACGAGGTGGAAAAGGTGGTGCACGAGGCCGGCACCGATCTGAGCGACGGCGCCGTCCAGGTCGCGTCGCTGCACTATGTCGACCCACAGCGGTTCGGTGACGGCTTCGCCGAGAGCATGGCCGGCTCCTATGACGTCAAGATCGTCCCGGAAAACGTCTCGGTGTCGCCGCGTGCCGCGGTCGACGATCAGGCGCCGGCCTTCGCCGAGGAAATCATCCCCTTCACCAAGGATCTCGACATTGCCGAGGCCTTCGCCGATTCGGGCTATACCGGTGACGACGCAACCGGGATGGCCGAGGCGATCGCCAAATTGCTGAATGCCACGGCCCTCAAGGCAGGAACCGTGCTGCGCGTTGGGCTCGAGGTCCATGGCGACGCCGCCAAGATCGTTCGCACCAGCGTGTACGACAGGACCCAGCACATCGTCACCATCGCGCTCGACGACCACGACCAGTACGTGCCGGCGCAGGAGCCGGAGCCAAATCCCGAATTGCTGACGGCGTTCGACGATTCGCCTGCGCCCACAGTGCGCGGCAATCTGCCGAACATCTATGACGGCATCTACCGCACCGCCTATTCCTACGGCATGTCCAAGGCGATGACGCAACGGCTGATCAAGTTGCTGGCATCCAGTGTCGACTTTCAGTCGCGCCTCAATCCCACGGACCGCATCGAGGTGCTGTTCTCGCAGCCCGATGGCGACGACCAGGCGTCTGACGAATCCGAGCTGCTTTACGTCTCCGCGACTTTCGGCGGCACGACGCGAAATTTCTACCGTTTCCAGATGCAGGACGGCAGCACCGACTACTTCGACGAAAACGGCAGCAGCGCCGAGCAGTTTCTGCTGCGCAATCCCTTGCCCAATGGCCGGTTTACGTCCGGGTTCGGTGCCAGGCGTCACCCCATTTTGGGGTATGTGAAAATGCACACCGGCACCGACTGGGCAGCTCCCGTGGGATCGCCGATCATTGCCGCGGGCAACGGCGTCGTCGAAAAAGCCGGCTGGGCCGGTGGCTATGGCAAGCAGATTATCTTGCGTCACGCCAATGGCTACGAGACGTCCTACAATCACCAGAGCGCCTTTGCCAAAGGCGTCGAGCCGGGTGTTCGCGTTCGCCAGGGTCAGGTTATCGGCTACCTCGGCTCAACCGGCCTCTCGACCGGTCCGCATCTTCATTACGAACTGATCGTCAACGGCACAAAGGTCGATTCGATGCGCGTCCGCCTACCGGTCGGTAAGACGCTGAAGGGCGACGACCTCGTCGCCTTCAAGCGCGAGCGCGAACGCATCGACGACCTGCTCAAGCAGGAAGACAGCAATCAGTTGAAGGTCGCGAGCGCCAAGATCGAAGGCTGAGCCGACGTTTTTCGTCGTCAGCCCTGCTGATTCGCCGTGTCGCGCGCCCATGGCAGCCGCTCGCCGGAAACCGTCGTCCACGCGGTGATTGCCGAAAACAGGCAAAGCAGCGCGGTCACCGCGGCAACGGCGGCGAATGCCGCGTCGCTGGCGGCAAGTCGTGCCGTATCGAGGCCGGGCGCCAGGCCGGCTGGCGGCGGTTCGCCGAAACCCGGAATGCCGGAGCCGGCAGCGGTGCCGAGCACGCCAGCATAGACCCAGGCCGCCAGCGATCCCATCGCCGCCACGGCAATCAGGCCGCCGATGCGCGAGACGGCGTTGTTGATGCCCGAGGCCGCACCCGTATCCTTGTCCTCGACCGCCGTCATGACGGCGGTCGACAGCGGCGATACCACCAGCGCCATGCCGAACCCCATCAGAGCCATCAGCGGGAATACCCCGATCCAGAAATTGTGGATGCCCCAATAGGCCAGCAGGGCAAGTCCGGCAAAGGCAACAGCCACCACCAGACTGCCGCTGGCGATCGGAAAGCGAGGCCCGATGCGGTCGGACCACTGGCCGACCGGTCCGGACAACACTGCGATCAATGCCGAAAGCGGCAGGAAGATGAAACCGACCTCGGCCGCGCTCAGCCCCCATCCGGCGATCATGAGCATCGGCAGATAGAACAGATTGGCCGACAGCGCGAAATAAAGGAAGAAGGTCGCCACATTGGCGCCCGCGAACGCGCCGATTCGAAACAACGACAGCTCGATCATCGGCTCGCGCCGCCGGCGCTCGAAGACGATGAACACGACGAGCAAAACCGCACCGGCGGCAATACTCGGGCCGGACATCAGCCCCTCCCCGTCGCCGCTCATCGAGGTCAGACCGTAAGCGAGAGCTCCGAACGCCAATATGGCGAGTGCAGCGCCGCCGAGATCGAGGCCGCGCTTTTCCGCCGGCGCGTCGGCAGGGACCTTGGCCAGCAGAAGATAGACCGAGATAAGGCCGAGCGGCAGATTGATGGCGAAGATCGCCCGCCAGATGCCGTCGCCGAACGCCGACAGCACGAAGCCGCCCAGCACCGGGCCGAGCGCCGTCGTCAGTGCTGATGCTGCGGCCCAGATGCCGATCGCCCGGCCGCGTTCCTTTTTCGGATAGGCTTTGGCGATAATGGCCAGGCTGCCCGGCACCATGATGGCCGCTCCGACACCCTGGATAGCCCGAAACGCAATAAGCACCGTCGGGTTAGGCGCCAGCGCGCAGGCAAGCGAGGCGGCAATGAACAGGACGATGCCGGCGACGAAGGAGTGGCGCAGGCCGAAGCGATCGCCGGCGGCGCCGCCGACGAGAATGAGGGCTGAGAGTGTCAATGCGTAGGCATTGGAAATCCATTGTGCCTCGGCGAGGCTGGCGCCGAGGTCGACGCGGATCGCCGGCGTCGCAATGGCCAGGACCGACCCGTCGATGAAGCCGAGCGCAGAAGCCAGGATCGCGGCGATCAGCACGAACCGCCGCTGCGCCTGCGGACAGAACGTATCGGCGGGAAGTGAGCCGGTCAGGGGAACGGCGCCGGTACCGACTTTGGTTGGCGTGTGCATGCCGCCTTACCTAGATCGCCGGCGCGCCGGCGACAACCGGCCAGCACGCTGTTCTCGTTGAAACCAGGCCCAACCTGGCCACACAGGCAGGATCACGCCGCTCAGGGTGCAAACGGCAAGTGCCGTGCTAAGCTTCTCGCAGCGCTACAGGCAAGGGGGAAATACCGCATGAAACGACCGCTCGAACCCTCGGCGGAAGGACGCGGGCGCGTCGTCGGCATCACCGACGGCGTGTTCGCCATCGCGCTCACCCTGATCGTTCTCGAGATCAGGGTGCCGGCGCATGAAACGGTGCATTCCGAACGCGAGTTGATCACAGCGATCACAGCACTGGCGCCGCGCTTCCTGACCTATGCGCTCAGCTTCCTGACGCTGACCATCTTCTGGTTCGGCCAGCAGGCGCAACACGGGCTGATTGCAAAATCCGACCGGCGGCTTGCCACGCTGAACCTCTGTTTCCTCGGCTTCATCGCCTTGCTGCCGTTCTCGACCGACCTTCTCGCCGACTTCCTCGAATTCAGGACTGCGGTGCTCGTCTACTGGTTCAATCTTTTGATGCTCGGACTGACGCTGGTCGCCAGTTGGCGCTACGCGGACAAAAACGGATTTCTGGCCGAAGGTGTCGACGCGGAGACCACCCGAACGGTCTATCTGCGCATCGTCAAGGCACAGATCCTGTGGGCCGTCGGCGCTGCACTCTGCCTGATCAGCCCGTTGCTCAGCGTCGGCTTCATCCTGGTGGTGCAGCTGATCTATGCCGCAGCGCTGCGCGCGCCACTGCTGCGCAAGGTCATCGGGTGATTCGGGCGAAGGCGTTGCGCTTTAGTCGACGAACTCCACGATAACGCCGGGCGTCACGATCTTGGCAAGCTCGCGCGCGTCCCAATTGGTCAGCCGCACGCAGCCATGGCTTTCGGTCTTGCCGATCTTGGACGGATCCGGCGTGCCGTGAATGCCGTAGGTCGGCTTGTCCAGCGCAATCCAGACCGAGCCGACCGGGCCGTTCGGCCCCGGCGGGATGGTCAGGATCCTGTCGTTTTCGCCCTGCTTGAAATTGATGTTCGGGTTGTAGGTGTAGTTCGGGTCCAATGCGACACGCGACACCGCATGCGTGCCGGACGGCGACGGCGTGTCGGACGAGCCGATAGTCGCCGGATAGGCTGCGACCAGCTTGCCCGCAGCATCATAGGCGCGGACCTGCTTATTGGACTTGTCGGCGATGATGCGCGCCACCGGCGTCGCCACCAGCCTGCCGAAATTGGCGACCTTGATGATGGTGCCCGGACGATTGAAATTGGCGTCCGGATTGAGCTTGTTCAGATAGGTTTCATCCATATGGAAGCGCTCGGCCAGCGCTTCGGGTACCGACGTGTAGCCCATCCGATCGAGCTGGGCCTTTTGGCTGTAGTCCTCCGGTATCGAGGCGACATAGGGGCCGGCCGCATCCTCGGGCGTGATCGTGTAGGAGGCGAAGGCATCGCCACCGGATTGCGCCAGGGCCGCCTGGATGCCGACCGCGTCGGTCGATTTCAGATTGCTGCCGGTGATTTCGTTATAGGCGGCGAGTGCCTTGTCGACATTCGAGCCGAAGCGTCCGTCGATGACGCCGGGCGATGCACCGGCACGGTCGAGCAGCACCTGCAGTGCCGCCACGTCCTCGCGGGCGCCGAGCGCAAGCGACGGGTCGACCGCCGTCTTGCCGCCAGTGCTTGGCGGCGGGGCTGTGTCTGGCGGTAAGGCCGCCTGCTCGTTCGGCACCGTCGGCTCGACCGGCTCGATCGAGGCCTCGTTGAGCGGCTGGCGCTCGATGGTGCGCGGCTTTACCGGCTGCGCTGCCTCCGGATAACCGTTGCCGTAGCCGTCATCCCGTGGCGCTTCGGGGAAGGCTTCCACCGAATTGTCGCCATAGGGGTCGTACTCGTCAGCCGGCGGTATGATGACCCTGCCCTCGTCTTCCATCTGCCTGCGGCGGAACCGCGCCGTGTCCTCAGGGTCGTCGAGATAATAGGGGTCGTCCTCGACCGGTCCCAGGTTGCGCAAGCGCTCGCGGCGCAAGGCGCGGCGGTCGAGCCTGGTCTGCGGCGGCTGGATGGCGATGACCTTGCCGGTCTCCGCATCGACGATGACGCGGTTTCCCCTGGCATCGTAGTAGATATCGAGATTGCCGTTCTGGGCGACAAGAATGCCGCCGCCATTGGCGGCACGAACCACCCGTGGCGCGGTATCCACTATTGGCGAGGCCATCGCATTCGACGCCAGCAGCCCGGCAGCAAGCGCTGAAAGGGTGAAGATGGTGCGCAACATGATGGCCAAATTCTCCGGTCCGTAATTGCCGCCGCCGGCATTGTCTCTTCAAAGCGCCGCGCGTCTTTTCGACGCGCAAAGGACGCTCTAACGCTTTAAATCTCCGCATCGTGCTTTGCGAAAATCAAAACTCGATTTCGGGCCGATGTGGTAGGCGAACCCCTTCGCCAGCAAATCAGTTGCCAACGATAAGGTTCCAATATGAACCGGGCATGAAGATGGCGGATTTCTGACCGATTAACCGGCAGCGAGCCGCAATTCCTTGCGCGCCTGCTTCGTCAGCTTCAGCACGACAAGACGGTGGCTTTCGCGCAGGTAATCCTTCAGCGCGCCATCATCCATGCTTTCGCCGGTCTGGCGCTGGATCCATTTCATGCCGCGTGAGGCAAGATAGGGCGCGGGCCGAAGGCCCGGCTGCTCCCTCAGCACGTCATAGGCGATGTCGGAGCATTTGAAGGTAACGAACGGCTCCTTGCCCTCACTCCAGCCGCCGATCGCGAAGACCTTGCCGCCGACCTTCCAGACATGGGCGCCGCCCCACTGCACGACATGGATCGTCGAAGGCAGCGAGACGCAGAAACTATTGTAGTCGTCCAACGTCATCTGCGCCCCACCAAGTTTCAGACCATGAACCGAAGGCCGGCGTAACAAAAGGGTATGCCGGTTTTTCGGAAAGGATCATGGTCGAGATTGAAGATAGGAATTCCATCCCGATTCGATCGGGATGGAACAGGCTCTTGGCTTGAGCTCAGGCGGCCGCTTCGGTTGCCACGACTGCCGGCTTCGAGCGGAAGTTCAAGCGGTCGGACCCAGCGGTGACCTTGACGGTCGAGCCGTCGAGGATCTCGCCGAGCAGGATCTTTTCCGCCAGCGGGTCCTGCAATTCCTTCTGCATCACCCGCTTCAGCGGCCGCGCGCCATAGGCCGGGTCGTAACCCTTGGCCGCTAGCCAGTCGATCGCCTCCTGATCGAGCGAAAGCGCGATCTTGCGGTCGACAAGCAGGTTTTCCAGGCGCTTGAGCTGGATCTCGACGATACGACCCATATCCTGCCGGCGCAGCCGGTGGAACAGGATTACCTCGTCGATGCGGTTGAGGAATTCCGGCCGGAACGAAGCCCTGACGACATTCATCACCTCGTCGCGCACGACGTCGACATCCTGGTCCTCGCCGAGATTGACCAGATATTCGCCGCCGAGGTTCGATGTCATGATGATCAGCGTGTTGCGGAAATCGACCGTGCGGCCCTGCCCATCGGTCAGCCGGCCGTCGTCGAGCACCTGCAGCAGCACGTTGAAGACATCAGGATGCGCCTTCTCGATCTCGTCGAACAGCACGACCTGATAGGGCCGGCGCCGCACCGCTTCGGTCAGCGCGCCGCCTTCCTCGTAGCCGACATAGCCGGGAGGCGCGCCGATCAGCCGGGCGACCGAGTGCTTCTCCATGAACTCCGACATGTCGATGCGCACCATGGCGCTCTCGTCGTCGAACAGGAAGCTGGCCAGCGCCTTGGTCAATTCGGTCTTGCCGACGCCCGTCGGTCCGAGGAACATGAACGAGCCGAGCGGCCGGTTCGGGTCCTGCAGGCCGGCGCGCGCACGGCGCACCGCTTTCGACACTGCCTGCACCGCCTCGCCCTGGCCGACGACGCGCTTGCCGATCTCGTCTTCCATGCGCAACAGCTTGTCGCGCTCGCCTTCCAGCATCTTGTCGACCGGGATCCCCGTCCAGCGCGAGACGATATGGGCGACATGATCGGGGCCGACCACTTCTTCGACCATGCCGGCCTTGCCATCCCTGGCTTCGGCCTGCTTCAGCTGCTTTTCGAGTTCCGGGATCTTGCCATAGGCAAGTTCGCCGGCGCGCTGGAATTCGCCCTTGCGCTGGGCAATGGCAAGTTCGTTGCGCGCCTCGTCGAGCTGCTTCTTGAGGTCGGCGGCAAGCCCGAGCTTCTGCTTCTCGGCCTGCCATTTCGAGGTCAGCTCGGTCGATTCCTCCTCCAGGTTCGAGAGTTCCTTCTCAAGCCGGGCGAGCCGGTCCTTCGAGGCATCGTCCTTCTCGACCTTCAGCGCCTCGCGCTCGATCTTGAGCTGCATGATGCGGCGATCGATCTCGTCCAGCGCCTCGGGCTTCGAATCGACCTGCATGCGGAGCCGCGACGCGGCCTCGTCGACGAGATCGATCGCCTTGTCCGGCAGGAAGCGGTCGGCGATGTAACGGTTTGACAGTGTAGCGGCCGCGACCAGCGCCGAATCCGAGATGCGCACCTTGTGGTGCTGCTCGTATTTCTCTTTCAGGCCGCGCAGGATCGAGACGGTGTCTTCGACCGTCGGCTCATTGACGAAGACCGGCTGGAAGCGGCGGGCAAGGGCCGCATCCTTCTCGACATGCTTGCGGTACTCGTCGAGCGTGGTGGCGCCGACGCAGTGCAGTTCGCCGCGGGCGAGCGCCGGCTTCAGCAGGTTCGACGCGTCCATGGCGCCATCCGCCTTGCCGGCACCGACAAGCGTGTGCATCTCGTCGATGAACAGAATGATGCCGCCGGCGGCAGACGTGACTTCGGAAAGCACCGCCTTCAGCCGCTCCTCGAACTCGCCGCGGTATTTGGCGCCGGCGATCAGCGACCCCATGTCGAGCGCCATCAGCTGCTTGTCCTTGAGCGATTCCGGCACATCGCCATTGACGATGCGCAGCGCCAGCCCTTCGGCGATCGCCGTCTTGCCGACGCCGGGTTCGCCGATCAGCACTGGGTTGTTCTTGGTGCGGCGCGACAGCACCTGGATGGTGCGGCGGATTTCGTCGTCGCGGCCGATGACCGGATCGAGCTTGCCCGCGCGGGCGTCCGCCGTCAGGTCGCGCGCGTATTTCTTCAGCGCGTCGTAGCCCTGCTCGGCGCTCGCCGAATCGGCAGTGCGACCTTTGCGTACGTCGTTGATGACCTGGTTCAGCGCCTGCGGCGTGACACCCGCCTTGGACAGGATGTCGGCGGTCTTGGCCGATTTTTCCATGGCCAGCGCCTGCAATAGCCGTTCGACGGTAACGAAGCTGTCACTGGCCTTCTTGGCCAGTTCCTCGGCGGTCGAAAACACCTTTGCCAGCGGCTGCGCCAGATAGAGCTGGCCATTGCCGCCCTCGACCTTGGGCATTGCCTCCAGTGCCGTTTCGACGCCGAGCTTGACGTCACGGACATTGCCGCCGGCGCGCTCGATCAGCGACGCAGCCAGGCCCTCGTCGTCATCGACAAGGACCTTGAGGATATGCTCGGGGGTGAATTGCTGGTGATTGCGGGAAAGCGCCATGGTTTGCGCGGACTGGATAAAGCCGCGCACGCGCTCGGAATATTTTTCAAGATTCATGCCTGTCTCCTTCCGTCACCGGCCCGCTTCGCGGCACCGGATCAGATTGCGGTGACGGACCCGCCCGTTCGAGCCGGGTCCTGTTCACGCAAGATATGGGACGCAAACCACAGACCCTCAAGACGCCTCGACACTGGCGAATGCATAATATTCCGAGCGCGCAAAACAAAAACGGCGGAGATTTCTCTCCGCCGTCCAGGGTAAAGGATGCGCTAAGATCGGCTGAACGTTTTTCCGATCAATTCTCGACGTCTGCGATCACAGCTTGACCGCCGGGGCCTTCAGCCGGCGCTGCATCGACATTGCCAGCGTCGGTATTGCCAGTCTCGGCATTGCTTGTCTCGGCACTGCTTGTCTCGGCACTGTCACGGCCGGCGTTGTCGTTGCCGCCATTTGCCGGTTCGACATCGAGCCGCGGACGGCGCGGACGCCTGGGGCGGCGTGCCGGGCTGTTTTCGGCCGCGGCTTCGTTGAGCTCGGCCTGGGCGGCGAGACCCGCTGGCGAAAGGTTTTCGAATTGCGGTGCGGGCTCGCTCACAAAGACCGGCTCAGCGGCCGGCACGGGCTCCGCCTGCGCCGGCGTCTCGTCGCGCCGTGGCTGTTCGACGCGCTGTCCACCCTGCTGCTCGCCGCGCGCGCCATACTCGCCGCGCTGGCCGTTCTGGCCGTAACCGCCATTGGGGCGACGGTCGCGGTGGCGTCCGCCATTGTTGTCGCGTCCGTCACGGTTATCGCGGCCGCCCCGATTGTCGCGGCTGTTTTCCTGGTTCAGCGCCAGCTCGGCCGGCGTGCCATCGATGACCGGCTGCGGGCCGGCCCCGTGATTGACCGCCGAACCCGACGTCTCGTTGGCATTGTTGTTGCCGGCATTGTCGAACTCGTCGCGATCCTCGTCGCCGTCATCGTCGAAATCGTCGCGATTCTGCTGGGCGTTCTGGATCGGCATCTGCGCCTGAGCGGCTGCGATGATGCGGTTATAGTGCTCTGCATGCTGGAGATAGTTTTCCGCCATCACCCGGTCGCCGGAGCTTTGCGCGTCACGGGCAAGGGTTGCGTACTTCTCGGCAATCTGCTGAGCCGATCCGCGGATCTTCACGTCCGGGCCGTTGCTCTCATAGTTACGCGTCAGGGGATTCGGCCCCTTACGATTGTTGTTGTTATTGTTGTTGCCGCCGCCGCCACTGTTGTTGCGACCGCGCATGCGCCTGTTTTGCTGTTGTGGCCTCATTAGACTCTCTTCACTTTGAAATTTTCGAAAAACTCTTCACGAACGGAGGCGCTCATACGGCCAGCCGTTTCGTTCCTTCACCGGCGTTCGCCCGCATCAATTGCGTTGGCGCCACGTGCCATCCTGTTCCGGTTACTTCACTTGCCGGACGATTCCCGCACGAAGCTTGGGCGTCGTTTGCGCAAGAAGGCAGCTATTTCCAAGGAAAACCGAATCGCTAAGAGCACTGCCTGCTTCGTCTCATCCGGTTAACGCGACCCTAGCCGCATTCCCCGGTATTGCCAAGCGCTTTTTTCGCACTGCATCACGGCTTCCACCGTTCGAACACAAGAACTCTGTCGTTTCCGCCGAGATCACGAAACACCCCGACCGAACGGTACCCGGCCGCGGAGAATATCTCCGTAACCTGTTGGTGCTGCGTATGGCCGATCTCGACCGCAATCCTGCCTTGGAGTTCCAAATACGCTGCCGCTCCCGCGGCGATCTTCCTGTAGGGGCTCAGACCGTCCACGCCGCCATCGAGGGCCTGGCGTGGATCGAAACCGCGGACCTCGTCCTGCAGATTTCCAATGTCGTCTAAGGGTATATAGGGAGGGTTTGCGACAATTACATGGTACAGGCCAGAAACTTTTTCAAACCAGTCGGATTTGACCGGCGTGAACCGGCCGACGAGCCCCAATTCCCCGGCATTACGCATGGCTGTGGCCAGCGCCTCCTGCGAAATGTCAACGCCGGTGGCGGTCGCGGCCGGAACGGCGCTGAGCAGCGCCAGCGCGATGGCACCGGTACCGGTCCCTAGATCGAGGATGCGGCAGCCGCCCTCGCGTGCCGCCATTGCCTTGACGAAGGGCAGTATAGCCTCGACCAGCGTTTCGGTATCCGGCCGCGGCTCCAGCGTTTGCGGCGAAAGCGAAAGGCGCAAGCCGTAGAATTCGCGGTAGCCAAGGATCCGGTGTACCGGCTCGCCGGCGATGCGCCGCCGCAAGGCGGCTTCGATTACCGCCGTCACGTCCGTATCGACAGCGCGCCCGGGATCGGCGATGGCCTGCGTGCGACTGGTGCCGGAAAAATGCTCGACGATCAGCCTGGCATCGAGCGCCGGATCCGCGATCCCGGCTGCGGCGAGCCGGTTTCGCGCCTCCCGCAGCAGCGGCGCCAGCGTGGCGGGCAGGCTGTCAGCCATCGATGCCGATATCGGCGAGCAGCTTCGACTGGTGATCGGCTATCAGCGCGTCGATGATCTCGTCGAGTTCGCCCATCATCACCCGGTCGAGCTTATAGAGCGTCAGGTTGATACGATGATCGGTGACGCGACCCTGCGGAAAATTATAGGTGCGGATGCGTTCCGAGCGGTCGCCCGAGCCGACCTGCGACTTGCGCGATTCGGAACGTTCCTCGTCCGCCTTGCTGCGCTCGAGGTCGTAGAGCCTGGCGCGCAAGATCTGCATGGCCTTCGCCCGGTTCTGGTGCTGCGACTTTTCCGCCTGCACCACCATGATGCCGGTCGGCAGATGGGTGATGCGCACGGCCGAATCGGTGGTGTTGACGTGCTGGCCGCCGGAACCCGAGGCGCGCATCGTGTCGATGCGGATGTCATCGGCCCTGATCTCGATGTCGACCTCTTCGGCTTCCGGCAGCACCGCGACCGTCGCCGCCGAGGTATGAATGCGTCCGCCCGCCTCGGTCGTCGGCACGCGCTGCACCCGGTGCACGCCGGATTCGAACTTCAGATGGGCAAAGACGCCCTTGCCCGAAACGGTCGCGATGATTTCCTTGTAGCCGCCGACCTCACCCTCGCTGGCCGACACCGTCTCGAAACGCCAGCCATGCGCCGCGGCATAGCGCTCGTACATGCGAAACAGGTCGCCGGCGAAAAGCGCCGCCTCGTCGCCGCCGGTGCCGGCGCGGATCTCGAGGATGGCGTTCTTGTCGTCGGCGGCATCCTTGGGCAAGAGCAGGATCTGGATGTCCTTCTGCAGCGCCTCGATGCGATGCTTGACCTCCGGCAGGTCGGCCTCGGCCAAGGCCCGCATCTCGGCGTCGGTGCCCTTGTCGGCGAGCATCGCCTCCAGATCGCCCTGTTCGTGCTCCGCGGCGCGCAGTGCCCTGATCTTTGCCACCATCTCCTGGATGTCGGCATATTCGGAGGCCATCCTGACATAGGCGTCCGGCGCTGGCCCGGCCGACATCTGCGCTTCGAGCATGTCGAAACGCTTGACGACTTGATCCATACGGTCGCGGGGCAGGTTGATCATGGCGAAGTCTACAGCGGTATCGAGCGGTCGTCGGCAAAGGCTTGCAGCAGCGCCCGCATCGGCAGGCCATGCGCCGGCGCCATCAGATTGTCGTCGAAGAACGCTTCCAACTCGCTGAGCGGCAGTTCCGTCAGCATCGCCTTGACCGGGCCGATCGATGCCGGCGACATCGAGATCGAGCGATAGCCAAGGCCGATCAGCGCCATCGCCGAGATCGGCTTGCCGGCAAGTTCGCCGCACAGGGTCACCGGCGTCTGGTTGCGAGCCCCGGCATCGGCAATTTGCCTCAAAACACGCAGGAACGGCGTCGACAGCGGGTCGAAGCGGTCGGACAATTGGGTATTGCCACGGTCCACCGCCATGACGAACTGGAACAGGTCGTTCGAGCCGACCGAGACGAAATCGACCGCCTTCATCAACTCGTCGAGCTGGAACAGCAGCGACGGCACCTCCAGCATCGCCCCCACCTTAAGGCTGGTCGGCAAATGATGGGCAAAGCGCGACAAATGCCGGACCTCGCGATCGATGATCTCGCGCGCCTGCGCGATCTCACCGAGTTCCGTCACCATTGGCAGCATCAGCTTCAGTTCGCGCCCGCCGCACGCCTTGAGCAGCGCGCGGATCTGGGTGCGCAGCAGGCCAGGCCGGTCGAGCGTCAGGCGGATGGCGCGCCAGCCGAGCGCCGGGTTCTCCTCCTGGATCGAGCCCTTGAAATAGGGCAGCACCTTGTCGCCGCCAATATCGATGGTGCGGAACGTCACCGGCTTGTCGCGCGCCGCCTCGAGCACGTCACGGTACAAGCGCTCCTGGGCTTCCGCGCGCGGAAAGGTCGAGGCGACCATGAATTGCAGCTCGGTGCGGAACAGGCCGATGCCGGCCGCGCCCGCTTCGGCCAGTTGCGGCAGGTCGACCGCCAGCCCGGCATTCATCAGAAGGTCGACCTGGACACCGTCCTTAGTCACCGACGGCTTCTTGCGAAGCTCGCGGTAGACCTCCTGCCGCCGCGCCCGGAAACGCACTTTCTCGGCATAGGCCGCCTCGAGGTCGGGCTGCGGGCGCAGATGGATCGCGCCTTCCTCGCCGTCGACGATGATGGCATCGCCGTTTTCCGCCATGGAAACGGCGCCCTTCATCTGGCCGGCGACCGGTATGCCCATGGCCCGCGCCACGATGACGACATGGCTGGTCGCGGCGCCGTCCTCCAGCACCAGCCCGCGCAGCTTGTCCCTGGGATAATCGAGCAGCTCCGCAGCACCCATGGAGCGGGCGACGATGATGGCGTCCTTGGGCAGCGAGGCCGCGACGTCCTCCGGTCCGCGCCCCATCAGCTGCCGCAGCAGCCGATTGGCGAGATCGTCGAAATCGCTCATCCGTTCGCGCAGATACGGATCGGTCATGTGCAGCATGCGGGCACGCATGTCGCTCTGCACCTTTTCGACCGCCGCTTCGGCCGTCAGGCCGTTGCGGATCGCCTCCTCGAGCCGGCGCACCCAGCCGCGGTCGTTGGCGAACATGCGATAGGCTTCGAGCACCTGGCGATGCTCGCCCTCGAAGGCGACGTCGCGGCGCTCCAGCATGTCGTCGATGGAGAGCCGGAGCGAGCCGAGGGAGGCGTCGAGCCGCCTGACCTCTTCCTCGCTGTCCTCGTTGAAAAGATTGGTGACGACGATGCGCGGCTCGTGCAGCACCACATGGCCGAGCCCGACGCCTTCGTTGAAGGACAGGCCGGTAAAGCTTACCGGGCGGCGCAGATCGAGCTCTAGGCCGGGCCTTGTCAGCCGCTCCAGATCGCCGGTGGCGATCATCTCGGCGATCACCATCGCCGTCGTTTCCAGCGCCTCGACCTCGTCGTCGCGATAATGGCGCATGGTCTTGTTCTGCACGACCAGGACGCCGAGTGTCCGCCCTGCCCGCAGCACCGGCACGCCGAGGAAGGAATTGTATATCTCTTCCCCTGTCTCCGGCAGGTAGGCGAAGGCAGGATGCTCCTGTGCGTTGGAGAGGTTGAGCGGCCGCGCCGAGGCCGCGATCGTGCCGACCAGGCCTTGCCCCAGCCTGAGCTGCGCCAGGTGGACGGCGTTCGGGTTCAGGCCTTCGGTGGCGTAGAGTTCGAGCACCGAATCGGCGCGCAGCACATAGAGCGAGCAAACCTCGGCAACCATGTTGGAGGCGATGTCGCGCACGATTCGGTCAAGCCGCTCCTGCGGCTCCAGCGGCTCTTGCATGAGCTCGCGGAGCCGTTTCAGCAAAACGCGCGGGCCACTGGCCGAATCACGCATCGCGGCTTCTTCTCCAATAGCGTTTCAACCGGTGCAGGTTGCCCTGCACAGCGGCACAAACGCAACAACTCAATTAGAGCGCCATCGTCCAATTGGACGCATAAAGACCGCTCCAAGATTTTCGATCCGCTGCATCCTGCCTTCCGAAAATCGATTCCGATTTTCGGGCCGATGCAGTCCGCTACTGCTTATCCAGACCGTACACGGAATGCAAAGTGCGAACTGCTAGTTCCGTATAGGGACCGTCGATCAGGATCGAAATCTTGATTTCGGACGTCGTGATGGCGCGGATGTTGATCGCGCGGTCGGCAAGCGCCTTGAAGGCGGTAGCGGCGACGCCGGCATGGCTGCGCATGCCGATGCCGATGACCGAGACCTTCGACATGCCGGCTTCCGACTGCACCACGTCGTAGCCGATCGTCGCCTTCAGCCGCTCGAGCACGGCGAGCGCCTTGTCGACGTCGCCGGATGGCACGGTGAAGGTCATGTCAGTGAACTTGCCGTCCTCGGAGATATTCTGGACGATCATGTCGACATTGATGTTGGCCTCGGCCAGCGGCCCGAAAATGCCGGCGGCGACGCCCGGCCGATCGCCGACGCGGCGCAACGAAATCTGCGCCTCGTCCTTGGCGTAGGCAATTCCGGTGACGACCTGCTGTTCCACGATCTCTTCCTCGTCGCAAATAAGCGTTCCCGGCGGATTAAGCAAATCCCCCATTCCTGGTGCGTCGGGATCGTCGAAGGACGACCGCACGAAAGTACGCACCCTGTGCACCATGGCAAGCTCGACCGAGCGCACCTGCAGGACCTTGGCGCCGAGCGAGGCCATTTCGAGCATTTCCTCGAACGAAATCTTGGCCAGCCGCCGCGCCTTCGGCTCGATGCGCGGATCGGTCGTATAGACCCCGTCGACGTCGGTGTAGATATCGCAGCGGTCGGCCTTGACCGCTGCCGCGATGGCGACTGCGCTGGTATCGGAACCGCCGCGGCCGAGCGTTGCGATCCGGTTGTCCGGCCCGATGCCTTGGAAACCGGCGACCACCGCCACCTGGCCTTCGCCGAAGCGCTTGATCAGGAATCCGCCGTCGATATCGAGAATGCGCGCCGCGCCATGCGCGTTGTCGGTCTTGATCGGGATCTGCCAGCCCTGCCAGGAACGGGCATGCACGCCGATATTCTGCAGCGCGATCGCCAGCAAGCCGGCGGTGACCTGCTCGCCGGCGGCGACGACGGCGTCATATTCACGCGCATCGTGCATCGGCGAGGCCTCGCGCGTCCATTGCACGAGCTCGTTGGTCTTGCCGGCCATCGCCGAGACCACGACGGCGACCTCATGGCCGGCGTCGACCTCGCGTTTGACATGACGCGCCACATTGCGGATGCGGGCGATGTCGGCGACGGAGGTTCCGCCGAATTTCATCACGATGCGCGCCATAGAAGCGAAATGCCTTTGACTGGATGCCGGACCGAAGGCCGAAAAGCGGAAAAATGCGCCAAGCTGTGGCCGGGCGCTCGATGCGCGGCCTCCTTAGCCAAATGATTGCGGTTTCGCAAGGCGTGCCGCCGCTGCCGGCCAGGCGACACACGAGCACAGCGTCACGCCTGCACTGCCTCTTGGCAAATGCCGCTCGCTTCAGCCCAGCTGTGCCGTGGCTCTCCACAGGCGCGGATAATCGAGGACGAAACCGAGCGGCGAGACCTCCAGTGTCTCGTGGTAGCCGAACATCGGGGCGGCATAGGCGTAATGTGCAGCATCGACGCGCTGATAGGTTTGCTCGAGGCGAACGAGCCTGAGTTCGGGAAATGTCAGATAGGCCGCCGGGGCGGGCGTCGCCGTGCCGACATCGAGGGCAAAACGGCGAAGCGCCAAAAGGTTCGTTGCGGGCGTGAAGCCGAGATCGACATCGATGAGACCGTCGACTTCCGCTTGATGCTCGCCGTTCAGCGTCCATTGGCGCTCGGTCAGCCGGTCGATCCTGTAATGCAGCTCTTGCGTGCCGAGAAAGCCGTCGGCGCGCGCCGATCGTGTATGCCAATCGGCGTCGCAGTCCGCCTCGTAGGCGATGCTGCACGGCTCGCCGTCCTGGACGAAAAGCGCCTGTCCCCTGAGGTTCCACCCAGAGCCCGATTCCGACAGAAGGCAAGCGTCGTGGCCTTCCTGGTCAAGCCGGCGCCAAAGAATGGAAGCAACCGCTCGCATCATTGCGCACTCCTCCGAACCCGATGTCTCTGCTTCGTCCGCCAAAGCCTAGGCGTTTCCTTCCGGCACACCATCAACTGACACGTGCTGACACAAATGCAGCCGGCAAAAGGCGGCGCCGGAAGGCATCGCGCGCATCGCACCGCCGGCGGTGAATTTCGCGCCTTGACATTCGCAGCCTCGCGCCCGACTTCCTAGCGTCCGAGGAGACCACGCCATGCCAGAGCCCCGACGATCGACGATCGATGCCGGAGAGGTGGAACGCTTTTCCGCCCTTGCCGCCGAATGGTGGAACCCGAACGGCAAGTTCCGCCCGTTGCACAAGTTCAACCCGATCCGGCTTGCCTATATCCGCGACCAGGTGGCGGCCCGCTTCGGCCGCGATCCGCGTGCGGCACGGCCGTTCGAAGGCCTGCGCTTCCTTGACATCGGCTGCGGCGGCGGGCTTTTGTGCGAGCCGATGGCGCGGCTTGGCGCCGAAGTGGTCGGCGCCGATGCCTCCGCCACCAACATCGAAGTGGCCAAGCTGCATGCGGCGGAAGTCGGCGTGAGCGTGGATTATCGCGCCACGACCGCGGAAGATCTTGCCGATGCCGGCGAAAAATTCGACGTCATCCTCAACATGGAAGTGGTCGAGCATGTCGCCGATGTCGATCTGTTCCTGGCCAAATGCGGCGAGATGGTCAAGCCTGGCGGCATCATGTTCGTCGCCACCATCAACCGCACGCTGAAGGCCCTGGGCCTGGCCATCATCGGCGCCGAATATGTGCTGCGTTGGCTGCCACGCGGCACCCACCAGTTCGGCAAGCTGGTGCGCCCCGAGGAACTGGAAAAGGCGCTTGCCGGCGCCGGCCTGACCGTCATCGACCGCACCGGCGTCACCTACAACCCGCTCGCCGACCGCTGGCAGCGCTCGAAGGACATGGACGTCAACTACATGGTGCTGGCGGAGAAGGCATCCGTCTGAAGCTTACGCCTTCTGGCCCCTATGGCCTCTGGCTTTGCGCCTTGGTGGTGATGAACACGCCGGCGCTGATGGTGACGGCACCGGCCCAGGTCAGCAGTTGATAGCGCTCGCCGAGGAAGAGGGTCCCGGCAAACAGCCCGACCGCCGCCGCGACGTAGCCGATCTGGCTGAGATAGACCGGGCCGCCGACCGCTTGCAGGCGGAAGAAGAAGGCGAACATCGCCGAGGCTGATGCCACCTGTGCCGCAGCGACCAGCGGCACGCCGCCGAGCGAGCCGAATGCATTGCCGCCAAGCAGGACCAGAATGCCGGCAACCAGCATCAAGGCTGCTGCCAGATGGCTGCCGACGGCGAGCTCGATCGGGCCGGTGCCTTCGGGCCAGTCGACGGTACGGTAAATGTTGCCGGCGGCGAGGCTGACCGGGATGAGCAGGCCCATCGCAACCCAGAAAAATTCGGCCGGCTGGCCCGCTTCGCCGCGCGTCACCGCCACCATGACTGCGCCGACGAAACCGACGACTATGCCGACGATGCCCAGCATGGTCGGGCGCCTGACGCCGAGCAGCATCGAGAACACCAGCGTGACGACCGGCGACAGCGTGAACATGATGCCGCTGTAGCCGGCGCCCAGATGCGGAATGGCTGAAAACATCAGCAGATTGGGGATTGCATATGAGACGGCCGCGGTGACGAAGAAATAGCGCAGCCTGTGCGGCGTAAGCCGCATGCGCTTCCCGTTGAGCAGCAATGCGCACAAAAGCACGCCGCCGGCACCAAGCGAGATGACGAAGGCCCAGACCATGGCGGCCACGCCGGCCGCCGTCGCGATCTTGCCGAACGGCAGCGTCAGGCCGAGCAGTCCACCGGTGACAACCAGAAGGCCAAGCGCCGAGTCCCAGAGAAATTTCATCGCACCGTCCCGTCGCCCGTTCGCGGCACTTGGCCAATATCGCAAGCTGAGGTAAGATAAGGTAAAGATTCTTCACGTCAAGATACATAACGGTGAGAGACATGGATCGCGCAGCAAAAGCGATCGGGCAATGGAAAAAGGAACGGCCGGATCTCGATGTCTCGCCGATGGCGGTGCTCGGACGGTTGAATGAGGCCGCCTCGCTGATCGCACGAGAGCGGCTGGCGCCGCTGTTTGCAAGTTACGGGCTGCAATCCGGAGAATTCGATGTGCTGGCGACGCTGCGTCGTTCCGGGCCGCCATACGCGCTGACGCCGACGGCTCTCTACGAGGCGACGATGGTGACGTCGGGCGCGATGACCAACCGCCTCGATCGGCTCGAGAAATCCGGCCTGATCAAGCGCGGGCCGCACCCCGACGATCGCCGCGGCATTGTCGTGCAGCTGACAAAAAAGGGTCTGGCGTTGATTGACGAGGCGGTTACCGCTCACGTCGCCAACGAGCACCAGATACTTTCTGGGTTAGTACGCCCGGAGCAGATCATGCTCGCTCGCCTGCTCGAAAAATTGATAGCGAGCCTGAACTAACCCAAACGGCAACCACTGGGACTCTGCGATCATTGCATTGGGAGTCGTAACTGCCAGAGGAGTTTGCCGATGACAGAACATGCAGTCGTGATTGCCGGAGGAGGTCCGACGGGCCTAACCCTGGCAGGCGAGTTGGCGTTGGCAGGCATCGACGTAGCCATTGTCGAACGCCGCCCGAACCAAGAGCTTGCCGGTTCGCGTGCTGGAGGTCTGAGTTCACGCACTCTCGAAGTTTTCGATCAGCGCGGCATCGCGGACCGGTTCCTCGCCGAAGGACAAATAGCCCAAGTCACGGGATTCGCGGCGATGCGTTTAGACATCAGCGATTTTCCGACCCGCCACAACTACGGGCTGGCGCTGAGACAGAAACACATTGAGCGCATTCTCGCTGGATGGGTCAGCGAGCTGGCAGTGCCGATCTATCGCGCCCGTGAATTAACGTGTTTCGTGCAGGACGACGCCGGCGTCACCATCGAACTGTCCGATGGTGCGTCGCTGCGGGCAAGCTATCTCGTCGGGTGTGATGGAGGCCGCAGTCTGGTCCGCAAAGCTGCTGGCATTGAGTTTCGAGGATGGGATGCGACGACCAGCAGCATCCTCGCCGAGGCCGAGATGGCGGAGGAGCCGCCACTGGGCATTCATCGCACCGCACTTGGCATCCATGCCTTCGGCAGGGAAGAGTACGAAATTCGTGACGGCAAGGTCGTCTTTGCCGATAAAGGTCCCATAGGCGTCATGGTCACTGAAAAGAATGTCGGCGCCACGACCGAGCCCACGCTGCGCGATCTCCGCGAAGCGCTCGTCGCCGCATGCGGAACAGATTACGGAATCCATAGCCCAACCTGGATTTCCAGGTTCACGGACATGTCGCGGCAGGCGGCGGCTTACCGCAAGGGCCGGGTTCTCCTAGCGGGCGATGCCGCCCATGTGCATTCCCCGGTGGGCGGACAAGGCCTCAATATCGGTGTGCAGGATGCGGTGAACCTCGGTTGGAAGTTGGCCCAAGTGGTGAAAGGAACATCGCCTGAACGCTTGCTCGACACTTATCACATCGAGCGGCATCCGGTTGCGGCCCGCGTGTTGCGTACGACAATGGCACAGGTCGCATTGCAACGTACTGATGATCGCACTGAAGCCTTGCGTGAAATCGTATCAGAGCTCCTTGGGATGGAGGAGCCTCGCAAACGGATCGCTGCCGAGATGTCCGGACTTGGTATCCATTACGACCTCGGCCAGGGGCATCCGCTGGTCGGCCGCCGCATTCCTGACCTCGACCTGGCCACGCCTGATGGTCCCATGCGCGTATTTGCGCTCCTCCAAAAAGCGCGGCCAGTGCTCTTGAATCTCGACGCGCCGGGCAGCCTCGACATCAAGCCGTGGTCAGACCGCATTAAGTTGGTTTACGCCAAATGGGACGATCCATGGGAGTTGCCTGCGCTAGGTTTGGTCTCCGCTCCAACCGCAGTTTTAATCCGACCCGATGGATATGTTGCTTGGGTAGGCGACAGGACGCAGGATGGTCTTCAAGACGCGATGAACACCTGGTTCGGACCACCGGGCTAAAAACCGCAAAAACCAGTTAGCTCGAATGGTCCCGAAATCAAACGGCTACGGAGGGCAAAAACTCAGATTCTGGTCGCCGAGCCTCGTTTGGGCCGGCGAACAGCTCTGATCTTGCCGCTGTTTCCGCCGCCACAGAAAAACTGGTCGCCGCCATCGGATTCGAGCCCCGACACGCCTGTTCCCGGCGGCATATCGAGCTTCTCAAGGACCTTTCCCGTTTCAGGATCGATCCGTCTGACATCGCTCTCCTCGCCCTCCCAGGTGCCATGCCACAGCTCGCCGTCGACCCAGCTGACGCCGGTGACGACGCGGTTGGAAACGATGGTGCGAAGGATTGCCCCTGTCTCGGGATCGACCTGATGAATCTTTCGGCCCCGATGCTGCCCGACCCAGAGTGTTCCTTCGGCCCAGGCGAGCCCGGAATCACCGCCATTGCCGGGCGCCGGGATCGTCGCCAGGACGTGGCCATTCTTCGGATCGATCTTCTGGATACGATCCTCGGCGATCTGATAGAGATGCTGGCCGTCGAAGGCCGTTCCGGCGTGTGCCGCGACATCGATCGAGCGCACCACTTTGCCGCTTGCCGGATCGAAGGCGTTCAATCTGTCGCCTGAGGCAAACCAGACATGCTCACCGTCGAAGGTAACGCCGTCTACGTGGTCGACACCCGGAAAGGGTCCATATTCTCGAAGGATTTCGGCTGCGGATCGTTCCATGATTCCATCCTAGTAGCCCGGCAGTGGGCCGGGGAGTAACAAGATTGTCGGGAAACCCGTCAGCGGTGGGGTCATCCAGCGACGCGCCCGTCCGCGGCCGAACGACTGCACCTTGCCGGCCAGGGCGAGTTGCTCGAGCGCTCGCTGCACGGTACGCGAACTGGCTCCCAGCACAATCGACAGGGCCGAACTCGACCAAGACTCGCCGTCGGCGAGAAAGGCGAGCACGGCGGCATGCTCTTCTTCGACGGGTGGCGCCAGCACGACGACCTCACCTGCGCGGCGCGGGGCCAGCGCAAAGCCCCGCTTCGTCGCGCTCACATCCGCCAAACTCCGAAGCTCCGCGCGAAGCCGCCCGACTTCGACCCGTAACCGTGCGCGATGTGATTCGTCCGCGTCCTTTCCGCGGAAAGCGCGCGCAATAAGCATACTTCTTGCCACGTCAGCCGGCCAGGCTTCGGCCAGCGCGCGGGCCAGCGCGAACAGCACCGGGCGGGTCGCCAGCGAGACGACGTTGTCTGCGACCCGCACGACATTGCGGCATGCATCCACCACGAGCGCCCCCGACGCCAGGAGCGCTTCGACTTCATCGAGCAGGAGGGGCCGTTCCCCGCCACGCGCGACAAGGCGTGCGCCCGGCGTGTCCAGCACCAGCGATGCGCTCTCCACCTCCGCGATCAGCGCGGGGATGCCGGACGCGCGCGCCGCCCGCGCCGCCAGGCCAAGCGCGGCGCGCGCAGGGCCGGTCCGCAAGCGGCGGATGGCGATGCCGGCGACAGCCAGCTCGTGGGCGGCCCGCGATGCCGGCGGCAGCGGCGAGGGATCGAAGCCGTCCAGCCTGCGCTCGGCTTCGTCGAGATGGCCGATCAGCAGCAGGCGCCGAACGTCGAGGTTGCGCGCATGCGCGGCGTTGACGCGGTCGCCATGCTTTTCAAGCGTCGCCCGTGCGGCGTCGAGTGCCTTGGCCGGCCAGGTAAGGTCGCGCGAGACGAGCGCGATCTCGGCCTCGGCGACGATACACCGCGCGCGGGCCACGGCCTCCCTCGGGCTGAATGCGCGCGCCGCCCTCTTGAGAAGAACCTTCGCCCGAACCAGGTCGCCAAGCTGCGCCATCGCGATACCGCGCAACGCCAGTGCCGGCGCATCGTCGCGCAGCGCAACCCGCTTCAAGGCGCCGAGCGGATCGCCCGCCGCAAGCGCATGCGCCGCGGCCGTGATCAGCGAGTCCATCGGAATCCCGTCACACTTGTCACTCCCATGGCTTCGACATCCGGCGCTAAGTCCATCTCACCAACCAGTCGTATCGACAACGGCGACTGTAGCCAACCTGAGTTGCGGCGCGCCAACCTTGAGTCGCGGCTAGATTGTGCACTGGGCTCGAACACAACGATAAGCACTAGGAGAGACGCAATGAAGATCGAAGGTACAACCATCCTGGTGACTGGAGCCAATCGGGGCATCGGTCGGGCACTGGTCGAGGAAGCCCTGAGCAGAGGCGTAAAGCGCGTCTTCGCCGCAACCCGCCAAGCCATGGCCCACCCGGACCGGCGTGTGACGTCCCTGACCATGGATGTGACCAACGCTGCGCAGATCCGGGAGGCGGTCGAGAAGATCGATGCTCTCGATATCCTCATCAACAACGCCGGCGTATCGCCCTTCGATGACCTCAGCGACCGTCGTGTGCTCGAACAACAGCTCGCCGTAAACCTCTTCGGCTCGTACGACGTTACCCAGGCTCTGCTGCCGTTGCTGGCCCGGTCGCGGGGAGCCATCGTCAACATTCTGTCGCTGGCCTCGATTGCCGCCGTGCCGTTCAGTCCGGCTTACTCGATCTCGAAGGCGGCCTCGTTCTCACTGTCGCAGTCGTTGCGCACCCTTTTGGCCGGACGGGGTGTCAGCGTCCACAGGGTCCTTCCCGGCCCGGTGGACACGGACATGACACGGGGCCTGGACATCGCGAAGGCCTCTCCGGAGTCTGTCGCGCGGGCGATCCTGGACGGAGTGGAGAACGGCGAAGAGGAAATCTTCCCCGATCCCATGTCGGAATCCCTGGCGGAAGGCTGGCGCAGCAGTGCAGTCAAGGCGCTTGAACGCCAGTTTGCAGCCTATGCGGAAGCAAGCCCGTCAAGTGAAGCAAGCCCGTCAGGCAGTGGGCATGAGAGAAGCAGCGAAACGATTGCCCGCGAGGCCCATCCTTGCTGCTCGGCCTGAAATTGCGGACGCTTGTGCAGGGGGCGGCGGCATCGCCGCTCTGGGCGGAAGCGAATTCCCCACAAGCGACAACGGAGCATCATTTTCGCTTGTCGAAATGCGCTTCAGCTTCTCGTCGCCTGATACGCCTCTGATATCGCCCCGTGCGAAAAAGACGATCAAGTCTGCCAGCCAACCTGGAGCATTGAGATGGAGCAAGGCATCACGCGCGCTATCAATTTGCCTACCATTCATCGCTACATTGGAAAAATCCGAGGGTTCCGTTTGTCGAGCTTCGACCCATTGACGAATACTCGCCCCGTCCGGCAGTTTCGCCGCAAAAGCCAGTTCACGTCTCATGCAAACCCACTCCACCCGGTGGCGCAATTCCTCCTCATAGCCAATGCCTCGCTGATGGAGACGCGCATGCGTCGCCTCATGCACTATCGCGCTGGCGATCTGGTCGGTCAGCGTGTGCTCGCCTAGAACAAATCGCCGATCAAGCTCGCAAGTCGAAGTCGATTTCACAAATTGCGCAGCGGCACCTGGATTGATTGTGATCCAGATCCGTTTGAGATCGCGGACCAGACGGCTGTATCGAACAGGGTCAAATTCTTGAATCAATCGCAGCGCGGCGGCAACCTTATCGGCATCTTTCCCACCGCTCTCGCCATTATAGAAAACTGGCAACCCATCGATCGTTCTCTTGTCGATCGACCTTATAGCCAACCAGCTGAAAACACGGATCACTATCTCTGAACCACGCCGCTTTTCAGTCTTCTCCGGATGGGGCAAGACTTTCCTCAGTTGCGGTCGTCGGGGAAACTTGGAATAGGCATGAACTCGACGCCGTCTTCGGCCAGGCTCTTGGCCTCGTCCAGCGTCGCCTCGCCATAGATGCCGCGCGGATCGCTTTCACCGAAATGGATCTTGCGCGCTTCCTCGGCGAATTTGTCGCCGACATAGTCGGCATTCTCGCGCACCTTGTCGGCCATGGCCTTGAGCTGCGCCAGCGCCTGCTTCTGCGCCTCGCCCATGGCCAGCGCGATGCTTTCGCGCTTGCGCCCGGTGGAGACGGCAGGCGCCATCAGCGCCTTCTCGACCTTGTGCGAGCCGCAGGCCGGGCAATCGACGAAACCGCGCCTCTTCTGTGTGTCGAAATCGTCGTTGCTGCGGAACCAGGCCTCGAATTCGTGCTCGTGCTCGCAGATCAGGGAAAAGCGGATCAAGAGGCCGCACCCCTGAGCGGCATTGCCTCCGCCGAACCGGCGTTTACCGCAAAATCGCGTGCGTTCTTGAGGTTCGGTATCTTCTTGCGCGCGGCGACGGACTGCGCCGGGTCGATCTCGGCGACGATCACCGCCGGCTCGTCATGCGCCGCCTCGGCGATGACGCGGCCCCAGGGATCGACGATCAGCGAATGGCCATAGGTTTCGCGGCCGTCTTCGTGCACGCCGCCTTGCGCGGCGGCAACGACATAGGCGCCGTTCTCGATGGCACGCGCCCTGAGCAGCACGTGCCAGTGCGCTTCTCCGGTCTGGCGGGTGAAGGCTGCGGGCACCGAAAGCAGATCGGCGCCGGCCAGCGCCTCGGCACGGAACAGCCGCGGAAAGCGTAGATCGTAGCAGACGGCAAAGCCTAGCTTCGCGCCCTCGATTTCGGTGACGACAGCCTCGGTGCCTGGCTCATAGGCGGCGGATTCGCGCCAGCTCTCGCCTTCGTCGAGATCGACGTCGAACATGTGGATCTTGTCGTAGGTGGCAATCGTGGCGCCGTCCGGCCCGAACAGAAGGGCGCGGTTGGCAAGCTTGCCGTCGGCGCGCAGAATGGCGGTCGAGCCGATATGCAGGAAGATGCCGAGCTCCTTGGCCAGCCTCCGTGACGTCGAGACGACGATGTCCTTGTCTTCGGAGGTGAAGGAAGCGGCTCGCGCCTGGCTGTCGCGGATCAGCGCGCCGGTCATTTCCGGGGTCTGGATGTAGCTCGCGCCAAGGCCTGCCGCCTCGCGCACCAGCCGTTCCAGATCGACCGCATTGCGCTCCGGGCTGGTTCCCGAACGCATCTGGATCGCCGCCGCCTTGAAAGCACCCATCGTCATGTCCTTATCTGGTCGAGCCGTTGGCGAGCAATCTGTCCAGCCGTCCTTCCGCCTCCAATTCGTGGAGATCGTCGGAGCCGCCGACATGCGTGTCGCCGATGAATATCTGCGGAAAGGTGGAACGGCCGTGGGCCCGGGAAATCATTTCCCGGCGCAGTTCCGGCGAGAAGGAGGCGTCGTGCTCGGTATAGGCGACACCCTTCCTGTCGAGCAGCCGCTTGGCCGCGGTGCAATAGCCGCACATCATCCGCGTGTAGATCGTCACATCGACCATCGGTCAGCAACCCTGCCTCGTTCCGCTGTCATCTAGGCTATATAGGCGCCGATTCGTCGGCCCGAAAGTCCCCCGGCAGCACACGCGCGAAGGTCAGTACGTCGACCGCGCCGGCACCGCCCTTCTTCAATGCCCTGGCGACCGCGCGGACGGTGGCGCCGGTGGTGTAGACATCGTCGATCAACAGCACCCGGCGGCCGGCGATTTCGATCTCCGCCTCATCAGGCACTTTGAATGCGGCGCGAACATTTTCCTCGCGTTCCCGCCGCTCAAGCCCGACCTGCTGGCGCGTGAGTTTGACGCGCCTGATGGCTGATGGCGCGAAGGGCCGCTCCCCGAGCTGCGCCACCGCCCGCGCCAGTTCCGCCGACTGGTTGAACTGCCGCCTGAAGAAACGCCGCCAGTGCAGCGGCACCGGCACGACCACGTCGGCCTCGGCGATGAGCTCGGCACCGGCGCGAAGCATCCAGCGCGCCATCCACGGCGCCAGATCGGTGCGGTCCTGGTATTTCAACCCTTGCACCATCTGGCGGGCAACGCCGGAATAGGCGACCGCCGCCCGCGCGCGCTCGAACGGCGGCGGGTCGGCTATCGCCTCCGCCGAAAGGAACCCTTCACCCATATTGTGGGTGAACGGCGTGCCCATCACCGGGCACCATGGCCGTTCCAGCAGCCTGAGTTTCGGCCAGCAGGCGCCGCACAACACGCCGGGCTGCGAGACATGGCGGCGGCAGCCGGCACAGACCGGCGGGAACAAGAGGCGCGCTGGCCAGCCCAATGCCTTGCGGGCAATGCTCTTGATCGCAATACGCTTGATCTCTGGCATGGGATCGGCCACGTGGTTGGTCCTCCGCATCACTATATCAGAGAGCGAAGCACAAGGACCTGCCCATTGCAGCCTGTAATTGACACCTCGCTCTGGCTGGCGCGCAAGCGCCGGGCAATGGCCCATCCCATCGCCGGCGCGGATTTCCTCATGCGGCGGGCGGCCGAGGATCTTGCCGACCGGCTCGGCGCCGTCGAACGCAGGTTCGGCAAGGCGGCCTCATTGTTTTGCCAGACGCCGGCAGCAGCAGAGGTGCTCGCCGAAAGCGGCAAGGTGACGGAAAACGTGCGCGTCGAGGCCGACGCCGCTTTCCTGGGTGGCCAGCCAGGACTGTTGGCACCGTTGGAAACCGTGCCATTCGAGCCGGAAAGCCTCGACCTCGCAGTCTCGCTGCTGTCGCTGCAGGCGATGAACGACATTCCTGGCATGCTGGTGCAGGTCCGCCGGGCGCTAAAGCCGGACGGGCTTTTCCTCGGCGCCTTCGCCGGCACAGGCACGCTCTCCGAACTGCGCGAAAGCCTGCTTGCCGCCGAGACCGAGCTCTATTGCGGCGCCAGCCCGCGTGTGATCCCGTTCACCGACGTCCGCGACGCCGGCGCGCTGCTGCAACGCGCCGGCCTGGCACTGCCGGTTGCCGACGTCGACACGATCACGGTGCGCTACGATTCGCTATTTGGCCTGGTCGCCGACCTGCGCGCCATGGGCGAGACCAGCGCGCTTGTCGACCGCAGCAGGCGGCCGGGCACGCGAGCGCTGTTCGCGCGCGCCGCCGAAATCTATGCGGAGCGGTTTTCGGATTCCGATGGCCGCGTCAGGGCGAGTTTCTCGGTGGTCTGGATGTCAGGCTGGGCGCCCGATGCCTCTCAGCAAAAGCCGCTGAAGCCGGGCTCCGCAAAAATATCGCTGAAGACAATCCTGGAAAACCCCGGCGGCCCCTGAGCGGATCCTTGCGCAAAAGCTAAGCGTATCCCACGCAAAAGCTAAGCGGGTCACTGTGCAAAAGCGTTGGCAAGCTTGCTGCTGTTGTCGCTGAACAACCACTGGATGGCGCCGGCAGCCTGGCCAATACCAGCGACAATGGCAAGCGACAGAACGGCGACGATCAAACCATATTCGATAGCCGTCGCACCCCTCTCGTCTTCTAAAAATCGTTGCAGCAACATTTTCATGGGCGCCTATCCCTCTTGCCCGAACCTAGCGCCGACCCGTTAAGAAAGGTTAATGCGACAGGCTTAACGCGCGGTGAACCAGCTGCATTCTAGGAAACAGCCGAATCCTAGAGATCTGTTGAGGAGTCAGCAGTCGCCGCTGCTTCTGCCATCGGCCCGTATAACGCAGACCGAACTGGGCAGCGGCTGCAGCACGCTCTTGCGTAGCGTATAGCTATCGCGCTGGCCGATCGAGCCGGTGCTCATCGTATCAAGCCCGTCGCGGGCAAACTGCGAGCGGGTCCGGCTGTCGAGGTAGGGCGTCGCGATCAAGGCCAGAGCCACCGCGGCCGAGCCGAACAAGAGGGCGATGCGCAATATTCCCATGCCGGCATTGGCGGCGCCAGGAAGGCGGTCGGGCCAAGGCGAGTCCCAGTCCTTTTCAAGGCTCATGCAAATCGCTCCCCAGCGGTGGAATCGGCGTAACCGCCTAGCGTCAATTTTTCACGGTCAGATAAATCTTTCATTAACGCTGCTGCCAGCGCGTTGCAGCGCTGCCCGATTTACGGCAGGTCGGCCGTTACAGCAGATCGATGAGGAACTGGATCAGCGGGGCATCGGCCGGCGGCATTGGAAAATCGCGCATCTGGCGCGGCCGCACCCATTTCAGCACCTGGCCTTCCTTCGGCTGGGCAATGCCGCGGAATCGACGGCAGACGAATAGCGGCATCAGCAGGTGAAAATCATCGTAGGAATGGCTGGCGAAGGTGAGTGGCGCCAGGCAAGGGATGTCGGTTTCGATGCCGATCTCCTCGTACAATTCGCGGATCAGGCATTGTTCCGGCGTCTCACCGGGCTCGACCTTGCCGCCCGGAAACTCCCACAGGCCGGCGAGTTGCTTGCCTTCGGGCCGCTGCGCCAAAAGCACGCGCCCGTCGGCATCGACCAGCGCGCAGGCCGCGACCAGGAGCAGGCGTTTGCCGATCGTATCCAAGCCGCTCATGCGCCGGGTGGCCGGCGATAGCGATAGCGATAGACTTCGTCGAATCCGAGCGAACGGTAGAGCGCCAGCGCCGGCGCGTTGTCCGCCTCGACCTGCAGCCAGGCTTCCCGCGCCCCGCGCAGCCGCGCCCATTTCAGCGCCGACCGGATGAGATGGCGGCCATGGCCCTGGTTGCGCACCGACCTGTCGGTGGCGATCTCGAACAGGCCGGCAAGGTCGCCGTCATGCACGCAGATCAACGTTGCCAGCGGTTCGCTGCCGGCCTCCAGCGCAAACAGCCCGGCCTCCGGCTGGATGGCGCCGATGATCTCCGACAGGCCCGGCCGCAGCGACACATCCGAGCCGCTCACCTTGAGCGCCGCGCCGATGAAACGGCTGATGTCCTTCAACGGAATCTGGTCCATGGCGTCGTCGAGCGCGGCGTCCGCCAGCGGCAGCCGCATGACCAGCGACTCCGCGAATATGCTCCAGCCTTCGCCGTCGAGGTACTTCGAAAGATCCGGCCCCGACAGCGGCGAGATGCGAAAGGTCAGCGGCCTGCCATAGGCGTCGAAGCGGCGGCTGGCACGGCCGATGCGCTCGGCAATGTGCTGGATGTCGCCCGGATCGAGCGGATTGACCGAGTTCAGCCGCTTGGCCGGGTGGCCGGCCGTCAGCCGAACCACCCAGGTGCCGTCATAATGGACGGCGGCCGCCGGCCAGGCGCGAAAGCCGGCCGCCTCATAGCGGCGCACGATCGCCAACACGCTTGCCGGATGTCTGGAAGCCAACGCCATCAGCTCCGATAATCGCCGTTTATGGCGACATATTCCTTGGTGAGATCGCAGGTCCACACCGTCGCCTTGCCGCGGCCGATGCCGATATCGGCGCGGATGCGGATCTCGTCGCGCTTCATATACGCCGAAGTCGCCTCCTCGGAATAGGCGGCGTCGCGCTCGCCCTGATAGGCCAGGCGGTTGTCGCCGAACCAGATCGACAGAAGGTCGCGGTCGGCCGGTTCGCCGGCCTTGCCGACGGCCATGACGACGCGGCCCCAATTGGCGTCCTCGCCGGCGACTGCCGTCTTGACCAGCGGCGAATTGGCGATCGACAGCGCGATGCGCTTGGCCGAGCGGGCCGATTTGGCCCCGGTGACGGTGACCTCGACCTGCTTGCGGGCGCCCTCGCCGTCGCGCACCACCTGCAGTGCCAGCGATTTCAGCACCTTGCCGAGGGCACGGCGGAAGGCGCCGAGGCGCGCATCCTTGGGGTCGGAAATTGCCGGCGCGCCGCGCCTGGCGGCAGCACCCGTGGCGAACATCAGCAGCGTGTCGCTGGTCGAGGTGTCACTATCGACGGTAACCGCGTTGAAGGTCTTGGCCGTACCGCGCGACAGGAGGTCCTGCAGCACGGGTGCTGCGATCGGCGCATCGGTGGCGATGAAGGAAAGCATCGTCGCCATGTCGGGCGCGATCATCCCGGCGCCCTTGGCGATACCGTTGATGGTGACGTCGGCATCGCCGAGCTTGACCGTCGCGGTCGCCAGTTTGGGATAGGTGTCGGTGGTCATGATCGCCTTGGCGGCTTCGGTCCACAATTCCGGCTTGCCGTCCTTGACCAGACCGGCCAGCAGATGGCTGAACTTGCCGGCGTCGAGCGGTTCGCCGATCACGCCGGTCGAGGCCAGGAACACCTCGCCCGCTGTGCAGTCGGCCGCCTTCGCCGCCACCTCGCCCGTGAGTGCGGTCGAGGCGCGGCCCTTCTGGCCGGTAAAGGCATTGGCGTTGCCGGAATTGACGACCAGCACGCGCGCCTTGCCCGCCGTGAGGTTCTGCCGGCAGAAGTCGACCGGCGCCGACGGGCATTTCGACTTGGTGAACACGCCGGCGACGGTGGTGCCGGCGTCGAACACCATGGCCAGCAGGTCGGTGCGGTTCTTGTATTTTATGCCGGCCTCGGCGGTGGCGATGCGCACACCCTCGATGGCCGGCATCTTGGCATATTTCTTCGGCGCGAGCGGCGAAACCTGTGTGGACATGGAAGACCCCGGGCGGGAAAAATCGCGAAAGGAACGCCGGTTTGCCCGATAGCATGCGCCGGCGCAAGGCGTTTCACAGCCGTTACGGGTGCCGGAAGCCTGACACCTGCCGCGGCCGCAAGCAGGCTGTTGCAAATTTGTTGGCGTCGCTGCGACCGATAGCACTATGATCCTGCCCCATGGGCAGGCTTGTGGTCTTGGCACTGGCGTTTCTGGGCTTTCTGCTGCTGCGGGCCGATGCGCAGACGGCGCGGCGCGTGGCGCTTGTGGTCGGCAACGGCAGCTACGCCGAAGCCGGCACGCTGGCCAATCCCGTCAACGATGCGCTCGACATCGCCGACAAGCTGCGCGCCATCGGCTTCGAGGTGATCGAAGGCAACGATCTCGGCAAGCGCGAGCTCGAACGCAAGATCGGCGAATTCTCCGATGCGCTGCAAGGCGCCGGTGCCGGGCTGTTCTACTATGCCGGCCACGGCCTGCAGGTCGACGGGCGCAACTTCATCGTGCCGGTCGACGCCAGGCTGGACATGCCGGTCAAGCTGCGGCTCGAGGCGGTGCCGATCGACGAGGTTCTCGACATCATGGAGCAGCAGACCAAGGTCAGCCTGGTCTTCCTCGATGCCTGCCGCAACAACCCGTTTGCCCGAAGTCTCAGCCGCAGCGCCACGACGCGCTCGGCGACGGCTCTCGCCGGCCTTGCCCAGTTCGAGTCGACGCGCGGCTCGTTCATCGCCTTCTCGACGGCGCCCGGCGCTGTCGCAATGGACGGGACGGGGCGCAACTCGCCCTTTGCGGCGGCACTTTTGCGGCATATGGCCGAGCCCGGACAGAGCATCAGCGACATGATGATCGCGGTGCGCCGCGACGTCGTTTCCGCAACGCGCGAGGCGCAGCGTCCCTGGGAGCAGGGATCGCTGCTCGAGCGTTTCGAGTTCGTGCCGGGCGGAGACACTGCCCAGCAACCGAAACCGGCCGTCAGCCCGGCTCCCGCTTCGCAGGTGGCTGCGCTCGAACGCTCCGTCGGCGACAAGAGCGCCATCGAAAAGTTCCTGCGCGAGGACTATCTGGCGCCTGACGCCAGGAGAATGCGCGAAACCGTCAAGCGGCTTTACGGTTCGTCGGCCACCATCTACGGCACGCGTTACGACAGCGAGGCGATCGTCAAGGTCAAGACCGACTGGTTCGCGCAATGGGCATCGTGGTCGTTCGGTCTCGAGCCCGGCAGCCTTGAGGTGACGCCGCACGGCCAGGACCGTGCCGACGTGGTTTTCGCCATGCGCTACGACTATGTGCCGAAGAACAAATCGGCGCAGCGCCTGACCGGCAAGGCGCGGGTGACGCTGGAACTCGTGCTGGCCGATGGCGCGTGGCGCGTTGCGTCGGAAACGTCGCAAGCGCTGGAATGAACATCAGCGGACCGCTGGGTTGATGAACCCGCGAAACGCCCGCTGCACGCCCGGAATCAGTCCCCAGATCATGATCGAGACCATCAGCGGCGCGATGACCAGCGTACGCTGCCAGATTTGCCATTCCTGCGTCAGCGGAAAAACCACGTACAAAATGGCAGTGATCAGCGGATACACGCCGAGCAGCACCAGCAGGGCGAAGCGCAGGCGCGAAAAGCGGGTCACGGCGGTCGAGTGCATCAAACTCTCCTTATCGTTACGGAACGTTCCGTAACATATAAAAACGGATCGTTCCGTTTCGTCAACAGTTGTATATGATGGCTGCTGAAACCGCGGGTAAGGAAGAAGAGATGGGCGAGACCACCGATCCCGGGCGCAAGTCGGCCGGCGCACGGCGCAGCCCCGAAAGCGCCGATGCCATTCTCGATGCCGCCGAGGCGGTACTGGTCGAAGCCGGCTATTCCGGCTTCTCGATCGAGGCGGTGGCGCGCCGCGCACGCGCCGGAAAACCGACGATCTATCGCTGGTGGCCAAGCAAGGCCGCCTTGCTGCTCGACGTTTACCAGCGGCAAAAGCGCGTCGACAATCCCGATACCGGGAACCTTGCGGAGGATCTCGTCGGCTTCCTGAAGAGCTTGTTCGCGCACTGGCGCGACACATCGTCGGGCAGCGTGTTCCGATCGCTGATTGCCGAGGCGCAGTCGGACGAAAACGCGGCCGCCGCCCTCGCCGAATACGCAAGAGGGCGTCGTGTCCACACCGGCCAGATGGTCGAACGCGCCAAGGCAAAGGGAGAGATAGCTGCCGACGTCGATGCCACTGTCGTCGCCGACCTGATCGCCTCGTTCGCCTGGACGCATCTTCTGACGAACCGCCTGGACGAGGACGAAGCGACGCTGCGCAGGGCGGTCGGCTATGTCTTGAAAGGCATCGTCGCTGAGGATGCCGGCGACGCCACGCCGGTCCGGCGGCGGCGTCGACGCATCATCGGTCGCGCCCCCAAATAGAAGCAACAGGGCGGCAGCGCGCCCTGTCATAGCTCAATCTGGCCTATTTGGCGCTTTCCAGCGCGTCGACCGTCTTCTTCAGGTTCGCATCGGGAATGTCGACCTTGGCGTTGGCGCGCAGCGACTTGACCAGCGCGAAATACTTGTCGCGGATGACCGCCTGGCGCGCCTGGTCCTTGACCTGGTCGAAGGCCGGCGGCTGCTTGGTGCGCTTGTCCTCGACCTTGATGACGTGCCAGCCGAACTGCGACTGCACCGGCTGCTCGGTATATTTGCCGACCGCCAGCGCAAACACCGCCTTGTCGAATTCCGGCACCATCTGGCCAGGTCCGAACCAGCCGAGATCGCCGCCGCTGGTCTTGCCGCTCGGATCGCTGGTGTGCTCGTTGGCAAGCTTCTGGAAGTCGGCGCCGCCGTCGAGCTGCTTGATGATGGCGTCTGCCTCTTCCTTCGTCTTCACGAGGATGTGACGGGCGTGCACCTCATTGCTGGGCGGCGTGTTGGCGATTTCCTGGTCGTAGCGGGCGCGGACCTCGGCATCGGTAACCTTGTCGACGACGCCCTTCTCGACCATTTCGCCATGCAGCGCGCGCTGCTGCAGGAAGGCCATGCGGCGCTGGAAGTCGGGATCCTTGTCGAGGCCGGTGGTCACCGCCTGAGCCGCCATCACACGGATTTCGATCGCCGCCGAAAGCGCCGCGGCGCGGCGCTGCTCCGGCGGAAGCTGCGCGAACTGCTGCGACAGCTCGCCCTCGGCAAGCCCAAGGTCTGCCTCGGTCAGCGTCTGGCCGTTGATGGTGGCGACCACGGCGTTCGGATCGACCGGCTTGGCCGCCGGAGCGGGTGCCGCCGGCTGGGCAGGGGCGGCTTCCTGCGCCATCAGCGGCGACAGCGAGAGGGCCGATAGCCCGAATGCCAGACCAAGGCTGGCGAGCGACGCGCGGCGGAACAATACTGACATTACGATTATCTCCAAAGCGGGGTAGCTAGAGCGGAATGGCTTCCAGACCAGCAGGATTGTGGCGGAATTTGGCGCGGTCGACAGGGCGAGCGCGGCGTTGACATCGAATGAGCCCCCTCTTATCTGTCCAACGACTTTGCGTCCAGAACCGTTTTCCGGGCGCTTTTTGCGTTTGTCCGCGTTCACGTGGAGTTGATGGGGGCCGGCCGGCGCCCGTCGCAATGACTTGGAATGCTATCGAAAGGGCCATTGGATGGTCAGTCTCGGCGGTCTCGCCCGTAAGGTTTTCGGCTCCTCCAACGATCGTCGGGTCAAATCGACCCGGCCGCGCGTCGAGGCGATCAATGCCATGGAAAACGAGATGCGGGCGCTTTCCGACGCCGAGCTTCAGGCCCGCACCGACAAATTCCGCCAGGACATCGCCAACGGCGCCAGTCTCGACGACCTCCTGGTGCCGGCCTTCGCCACCGTGCGTGAGGCCGCCCGCCGCGTGCTCGGCATGCGGCCGTTCGACGTGCAGCTGATCGGCGGCATGGTGCTGCACAATGGCGGCATCGCCGAGATGCGCACCGGCGAAGGCAAGACGCTGGTGGCGACGTTGCCGGTCTACCTCAACGCGCTCGCCGGCAACGGCGTGCATGTCGTCACCGTCAACGACTATCTGGCCACGCGCGACTCCGAATGGATGGGCCGCGTCTACAAATTCCTCGGCCTCAAGGTCGGCGTCATCGTCCATGGCCTGTCCGACGAGGAGCGCCGCGTCGCCTACGCCGCCGACGTCACCTACGCCACCAACAACGAGCTCGGCTTCGACTATCTGCGCGACAACATGAAATACGAGCGCGCCCAGATGGTGCAGCGCGGCCACAGCTACGCCATCGTCGACGAGGTCGATTCCATCCTGGTCGACGAAGCCCGCACGCCGCTGATCATTTCCGGTCCGCTCGAGGACCGTTCGGAAATGTACAACACCATCGACACCTTCATCATCCAGCTGCAGCCGCAGGACTACGAGATCGACGAGAAGCAGAAGACCTCGATCTTCACCGAGGAAGGCACCGAGAAGCTGGAGAACATGCTGCGCGATGCCGGCCTGCTCAAGGGCGAGTCGCTCTACGACGTCGAGAACGTCGCCATCGTCCACCACGTCAACAACGCGCTGAAGGCGCACCGGCTGTTCCAGCGGGACAAGGACTATATCGTGCGCAACGGCGAGATCGTCATCATCGACGAGTTCACCGGCCGCATGATGCCCGGCCGCCGCTATTCGGAGGGCCTGCACCAGGCGCTCGAAGCCAAGGAGCATGTGGCGATCCAGCCGGAGAACCAGACGCTCGCCTCGGTCACCTTCCAGAACTATTTCCGCCTCTACAAGAAGCTCGCCGGCATGACCGGCACGGCGCTGACCGAGGCCGAGGAATTCGCCAACATCTACAATCTCGACGTCACCGAGATCCCGACCAACCTGCCGGTCATCCGCATTGACGAAGACGACGAGGTCTACCGGACGGTCGAGGAGAAATACAAGGCGATCGTCAAGGAGATCAAGGAAGCCCGCGCCAAGAGCCAGCCGACGCTGGTCGGCACGACTTCCATCGAGAAGTCCGAGCAGCTGGCCGAACGCCTGCGCAAGGAAGGTTTCAAGGATTTCGAGGTGCTGAACGCCCGCCACCACGAGCGCGAGGCGGCGATCGTCGCCCAGGCCGGCAAGCCCGGCGCCATCACCATTGCCACCAACATGGCCGGCCGCGGCACCGACATCCAGCTCGGCGGCAATGCCGACATGCGCATCGCCGACGAGCTTGGCGACATGCCGGCCGGCCCCGAGCGCGGGGCCAGGGAAAAGGAAATCCGCGACGACATCGCCCGGCTGAAGGAAAAGGCGCTCGCCGCCGGCGGCCTCTACGTGCTGGCCACCGAACGCCATGAATCGCGCCGCATCGACAATCAGTTGCGCGGCCGCTCGGGCCGCCAGGGCGATCCCGGCCGCTCGAAATTCTTCCTGTCGCTGCAGGATGATCTGATGCGCATCTTCGGTTCCGAGCGCATGGACGGCATGCTGCAGAAGCTCGGCCTCAAGGAAGACGAGGCGATCATCCATCCGTGGATCAACAAGGCGCTGGAAAAGGCGCAGAAGAAGGTCGAGGCGCGCAACTTCGACATCCGCAAGAACCTGTTGAAATATGACGACGTCTCGAACGACCAGCGCAAGGTGGTGTTCGAACAGCGCATCGAGCTGATGGACGGCGAGGGCCTGTCCGAGACCATCACCGAGATGCGCGAAGGCGTCATCGAGGAGATCGTCGCCAAGAATATTCCCGAAAACGCCTATGCCGAGCAGTGGAACGTCGCCGGCCTCAAGGCCGAGATCGCCGAATTCCTCAATCTCGATCTGCCGGTCGAGAACTGGGTCAAGGAAGAAGGCATCGCCGAGGACGACATCCGCGAGCGCGTCAGCCAGGCCGCCGAGGCCGCCGCCAAGGAACGCGCCGAGCGCTTCGGCCCCGACGTGATGACCTATGTCGAGCGCTCGGTGGTGCTGCAGACGCTCGACCATCTGTGGCGCGAGCACATCGTCAATCTCGACCATCTGCGCTCGGTCGTCGGCTTCCGCGGCTATGCGCAGCGCGATCCGCTGCAGGAGTACAAGGGCGAAGCGTTCGAACTGTTCCAGGCGATGCTGGGCAATCTGCGCCAGGCCGTCACCGCGCAGCTGATGCGCGTCGAGCTGGTCCGCCAGGCGGCCGATGCGCCGCCGCCCGAAGCCCCCGACATGTTCGGCAGCCATATCGACGGCTTCACCGGCGAGGACGATTTCGAAGGCGGCGAGACGGCCGTCCTGGTCCGCCAGGAGACCAACGCCATCGTCGCCCCCGAAGACCGTGACCCGAAGAACCCGGCGACCTGGGGCAAGGTCGGCCGCAACGAGGCTTGCCCCTGTGGTTCGGGCAAGAAATACAAGCATTGCCATGGGGCGTTCGCGTAAGGCACCGCGATTTCGGCTCATTTGGTAGCTCTGCGGGACAGCGCCCCCCTCTGTCCTGCCGGACATCTCCCCCATTTGGGGGGAGATCGGACGTCACATTGGTCTTCGCCAATCACCAAGGTTGAAGAAAAAGTCGCAAGCGGCGAAACTGCCAATCTCCCCCCTCGTGGGGGAGATGGCCGGCAGGCCAGAGGGGGGCGCGAAGGGTCGCCGGCCTTTGATTTATTCGCTTCTCAAATCAGCCCTGAATCGCGTGCCGCGGCCGTCGCCTCACCCCGCGAAACCGCGTCCAGCTTGCCCAGAACCGCCGAAACGTGGTGATCGACCGTCTTCGGCGAAATTGTCAGCTGCTCGGCGATCCGCTTGTTGGAGAAGCCGCGCTCGATCAGTTGCAGCACCTCCATCTGGCGCCGGGTCAGGCCGGCGCGATTGGCGCGCGTGGTTCGGCGCGGCCCCCTTGCGATGCCGTTGACGCCGTTGCGGCGCATGATATCGCGCAGGTGAACGGCGACCGGCCTGGCGCCGATGCTTTCGAAAATCTCCAGCGCCAGGCGCTGCGCGGTCTCGTTACCCTCTGCCAACGCCAGCCCGCGTTCGTAGGGCGCGTTCATCTCGGCCCATAGTTCTGCCGCCGCCTGCCAGTCGCCGGCGAGCAACAGCCGGTAGGGCGCAGCCATGCCGATGGTGTCGCCGGGATCGAAGTCCGGCGCCAGCTTCTGCCGCCACATCGCCAGCTCGCCGAAGACCGCCCGTGTCGTCGACAGGCTCTCGGCCAGCGCGATCAGGCCGAACGCCTCCTCCCGGTCGCCCTGGCCAAGCCATGCCCGCTCGGCCATCAGTGCCGCATAGGGCGCCAGCCGCTGCAATTCCGATCCCTTTTCGAGGAACCGCGCCATTTCGGCAAGCAGCGGCTCGGCGGAAGGATCGCCGCGCCGCACGCGCAGCTTTGCCATCGCCACCACGGCGGGATGGCGGACCAGCATCGTCGCCTGCTCGTTGGCGATCACCTCGAGTGCCTCGGCGGCAGCCTCTTCCCATTGCCCCCGGCGCAGCAGCAGCTGCGCCAGCACGCCGCGCATATAGTCGCGCCAGGTGACGAGGTCGTTTTCGACGCAATAGTTGATGCCGCGATCGAGGAACGACCGCGCGTCAGCGAAGCCGAGCTGGTTCATCTCGCTGCAGGCGCTGTTGGTGAAGGCGCGCGCCGCATGTTCCTGAAAATTCTGCTCCAGCGCGATCTCCAGGCTGCGGGCAAGGTGCAGCCGTCCGTTTGCCAGATCCAGCCACTGCTCGGCGCTGCCGACATTGTTGAGGGCGTGGCAGACGATGTCGGGCCGGTTCAGTTGTTCGGCGAGCGCAATCGCCTTGTTGCCGAGCCGCAGCGTGTCGTCGAGCCTTTCGGCCAGCATCGCCAGTTGCGAGAGGTTGGAATAGGCCATGGCGAGTTCCGGCCCGGCCGGCGCGGTCTCCAGCAGCTGAACCGCCTGCTCGCCAAGGGCATCGGCAGCCATGCGGTCGCCAAGCAGGTAGGCAAAGCGCGACAGCCATCTGAGGCAATCCCCTTCCTTCGCCGTATTCCCCTGGGCCTGATGCAGCCGGCGCGCCTGGTCCTGCGCGGCGATGGCCTCGTCGATCTTGCCGATGAGGTGGCACTCGAAGGCATATTTCTCATAGAGCGCCGTGCGCTCCTCCACCGGCAGGCTGTCGGCCTGCCGCAACACGGCTTCATAGAAGCCGGCCGCATCGCGATGGGCGCCGACGCGGGAGGCCTCGCGCGCCGCAACCGGGGCCAGTTCGCGCACTGCCTGCAGATTGTGCGCCTCCACCGCGTGATGCACGAGGCGGCCGGTGGAGACCTCACTGTTTTCGAGCAGGGCAGCCAGCGCGCGCTGGTTGAACTGCCGCCTGTGGCTCGTCGTCAACATCGCCTCGATGGCGCGGCGGGCGATCTCGTGGCGGAACGCATAGCCATCGCCCAGATCCTCCAGCAAGCCGTTGGCGACGCATTCGGCAAGCTGGCCGGCACTGGCGACGCCGCACAGGCCTTGCAACGCCCAGGCGTCGGCCCGGCGTGGGAACACCGACACCGCGTCGAGCATCGAGCGGGCGCCGGCCGACAGGCGCTCGGCGCGCGCCAGAACCGCGTCGCGCACGCTTGCCGGCAGCGCCGTTTTTTCCTCGCATCCGCTGCACAACAGTTCGGTGACGAAAAAGGCGTTGCCCGCCGTCGCCCGGTAGATGGCATCGCCATCACGCCCCGCCGCCTCGGCCAGCGACAGCACCGCCGACTCGCTGAGCAGCGGCACGTCGATGCGCGCGACGCTGCCTGCCGGTATCTCGCCGAGCGCGCGGCGCACCCGCATCTGTCCCTCGCTGCGATCGGTGCGCGCCGTCAGCAGCAGCAAGAGATGCCTGCTGGCGATGCGCCGGCCGAGAAAGCGGACGAAATCGAGCGTCGCATCATCGGCCCAGTGCAAGTCCTCGATCACCAACAGGGTCGGCTGCGCCTTCGTCTCGAAGATTTCGAGTGCATCCGAAAACAGCGGCAGCCTCTGTCCTTGCCGATGATCGATCGCCTGCGGCAGCGCCCATTGCGCGTCCCGCGCCAGATCGTAGAGCGGCCCGAGCGGATCGGGTATCGACAGATCCTCGCAGGCACTGCGGAATATGCGCGTGGCTTGCACAGTCCGGTCGATGAAGGCCTCGACAAGCGCGGTCTTGCCGGCCCCGGCCTCGCCAGCAAGCACCGCGACGCAGCCACGGCCGCGCCCGGCATCGGCCAGCAGCCCGTCGAGTCGCTCCAGCTGTGTCTGCCGTTCCAGAAGCATCATTCGCTCACGGAGATCGAGTTCGCCGAAAAGGCGGACCCGCGATGGACCCGCCAACATATCTCCCGTCCATAACGCTGCCAACATAGGGAATCGTCCCGCCAAAAATGGGGAAAGGTTCCGATGTGCGCTCTGGCCGGGCGTGATCAATGTCGAGCCGCGCTCAAACCGGGCGTGACCCACTGGAGAAAGGAAGGCTTCGATGCCTCGCTATCTGATTGAACGCACATTCCCGGACGGCCTCAACGTGCCGATGAACGAAGCCGGCGCCGACGCGCTGGGCGGTGTCGTCATGCGCAATGCCGAAAAGGGCGTTACCTGGCTGCAGTCCTACGTGTCGCCGGACAAGAAGCGCAGCTTCTGCATCTACGACGCGCCCTCGCCCGAGGCGATCCGCAGCACCGCCCAGAAGAATTCGCTGCCTGTCGACAAGATCACGGAGGTGCGGGTTCTTGACCCCTACTTTTACCGTTGATGGCAGGCAAACCCCAAGTGGCGGACAAAAGGATGAGCATCAAACTGCCCTTCGCGGCAATTGCGACATGCCTGATGGCATGCCGGTCGGCGAACCGGCGCCTGTCGTGGGAAACCCCGGCGGTTCCCTGCTTGGCCGTCTATGGCGGATCGCGGCGGCGCTGCCTTCGCGTCTGCTGGGCAGGCGGCGCCGGCTGCCCCCGCAAGACGATTATCTGAGGCAGGACATGGGACTGCCCGACCGCGAGCAGCGGCGCGAATACTGGGAATATTATTGGTGGGACCATTAGTACGCCGCGCCGTTTGGACGGGCTGAAACAAGGCGTGCAACCGGCCGCATCATTGCGGCCGACATGAAAACAGGACGAGCGACCTGTTTCGCAAAATTCCAACGGACGCCGCAGCGTTGAGCAGACCCGATCGGTGCGCGTCCTCAAACAACCGGAGAGAACATGAACATCAATCTTTGCACCGGGCGCCTTGCCGCCCTGGCCATCCTGTCGATCGCCGCCACCGCGGCCCAGGCAAAGGACGGCAATCCGCTGGCCGACATGGTACGCGCGGCCAACAGCCGCTTCGAGAATGTGGCGGCGGCGACCGCCGAGGGCTATGCGCCCATTCCTTGCGCCAGCGGCATCACCGGCGGCGCCATGGGCATCCACTACGTCAATCCCGGCTACCTCAAGGACGACGCGGTCGATGTCGCCAAGCCTGAAGCCGTCATGTACGAGCCGATGGCCGACGGCACGCTAAAACTGATCGCGGTCGAATACATCACGTCGAAAGGCCCGGCCTCGCTCGATGGACATCTGTTCAACTTCAACAGCGCGCCCAACCGCTATGGCCTCGGCCCGTTCTACGAGCTGCATGTCTGGGCCTGGAAGGGCAACCCGACCGGCGCGTTCGCGGACATGAACCCGAACGTGTCCTGCGATGCGATGAAGGGTATGTAGGCGAGGATCGGTCCGGGTTCGACGCGCCGAATAATGCGCCTTGCTTCTCTCCGTTCTACGGGGAGAAGGTGGCCCGAGGGGCCGGATGAGGGCAGCGCCGGTCTTTGGCGACTAGCCAATCTCCCCACCTGAGGGGGAGATGGCCGGCAGGCCAGAGGGGGGCGCTGTCCCGCCGGCGTGACCAGCTAAAATTCCGCAAACGCCACGTCATCTACGCTCACTTCCTCGACCATCTTCACCCGCACGCCGATCTTCTGCTCCTTCAGCAGGTCTCGCCGTCGATAAGGTCGATGGCCGGCGTTCCATCGCCCCGCCTCCACTCCCACCCAACCGTTTCTTAATGTGTCTCCGCTACACCAAGCCCCTGTAAAATGGCGGAAAACGGAGTGTGATCGGGGTGCGCTTTTCCGCGGCGACGACAGCCGGGCGGTTCCTGCCGCAGCGCCTTGCGCTGCGCATCACGCCGCTGCTTGGCCTGATCGATGCCGTCCTGTTCAGCGCCGGCGCGCGCGGCGAGGCCGGCCGCATGTCGCTGATCGCCTTTTCGGTCCGCATCGTCAGCGCCGTCATCGCCTTCGTCAGTCAGGTTTTGATGGCGCGCTGGATGGGGTCGTTCGAATACGGCATTTTCGTGCTCGTGTGGGTGACGATGGTCATCGTCGGCAATCTCGCCTGCCTCGGCTTCCACACCTCGATCATCCGCTTCATTCCCGAATATCGCGAGCGCGGCATGATGGCCGAATTGCGCGGCATCGTGCGGGCCAGCCGGCTGTTCGTGCTGATTGCCTCGACGGTGATCGCCGGCCTCGGCGCGCTCGGCGTCTGGCTACTGTCGCCCTTTATCGAGAACTATTATGTCGTGCCGTTCATCCTCGGCATCATCTGCCTGCCGATGATCGCCATGTCCGACCTGCTGCAAGGGCTGGCGCGGGCCAATTCCTGGGCGCTGTTTGCGCTGTCGCCGACATTCCTGGTGCGGCCGCTGCTGATCCTGGCGTTCATGGCGCTGATGCTGCTGGCGGGCTACGCGCCGGACGCCAGAACGGCGATCTTCGCCGCGATCGCCGCCACCTACGCCACCACGCTCGGTCAGCTCGTCGGCGTCACCTCGCGCATCGACAAAAGAATCCCCGCCGGGCCGATGAAGCTGCATTTCGGCCAATGGTTCATCGTCTCGCTGCCGATCTTCCTGGTCGAGAGCTTCTTCTTCCTGCTCACCAATGCCGACGTGCTGATGGTCGGCGCCTATCTCGATCCCAACGACGTCGCCGTCTATTTCGCCACCGTCAAGACGCTGGCGCTGGTGCATTTCGTCTATTTCGCGGTCAAGGCCGGCGTCGCCCAGCGCTATGCGCAGTTCACCCATGGCGAGCCTCAAAAGCTCGCCGCCTTCGCCCGCGAAACCGTGTCGTGGACCTTCTGGCCGTCGCTGGCGATGGCGCTGCTCGTGCTGGCCCTGGGCGAGCCGATGCTGACCCTGTTCGGCCCGGAATTTTCCGCCGGCTATCCGCTGCTGTTCCTGCTGGTGTTCGGCGTCGTCGCGCGGGCCGCCGTCGGCCCTTGCGAAAGCCTGCTCACCATGAGCGGCAACCAGAACATCTGTGCCGCCGTCTATGCCATGACGCTGGCCTTCAACATCGCGCTTAGCGTCGTGCTGATCCCGCTCTTCGGTCTGTGGGGCGCGGCGATGGCCACTGTCTTCGCCATGATCTTCGAGGCCGGCGCGCTGTCCTTTACGGTCTGGCGCAAGCTCGGCATCGCCATGGTCATTTTCGTGCCCGCCAAAGGAGCTGCCTGATGGCTGCCGTCCCCTTGCTCGAGGAAACCAGCGGCGGCCCGGCCGGCGCCATGGTGTCCGGCCTTGCCGGGCTTGCCCGCGAAGCCGATCCCGCCCATGTCGAGATCCTCGCCAACAACCGGCCCGAGCGCAAGCTTGCCATCTATCCGGCCTCCGCCGGCTTCGACCTGGTCGAGGAGCTCGACTATCTCTGTACCCGCACGATCGAGCCCAACGTCTTCTTCAATCCGCGCTTCCTGGCGCCGGCCATGCCCAGGCTCGAGGACCGCGAGGTGCGGCTGGCCGTCATCCGGGACGGTGACCAGTATCGCAACCGGCTGCGCCTGCTGGTGCCGTTCTCGGTCGAGCGACCGGTGGTGCCGCTCGGGGTTCCCGTCATGCGCACCTGGTCGAGCCCGTTCGGCCCGATCGGCACGCCCCTGGTCGACCGCGACGATCCGATCGGCGTCATCGAGGATTTCTTCGCGATGCTGTCCAGGCCGCATCTCAAGCTGCCGAAAGTCTTCGTGCTGCCCGACATAAGGCTGGACGGCCCGGTGGCGAGCCTGCTCGCCAGCGTCGCCGAGACGCGCGGCCTGACGCTGGTCACCACCGGCAAGGCCGACCGCCCGGTGCTCGAAAGCGAGCTCGACGGCGAGGAGTATCTGAAGGCTTCGCTGCGCGCGCACCATTATCGCGAGTTCCGCCGCCTGAAGCGCCGCCTCGCCGACCTCGGCCGGCTGGAGCATGTCGTGGCGCGCGGGCCGGACGAGATCCGCCATGCCATCGAAAATTTCCTGACTTTGGAGGCAGCCGGCTGGAAAGGCCGCGAGCGCACCGCCATGGCGATCGACCGCTACCGCGCCGCCTTCGCCCGCGAAGCGGTGCACCGGCTGGCCGAGCAGGATCTCTGCCGCATCCATTCGCTGACGCTCGACGGCCGCACCATCGCCTGCCTGGTCGTCTTCGTCGAGGCGGGCGTCGCCTACACCTGGAAGACCGCCTATGACGAGACGCTCGCTGCCTATTCGCCGGGCACGCTGCTGATGATCGAGGTGACCAGGCAGCATCTCGACGACCCCAACATCATGATGACCGATTCCTGCGCGGTGCCCGACCATCCGGTGATGAGCCGGCTGTGGAGCGAACGCAAGCCGATGGGCACGCTGGTGATCGGGCTGACGCCGGACGCCGACCGCCCCGCCCGCCAGGCGGCCTCGCAGCTTCACCTCTATCGCGAGACCCGCAACATGGCGCGCCTGCTGCGCAACCGGATGAGGAGCCTGCTGCGCCGGCGGTAGAGTATCGGGTCCAAAGTGGGCCCGACCGTCCGTCTCTGCACCGTCGGCTCGCTCGGGCCTAGGTCGTCAGGGTTAATTCTCCCGATCAGCGGAAAGGATTAGCATCGACGCAGTCCCAACCGGGATGAGGCGATCAATTACGGCCGCGCGTCCAGCACCACTGCCGCCTCGGTCCTGCACGGCCAGAAGAAAAAATCTGGGAGGAATGCATGATGAAAACAACTCACCTCAGGCGTGTCGGTATCCTCACCTTGGCAGGTCTCGTTGGCGCGTGTCTGAACGCCGCCACTCCTCGGGCGGCCGAACCCGACAAAGCCGAGATCGATGCCCTGCGTAAATCGCTGTCCAGGTATGAAGACTACAAGGTTGCCATTCGCGAGCTTTATCTATCGACGGTAGGATGCGTCTTCTACAGCGGCGAAAAGGTAGAGGGGGCGATGGACTACCCGAAGGGCGCGATGGGCATCCATTTCGTCAACGTCACGACTGTCGGCCCGACGGCGGATCCGACGCGCCCCAATGTGCTGATCTATGAGCCGGTCGGCGGCGAATTGCGCCTGGTCGGCGCGGAATGGCTCGTGCCCTTGACGCCGGACACAAAGGAGCCGCCGAAGCTCTTCGGCCAGACATTCCAGGGGCCGATGGAGGGGCATTATCCGCTCATCCCGAAGGAATTCCACCACTACGACCTTCACGCCTGGCTGTTCAAGGACAACCCGCTCGGAATGTTCAGCCCGACGAACCCGGACGTGAAATGCGACAACTATCCGTTTCCGATGCCTGAGCAGCCGACCAAGATGGTGCCGGGGCCGATGTAATAGCGGCTCAGGCTACGATCCGAGCCTACCAGGAAAGGCAGCCGGACCTCAAAGGCGTTATCCCGGAGGACGCTCCTGGGATAACGTCCAACCAAAAGTCCGTGCCCGGAACTTCGGACTCGTTTGCCGTTTTGGCAATCACGACACTGCCGCGAATTCACAAAGGCGTTCCAAGGAGCCGACCGCGAAACGACGGAGGACCAAGTGAAAAGTCTGATCCAGACAGGATTGTCCGCAGCCGTTTCGGGTACGATCGTCAGCTTCGCCACGACAGCTGCGCTGGCCCTGCTTGCAAGGCGGGAAGGCAAAGGCGCCCTGCAGCCCACGAATGCGACCAGCCACTGGCTCTACGGCGAACAGGCCGCGTCCGTGCGGCGCGGTGACGTAGCGCACACGCTCGTCGGCTATGGCACGCATCACGCTTCCTCCATCTTCTGGGCATTCCTCTTCGAACTATGGCTCGCCTCGAGGCCGCCGCGTCCGTCGCTTCTGATATTTCGCGATGCGTTGGCGGCAGCGGCCATTGCCGCGGCAACAGATTATGGCTTCGTGCCGAAGCGGTTGACGCCAGGTTGGGAGACGGTGCTGCCGAAGCGATCTATCGCGGCGACTTTTGCGGTGATGGCGGTCGGTCTAGCGATGGGCGGCATGATCAACAAGGAATTGCGCCGGCAGCATTAGGGACAGGGATTTGAGACAGATGCTTGGCACGGCGCGTTCACATCATCGCGACGGGCGGATCGCCGCGCTCGTCCCATTCTGCGGCATCTCCACCTCATCGGGAACCTTTCTCAAGGGACATGGTTCCGAATGTGCGGCGAAAGCGTGCTGCTCATTCCTGCTATCGCCAAGGAGATTCGATCATGAAGCTTCGCGAGTTGTTGGATCAAGTAAAGGACCTGCCGCCGGACACCTTGGTCTGTGCCGCCGAAATCGATGAAGCCTTTGCAGTCAACGTTGTTGGCATCGAAGCTGTCGGGAGCGCCAGAATCCAAAGCCGCAAACCAGATGGCACCGAAGCTGTCGAACTCGCCAACGGGACCGAGAAAGTCATCGTGATCCGCTGGTGAAAACCGGGGAAGGTTGCGTTCAACAGCATGATGTTCGCCCCACTGTGGGGTGCTGAATTGCGAATGCTGGCAGCGTATCGATGGCGGCGGTCGCCTATGGCTTGGTGGGCATGGCTTGGACGAAAGCCGCCATTTGGCGTTCGAGCGCTTTGAACGCGCTGCCGCGCCAGCTCTCGGCCATGGATGCCGATTTTGGATCAGGGAAGATTTCCTCTTCCCCTCGCGCCATGCCGTCCAGGATGCCTTTCGCGACGCTCTCCGCGGAGCTCTTCGGTATATCGGCGTCTCTGCTCATGTCGGTGTCTATGGGACCGGACAGGACTGCATGAACGCTCACGCCACGAGCGCCGGCGAGAGCACGCAGCGATTGCGTCATGGAAAACGCAGCGGCCTTCGACAGTGAGTAAGACGGAATAATCGGGAACGGAACGAGAGCCGCTTCCGACAGGATGTTGACCACGGCGCCGCGCGAATGCGTGAGCAGCGGCAGGAATGCGTGGGTTACGCCATGCAAGCCGAGCAGGTTGACGGCGAGGTGTCGCTCGAGCGCAGCACGATCGCCAAGATCGTCGTAGAGCCCGATGCCGGCGTTGTTGATGAGGATATCGAGAGACCCGATCCGCTCGACAGCCGCCCCAATCTGCACCGCATCGGTCACGTCCAGGATCAGCGGCGTGACGCGCCGATCCACGTGGGCGAGCGGTTTGCGCGCGCCGGCATAGACGCGCTTGGCACCCCGCCTCAATATTTCCTCGACCAGCGCCTTGCCGAGGCCGCGATTGGCCCCGGTCACGAGAACGGCTTTGTTTGTGACTTCCATCGATTTCGGCACGGCGATCTCTCCTCCTCTTGCATGAATGCAAGCCATTCGTTCTTGCATCATGCAAGTAGGCTATGATTTTCTGTTCCCACGCTTGGACGCCGTCTCCCCCGTTGCATTGCTCCAGGGCAGCCGGCGCTATCGCCGGGCGAACCCTTGCAACTAGGACCCGACTTCCAATGTCGTGTAGGAGATCGGCGAAGGCCGCTCCAGGAAGGCGCCGCTTATGGCCGAAACGAAATTCTTCGCGTCCGCCGAGCGTAGAAAAGCGTCGCGCTCCTGCTTCGATGCCCAGCGCTCGACGCAGATGGTAACGTTGGGCTCGGCCTCCGAGCGAAAGACGCTATAGTCGATGCAACCGCTTTGCTTGCGGGCCGCCCCCGCCACGTCCCGCAGGGCATTCCGCACCTTGCTTTCGATGCCGGGCTTCGCCGCTGCCGTCGTCATGACGATCATCCCGGCGCCATCGCCTGCCGCCTTGCGCTCGGCGGTGCGGGTATCCTCGCTTTGCGGCACGACCGTTGGGTTGGCGTTGTCTTCGCCCTTGTTGGGTTGCCCCTTGCCCGTCGAAATCAGGTCGCGAAGACTCGCGACATAGAAGCGCCACGAGTCATGGCAGACATCGTAGCATTCTTCACTCGGCTTCAGCCCGACATGGGTGAAACGCAGCTCGGTCCCCTTTTCGGTCGGCGCGATCTCGAAGACCACGTCCGTGCCGGTCCACTCGGTCGCATCCTTGACGAAGTTGAAGTAGTTCAGAACGACGTGCCAGACGACCTTCTTGCCGGGCACAAGCTCCGTGACCTTGAACGTGCCGCGGGGGATATCCTTGAAATGATAGTAGAATATCGCACCGAGCTTGTTGGTATCGCCGTCGATATCTTCGGACCACCAGGCGCGCGGATTGACAACCGCGGCAAAAACCTCTTCGGGGCTTTGCTTAACGACGAATGACGTCGTGTAATCTTCTTCCTTTTTCATAACATATCTCCTGTCTAGATCTGATTGGTTGATGGACACCCGAAATCTCGGGCGATGAAGTGGAGCGACGCTCTCTCGACCTCTGTCGCTTGCATCATGCAAGTACAATGCATACTTGCATGATGCAAGTCAATAGGGTATGTTCACACCATGCTTGGTCGTCTCTATGAAAAACAAAACTGCTCGGCCTCACGGGCCCTGGAACTGGTCGGCGAGCGCTGGAGCCTGTTGATCCTGCGCGACGCGATATTCGGCGGCTGCACGCGCTTTTCGCAATTCCAGAAGAGCCTGGGGATCGCCACCAACATCCTGACCAAGCGCCTCGAGGATTTCGTCGAGGCCGGCCTGATGGACCGTCGCCCGGGTGCCGCCGGCGAGCAGGCCGACTACGTCCTGACCCGGAAGGGGCTGGAATTCAAAACGGTCATTATCGCGCTGACCGAGTGGGGCGACAAATGGGTGCGGCCCGGACCCATCGTCTACTGCGACCAATCCGACGGCAAGCCCGTCGAGGTGCAATTGCGTCGCGCCGGCAATGGCAAGCGGGCCGACTTCGCCGACGTCGTGGCCGCCCTGCGCTAGGCACGGCGGCGGCTCCGGCCCGCAGCACGATCCAAGACGAAGCTGTTTCGCATCGTGCCATAATGTTACCGCATATCTCACCTCCCAAGGTTGCATCTGTGGGCCGGGTCTGGTGGGTAGTTCGCGGGAGGAAACATGTCCGTCGGGCAGCGATCGACTTTGCGGCAACGTCTTTTTGCGGGACCGCGGCACGCCTGATCGCGTGCGGTGAGGAACGCCAAATTGCGCTTGGGGCTGGTCCGCGCACCGTTCAGCGGAAGCTCGAGCAGCTCGCGGCAGCAGGCAAGGTGCAATCATTCGGCCACGGTCGGGCGCGTCGCTGGACGATCCCATCCACGCCATTAGGTTCAATAAGAAGTGGGTGGGAATTTAAAAAGTGGTGCCCCTAGCCGGGATCGAACCAGCACTCCTTGCGGAACTCGATTTTGAGTCGAGCGCGTCTACCAATTCCGCCATAGGGGCTCAGGCCGGGCGGCCTGGATGGGCGCGGACTATACGGTTGGAGGCCTGTTCGTCAACTGGCCAATTCCCGAGATCCCATCTAGCTCGAGCCCAGCCTTTCGGTTTTCGTGATACGGCGCTTCGATCGATAGCGGGCATCTCGTCCCGTTTGAACCCTTCTACCGCAACAGCGGCCACAGAATGCCGATGAATACCGACGCCCCATCCATGAGCCAATGCGCCGTCGCCAGCGGCAGGATGCGGCGCACGCGCAGGTACACGAGGGTGATGAATGTCGAATGCGCGATGGGTGCCAAGAGCCGGTAGAGCATGAAATGCGGGTCGAACGTCAGCGGCATCACCGCATGCTGAAACGACCAGGAAAACGCTACGACGGCAACGGCAAATCCCGTGCTTCCCGACAAGACTTGGAAACGCGGCAGAAGATAGCCGTTATAGGTGGTCTGCTCCGTAATGCCCCAGACCAACGGAAGAGATCAGCACCCCGTAGAGCGCAGGCAAGAGCGGCAAAGGTCCGTATATTTGCGGTGCGTCAGGGTTGCCATAGACCAACAGGCTGCTGGCGGTGATCCCAACGTAGATGAAAACGAGGCTCGGGAGGATGAGCGCAACGCCCAACAACAGATCGCGCCCCAAGCGGTGGCGATCGAAACCGACCAAATCGAGCAACGTGATGCCCTCGCGCCGCGCAAGGCACCAAAGGAGTCCAAGGCAGCCCGCGTCGATCAAGCTGCCGTATACCGGCAGCCAAGCCCCTGCGTCGCGCCAGGGCGTCGCCGAACCGTGCGCAGCGTACACGGCCGCAACCAGGCCCTGCGCGGCAACAGCGAAAGCCGACCGCGCGAACAACATCAGGGCGGGGCCGGACCATGTCAGCGCGCCGGCAGATCGCCGCTCGAGAATGGCGGCACGGGAGTTCGGGATTATGGCTTCGCTCATGATCGATGAAGTTGGGATCGGCTTCCGAACGTTATGGTGGAAACGAGTTCAGCCAAGTCCGGTTTCCGGAGTGAAAGCAGAATGTATCGAGCCGGCCATGAGCAAAAACATCATCACCGAGGGCGGCTCACATCTCCTCGAGGGCGTCGGCAATATAGCCGCCGGTCTGAAGCTTCCACAGTCGGGCATAGAGCCCGTCGCGCTCCAGCAGCGCCGATGGTTTTCCCTCCTCGACGATGCGGCCTTTGTCGAGGACGACGATCCGGTCCATCCTGGCAATCGTCGACAGGCGATGGGCGATGGCGATCACAGTTTTGCCTTCCATCAGAAGAGCGAGCTTGTCCTGGACCGCCGCCTCGGCCTCGCTGTCCAATGCGGACGTCGCCTCATCGAGAACCAGGATTGGCGCGTCCTTGAGCAACACCCGGGCGATCGCGACGCGCTGACGCTGGCCGCCGGAAAGTTTCACCCCGCGGTCGCCGACGAAAGCGTCGTAGCCGGTGCGGCCTTCGCCATCTCTGAGATCGGCGATGAAGCCGTCGGCCTCGGCCAGCATCGCGGCGCGCTCCAACGCCTCCGGCGGGGCATCGGGCCGGCCATAACGGATGTTGTCGCCGACGGAGCGATGCAGCAGTGAGACGTCCTGGGTGACGACGCCGATGCTCTCCCGAAGGCTGGCCTGGGTCACGCTGCGGAGATCCTGCCCATCGATCAGGATCGCGCCGCCCTTCAGCTCGAAGAACCTCAGGAGCAGGCTGACAAGGGTCGACTTGCCGGCCCCGGAGAGGCCGACGAGCCCGACCTTCTCGCCGGCGCGCACGGTGAGAGACAGGTCTTCGATCACCCGTTGCCCCTCGCGGTATTCGAACTGGATGTTCTTGAACTCGACTTCGCCGGCCGTGACGTCGAGCGGCTTGGCGTTCGGCGCGTCTTTTATGGTCGGCGGCGTCGTCACGACCGGCATTGCGTCGCGGATCGTGCCCACCGCCTGGAAAATCTGCTGGCCCATCTGCAGGAAGGCACGGGAGTTGGCATTGAGCCGCTGCACGATGGCGATCGAAGCGGCGAACTGACCAACCGTGACGAAGCCGGCGACAAATCCCCAGAGCCCTATGGCAACGTTGGTGAGAAAGAGGGCAACGTTGAGCAGGACGACGCCCATATCGGTCGTCAGATAGATGCGCCTTTCGCGCTGCTGGGTCTCGATGGCGTTTTCCATCACGGTCCGCATCGCGCCCGCCTCGCTGTCTTCCGCCGCAAACAGCTTGACCATCTGAATGTTGCTGTAGAGGTCGGTCATGGCGCCGACCACGAGGCTTCGCCCCCGCGCCGAGCGGCGCGACCGCTCGGAATATTGGGGTACCGCCACCACCGCAATGGCGATGTTGGCGGAGATCCAGAGGAAAACCGGAAGCGCCAGCGGCCAGGACAACGCGCCAAGCAGAACGAGCGACCCGACGAGTTGCACCAGAAACAGCGGTATTCTGTAGAAGGCCACGACGATCTGCTGCTGCACGGCGGATGCGACTTGCGAAATGCGCGACGCCACCTGACCTGCGAAGAGGTCGTGGAAGAAGGCAAGATCCTGACGTTCCACCGCCTTGTGGCCCTGCCACTGCATCGCCGCCGGCATGCATACGGCCACCGTCTGCGAGTTCAGCGCATTGCCCACGAAGATGAGCAACGGCAGCACGGGGAAAACCAGCACGCCGAGCACGACCAGCGTCGGCCAGTCCTCCTGCAGGAAAACCGCCGCGCCCTTCGCGCTCACCCCATCGACGACGAACGAGGCCCCCCAAATCGTCGCAAGGTTGATCCCCTCGACCGCCATCATCAGGACGGTAATGGCCGCAAGGGTGCCGCGGAACATCCGCGCAAAATGCAGGAGCAGTGCAAACGGCCCGCTCGCAGGCAGCGGCGCGGGTGGAATATCCAGCGGACGGATGAGCTTCTCAAAGGGGCGATAAATGAAATCAGACAACGACATGGCGGCGCAAAGGGCGAAGCAGGGAGAGAGGATGCGACAGGAATCGCCGGTATTTAAACACGGATCGTGTTCGACCGGAAAACCCACGATGTAATTGGAAACTGCCTTGACGCACTTCAGCGGGCAAGTGTTCGACGCCATGGCTTGCTCGTCAACTGGCCAAATCCCGACATCTGGGCTCGCTCAAGCCTCAGCCTTTCGATTTCGTGAAGCAGCTGCCATTGTGCAGCGCGGAAAATCTTTCTAGACAGGCGGCGCATGTCATTGAAGCGCACCTTGTCCGACGAGGTTGATGCGGGGCGCTTCCAAGTCTTGTTTGTACATGTCGTGATCCCAAGACCGCTTCTGGTTTGGGCGTGCATTAGGAGTGCCGATGCTTCGCGGACTTTACGACTGGACCTTGTCGCTGGCGGCGAGCAAATCCGCCGAATGGTGGCTGGCCTTCATCGCCTTCGTCGAGAGCTCGGTGTTCCTGGTGCCGGCCGACGTCCTCTATCTGCCGATGGCGCTGTCACGGCCGGATCGCGCCTATCGTTACGCGCTGGTCGCCACCGTCGCCTCGGTGCTGGGCGGCATCGCCGGCTGGTTCATCGGCCATTATGCCTATGATGCGGTGGCGCGGCCGATCCTCGAATTTTATGGCAAATATGACGAGTTCGAAGCGATGCGCGTCTCATCGGGTGTCGGCTTCATCATCCTGATGCTGGTCACCTCCGGCCTCGCCCATCTGCCGCCGATCAAGGTTGTGACGATCCTGTCGGGCGTCATCGGTGTTCCTTTGCTGCTGTTCATCGTGCTGGCAATCGTGGCGCGCGGTGCTCGCTTCCTGTTTCTCGCCTGGCTCTTGCGCCGCTATGGCGAGCCGATCCGCCACTTCATCGAAAAGCGCCTTGGCCAGATTGCAGGCGCCGCCGCCGCTGCCCTGATTTTGCTCTATATCGTCGTCAAATACGCCGTCTGAACGACATCGAACCGAATGGACTGAGTCCGATGACAGCGACCGTGAATGCCGATACCGGACGCCAGCGGCTGCGCACCGCCCTGTTTCTCGCTGTCGCCATGGCCGCCACGGTCGGCTCGGCGCTGGCCTTCCAGTATCTCGGCGGCTATATCCCCTGCAAGCTCTGCCTCGAGCAGCGCACGCCTTACTACGTCGGCGTGCCCTTGATGCTGCTGGCGGTGCTTGCGTCGGCTCTTCACGCGCCAGCCTGGGTAAGCCGTGGCCTGCTGGCTGTTGGCGGCCTGCTGATGCTCTACGGCGTCTATCTCGGCGTTTATCACTCCGGCGTCGAATGGGCGTGGTGGCCAGGCCCGACCGATTGCACCGCAGCCGCCGGGCCGGTGGACACCGGCGGCAAGGGCGTGCTCGATGCGCTCGACAAATTCGTCCCGCCCTCCTGCGACAAGGCGGCGCTCCGCATCCTCGGCCTGTCGCTGGCCGGCTGGAACGCCATCGCCAGCTTTGTCCTGGCAGTCGTCGCCTTCCGCGGCGCCTTTGCCCGCGACTGATTTAGCGCGACACGAGATCATCCAAGAATTCGGCAGGCTGAGTCGGGTGGAGTGATTGTCGAGAACCGAAGCGGAGCGGACATTGGTCCGTGAGCATCGGAAGCGCAGACAATCGCTTCAGACGGCCAGCCTCCCGAATTATCGGATGATCTCACGGCTCAAGTTCGACATCCCAGTACAGATAATCCATCCAGCTTTCGTGTAGATGGTTGGGCGGGAACAGCCGGCCGTTATTATGCAAATCATGCACCGTCGGCTGGTAGGGCTTCTGCAGCGGCCACATCTTGGCGTGGGCCGGCATCATGCCGCCCTTCCTCAGATTGCAGGGCGAGCAGGCAGCGACGACATTCTCCCAGGTCGTGGCGCCGCCGCGATGGCGAGGAATGACATGGTCGAACGTCAGATCGTCCGGCGTGCCGCAATATTGGCATTGGAAACGGTCACGCAGGAAGACGTTGAAACGGGTAAACGCCGGATGCCTCGACGGCTTCACGTAAGCCTTCAGGCTGACGACGCTCGGCAGCTTCATCGAAAAGGTCGGTGAAGAGACGGCGTGTTCGTATTCGGCGACGATGTTCACCCTCTCGAGGAACACCGCCTTGATGGCATCCTGCCAGGACCAGAGCGACAGGGGGTAATAGCTGAGCGGACGGTAATCCGCATTCAGCACCAGCGCTGGAAGCCCATCCGGAGATACGGCAACCGTCACGTCGTTGACCTCCTTCACCCTAGAACCGGTCGACGCGGATACTGTAAGCCCGACATGACAGGGATGTGAAGCGGATTGTCGATCATGCCGGGTCTCAAAAACGCATGATTTCAATGCTTTTTTGCGGATTCAGGCCGGAGGCGCGGCATCCCTGCCCTTCAATTCGCGATAATAAGCCCAGAAAAGCCGCGATGCGACGCCGCGCCACGGGCTCCATGATTCGGCAAGCCGGATCAGCATTTTCTCCGGCGGACGCGGGTCGATGCCGAGTGCATGGCCGACCGCGCTCTGCAATGCAACGTCGCGCGCCGGAAAGATATCTGGGTGTCCGGCGGCAAACAAAAGGTAGACTTCAGCCGTCCACGAGCCGATGCCCGGCACCTTGGTCATGGCCGCGATCGCCTCGCTTGCATCGAGCCGGCACAGGTGATCGAGGTCGAGTCCCTCGGCCAGCGCCCGGGCGACGGCAACCAGGCCGCGCTGCTTGGGCCGCGACAGCCCGGCCTCGCGAAAGATCGCCTCGTCGGCGGCAAGTATCGCCTGCGGCGTCAGCGGATCGAGCAGTCTCGTCAGCCGGCCGAAGATGGCATCGGCGCTCGCGCGGGACACTTGTTGTGAAACGACGATCGAGGCAAGGCTCCTGAACCCCGGCTCCGACAGCCTGAGCGGCACCTCGCCGGCCATGCCGCGCACTTTTTCCAGGCGTGGGTCGAGTAAGCATAGCCTATCCAGCCCTTGCGCAATGTCGTCGAGACTGGCGATGCGTTGCATGTCTGCTTGTTCCAAAATCAAAAGTGCCGCACGCTTCGTCACGTGTCCCTCTGGACGCACGACGCCACCGGCGCAAAGTAGCAATTGGCGAAAGCGCCACACAACCCGATTGCCGCCGGACAATGACACTGCTGACATTCCGCTTCGCGCCGAGCCCGAACGGCGAACTGCATCTCGGCCATGCCTATTCGGCGCTGCTCAATCAGAAATTGGCAAAGGCGGCGGGCGGACGCCTGCTGCTGCGCATCGAGGATATCGACACGACGCGCTGCACGCCGGAATTCGAGGCAGGCATTTTTCGCGACCTGAAATGGCTGGGGCTTGGCTGGGAGGAACCGGTGCGCCGCCAGTCCGAGCATTTTGCCGAATATCGGGCGATGCTCGAGCGGCTGATCGAAGCGGAGCTTGTCTATCCGGCCTTCATGAGCAGAAGTGAGATCCGCGCCTTCATCGCCGACAGCGAAAAGCGCGGCCGCGACTGGCCTCGCGACCCGGACGGCGTGCCGCTCTATCCCGCCGCCGACAAGGCGTTGACGGCGAGCGAACGCAAGCGGCGCGTCGCCGAAAATGTGCCATTTGCCTGGCGGCTGGACGTCGATGCGGCAATAGCGCGCGCCGGCAAGGACCTGTCATGGGCCGAACACACGGACGAGACGCTCTCCGCGACGCGTCGTGTCGAAGCCCATCCGCAGGATTGGGGCGACGTGGTCGTGGCGCGCCGCGAAATCCCGACCAGTTATCACCTCGCCGTCACCATGGACGACGCGCTGCAGGGCGTCAGCCATGTCGTGCGCGGCCAGGACCTTTATTCCGCGACCAGCGTGCAGCGGCTGCTTCAGCAACTGCTTGGCCTGCCGCAGCCGGCCTATTTTCACCATCGCCTGATCCTGGGCCCGGACGGACGAAAACTGTCGAAGAGCCTTGGCGATACCGGCCTTGCCGCCCAGCGTAAGGCGGGCGCATCGCCCGCCGATCTCAAGCGGCTGGTCGGTCTCTAGACTAGACCGGTGAGCTCGCGGCCATCAACGGCGCTCCTTCAATTCAAATGACTCTATGGATCAACCGTTTGGTTTTGCTTGCCGGCCCGAACGGCATTAAGCAGTCGCCGCAGTCGATCCCTCACCCGAATTCATCGCGGCCTCCGGAAATGCACAGCCTCAAGCGGTTCATCCCCGCCTCTTTCGTCGCCCTGTGGGCGACCGGCTTCATCGGCGCGCGCTATGCCATGCCGTGGGCGGAGCCCTTTACGTTCCTGGCCGCGCGCTTTGTCCTGGCCGCAATCCTGCTTGTCGCTTTGATGGCCGCACTTGGTTCGAGCCGCGCCACCCGCGATGAGGCGCTGCACGCGACCGGTGCCGGCATCCTGATGCATGGCATCTATCTCGGCGGCGTGTTCTGGGCAATCCACCGGGGCATGCCCGCCGGACTTTCAGCCCTGATCGTCGGCCTGCAGCCGCTGATCACGGCAGTGCTCGCCGGCCGGCTTCTCGGCGAGGCCATCCTGCCGCGCCACTGGGCCGGTCTCGGCCTCGGGTTGATCGGCGTGGTGATCGTGCTTTGGCCGAAGCTCGGTGCGCTCGGCGGCGGCGTGACGGCCGAGACACTGGGCGCCTCGCTGGTCTCGGTACTCGGCATGAGCGCCGGCACCATCTGGCAGAAGCGCTTTGCTTCCGGCGGCGATCTGGTGGCTGCCACGTTCTGGCAATATGTCGGCGGCGCATCGGTGATGGCTCTGGCCTCGCTCGCCTTCGAGACCCGAACGGTCATCGTCAACGGCGAACTGATCTTCGCCATGGCCTGGCTCGTGCTGGTGCTGTCGATCGGCGCCATCTTCCTGTTGATGGTGATGATCCGCGACGGCGAAATGTCGAAGGTCGCCTCGCTGTTTTACCTCGTGCCGGCTGTCACCGCGGTCATCGCCTGGGCATTGTTCGGTGAGCACTTGAGCCCGCTCCAGATCGCCGGCATGGCGATCGCGACGCTCGGCGTCGGGCTGGCGACGGCTCAGCCGCCGACGCGGGCACGCGCCTCTAAATAGCGGCTGATCGCGGCGTTGAGCTCGCCACCGAGGATGAAGATCGCTGAGACGATATAGAGGAACACGACGGCGATCATGATCGAGGCGAGGCCGGCATAGGTCGTCACATAGGACGAGAAATGATCGAGATAGGCGGCGAAGATGGTCGACCCGATGAGCCAGCCGACCAGCGTGAAGATGATGCCAGGCACGATCGAAACGAAGCGGCGCTTGCCGGCCGGCAACCAGAAATGCACGGCGAACAGGCCGCCGATGATGACTACCGAGGCGATGACGTAACGCCACAGCGTGATCGTGCCCATATAGGGTTTTATCCATTCGAAATGCGACTCGGCCAGCCGTGCCAGCAATGGCGCGAAGACCAGCAGCACGCTGATGGCCAAAAACCCGGCCGTCGCGATCAGCACGAAGATGATGCTCTGCACCCGCCGGTAGATGATGCCGCGCGTTTCCGAGACGCGATAGGCCCGGTTGAGCGAGGTGCGCAGCGCCTCGATGCCGTTCGAGGCGAAATATCCGGCAAGCACGATACCGTAGGTCAACAGGTCGCTGCGCCGGACGGTAAGCACGTTGAGCACCTCGCGCGCGATCGGTTTGGCGATCTGCTCGGGCCATGTGTCGAACACAAGGTGCACGGCGGTGTCGGCGAAAGCCTGCGCGCCGAAAAAACTCGCCAGCGTCGTGGCGAAGATCAGGAAAGGAAAAAGCGCCATCAGCGCGGTGATCGCCAGATGGCTGGCCATTGCCCAGCCGTCGTCGGTGTTGAAATGGCCGAGCGCGTCGTAGAGGACGCGTTTGAGGGCTACGATCTTCCGCAACAAGAACCGCGTTCCCTTCGATTGTCCCGACGCCGCGAATATGGGAAGGGTTTGCGGTAAATGACAACCCTAGGTCAAACCACCATTCCTCCCGGAGAAGAGTTGCGCACCATCATTGTCACAGGTGCCTCTTCCGGTATAGGCGCCTATTGCGCCCATGCTCTTAAGAAGGAAGGCTGGCGGGTGTTCGCAACGGCCCGAAAGCCCGAAGATATCGCTGCGCTCGAGGCCGACGGCATCGAGGCCTTTTATCTGGACTACACCGAGTCCGGATCGATCGAGGCGCTGGTGGCGTCGGTGCTGGAACGGACCGGCGGCCGGCTCGATGCGCTATTCAACAATGGCGCCTACGGACAGCCCGGCGCCGTCGAGGACCTGCCGGTCGAGGCTTTACGGCAGCAGTTCGAGGCCAATGTCTTTGGCTGGCATGACCTCACTCGCCGTGTCGTACCGGTGATGCGCGGCCAGGGCCATGGTCGTCTCGTTCATTGCTCGTCGATCCTCGGCCTGGCGCCGGTGCCTTTTCGCGGCGCCTACTCGGCATCGAAGCACGCTATCGAAGGGCTGATGCTGTCCCTCTACCAAGAACTCCTCGGCAGCGGAATCCATGTTTCGCTGATCGAGCCGGGGCCGGTGAAATCGAAGATCGCCAGCAACAGCCTTGCGTGGTTCCTGGCAAATATCGATCACGAGAAGTCCGTTCATCGCCTCGCCTATGCGGCGCAACTCAAACGGCTGCGGGCCGGCGGCAGCACATCGCGGCTGAAGCCCGGGCCGGAGGTGGTTTATTCCGCCTTGCATCATGCGCTTCTGTCGCGGCGCCCGCGCCCGCATTATGTGGTAACTGTGCCGGCCAGGATCGGCGCGATCCTTAAACGCATCCTGCCGTCATCGGCACTCTACCGTCTGCTCGCCAAACGCGCCTGAACGCAATCCAACTGGAACACACCATGGCAACCGTCTTCAACATTCTCGCCGTTCTCGTTATGGTCGCCGTGGTGATCGTACTGATCCGCGGCCTCATCAACATGATGCGCGGCGGCTCCAGCATGACCTCCAACAAACTGATGCAGACGCGCGTGCTCTTGCAGTTCGTGGCCTTGGTGCTGATCATGCTGGCGGTGTATTTCACCCGTAAGTGACGCAGCAGCCACCAGCCGGGAGGTAACCCGTGGTCAAGCTCAACAAGATCTACACCCGCACTGGCGACGATGGCACCACAGGCCTCGGCTCTGGCGAGCGGCGGCTGAAATCCGACCTTCGCATCGACGCCTACGGCACGGTCGACGAGGCCAATGCCTGCATCGGCATGGCCCGCATTCATACCGCGGCAGTAAATCCGGCGATCGATGCGATGCTCGGCCGCATCCAGAACGACCTTTTCGACCTCGGCGCCGATCTGGCAGTCCCCGATAATGGCAAGCCGCTCGACTACGAGCCGTTGCGCATCATCGCCTCGCAGACCGACCGCATCGAACAGGATATCGATCTCCTCAACAAGGACCTTGAGCCGCTCAAATCCTTCGTGCTCAACGGCGGTACGCCGGCAGCGGCTGCCCTTCACCTCGCCCGCACGGTGGCCCGCCGCGCCGAGCGCATCATGGTGGCGCTGTCGCAAGACCCGGACGAGCACGTCAACCGCGAGGCGATAAGATACATCAACCGTGTCTCGGACTTTCTGTTCGTCGCCGCACGCGCGGTCAATGACAACGGAAATGCCGACGTGCTATGGGTTCCCGGCAAGAACCGCTGAATCTGCCGGGTCATCCACGATCTTCAGGTTTTGGAAGCGGGAGAGGCCTGATGTTTATCCCGCTTTACGACACCAACCGGCTGCGGCACATCAAGCTGCAATATGTGACGATCAGCCTGATCGCGCTCAACGTGCTGATCTACTTTGTCACCACACTGGGCGGCGAGGATTTCGCCAACGCCGCGGTGCTGGGCCTCGGTTTCATCCCGTCGGTTGTGCATGACAGCGTCGAGCTCGCTCCGCAATTTGTCGTCATTCCGGAGAGCCTGAGCTATCTGACCTATTCCTTCCTGCACGCGGATATCTTCCACCTCGGCGGCAACATGCTGTTCCTGTGGGTGTTCGGCGACAATGTCGAGGATGCACTCGGCCATGTCCGCTACCTCGTCTTCTACCTGCTTTGCGCCATCGCCGGCGCTTTCTTCCAGGGTCTGGTTGCCTGGGATTCGCAGGTGCCGCTGATTGGCGCGTCGGGCGCCATCGCCGGTGTGGTCGCCGCCTATCTGATCCTTTATCCGCGGGTGAAGGTATGGGTGCTGGTCTTCGCGCGCATCCCGTTGCGCATCCCGGCCTTCATCCCGCTGATCCTGTGGATCCTGTTCCAGATCTTCATGTTCGCCCAGGGGGGCGAGGATCAGGTTTCCTGGGCCTGCCATATTGGCGGCATCATCGCTGGAGCCGTGCTGGTGCTTGTCTTGCGCAGCCGCGGCGTACCGCTACTCGCCGGCGCAGACGAGGAGCCGGCCGTGGTTGCCGGTCCGGTGCCCGTAGCCGTGGAGCCGGCGCCAAGCGACCCACAACCTGCGCAGCCGGCGCCGCGCTGGGGCCGGGGGACCGTTTCCGGTCCGGACTGAACCGATTTGAGTGCTTCGCCGAGGATCCGAGTGCGCCCCGATATTGACGCGCGGGGTCGCCGCAACTACGGAAGCGCCACCCTACTGGCGTGGCGAAGACCAGAATTCCGTCCGGAATGTCGGCTTTCGACAACTCTGAAGAGGTGCACGCTGCTATAGCGCGCCCGACGAGCGTGAAGAGACTATCGTGAAAGAGGTGACAGGCAAATGAAGATCCTTGTGCCCGTGAAGCGGGTTGTGGATGCGAACGTCAAGGTCCGGGTTAAGGCGGACGGTTCGGCGGTGGAACTCGCCAACGTCAAGATGGCGATGAACCCGTTCGACGAGATCGCGGTCGAAGAGGCGATCCGGCTAAAGGAAGCTGGCAAGGCCGAAGAGATCATCGTCGTGTCGATCGGGCCGCAGCAGGCACAGGAGACCTTGCGCACGGCGCTCGCCATGGGCGCCGACCGCGCCATCCTGGTCAAGACCGACGAGCAGACTGAGCCGCTGGGCGTCGCCAAGGTGCTGAAGGGCGTCGTCGAGGCAGAACAGCCCGGCCTTGTCATTCTCGGCAAGCAGGCGATCGACGACGATTCCAACCAGACCGGCCAGATGCTGGCCGCACTTCTCGGCTGGGCGCAGGGCACCTTCGCCTCCAAGATCGTGCTCGACGGTGACAAGGCCACGGTGACGCGCGAGGTCGATGGCGGCCTGCAGACGCTGGAACTGAAGATGCCGGCGATCGTCACGGCCGATTTGCGGCTGAACCAGCCACGCTACGCGTCTCTGCCCAACATCATGAAGGCCAAGAAGAAGCCGCTCGACGAGAAGAGCCCTGCCGATTACGGCGCCGATGTCAAGCCGCGGCTTAAAGTGATCAAGACCGAGGAGCCGGGCGGCCGCAAGGCGGGCGTCAAGGTCAAGAGCGTCGCCGAACTGGTAGACAAGCTGAAGAACGAAGCCGGCGTGCTCTAAGGAAATCCGATGAGGCCGGCCTGCAAACGGCCGGTTTCTCCGCTTCCGGTGCTCACGTACTGAAGTACGCTCCGCTCCGGTTCTCGAAACCAACCGTTTTCGACTCGGCCTGACCGGATTTCAGGAGCCTCGAAGACGAAAGTCAGGAAAACATCATGGCTATTCTTCTGATTGCCGAACACGACAACGCTGCGCTTTCCGACCAGACCGCCAAGGCGCTTTCGGCGGCGCTGCAGATCGGTTCGGACGTGCATGTGCTGGTTGCCGGCAAAGGTGCCAAGCCGGCAGCGGACGCCGCCGCCAAGCTCAAGGGCGTCACCAAGGTGCTGCTCGCCGACGCCGACGAACTGACCGAGCGTCTCGCCGAACCGCTGGCGGCACTCGTCGTTTCGCTTGCTGAGCCATACGAGACGATCATCGCGCCGGCGACCTCGTCGGGCAAGAACGTCGCGCCCCGCGTGGCGGCGCTGCTCGATGTCGCCCAGATATCTGAAATCATCGAAGTCGTGTCGCCCGACACCTTCAAGCGGCCGATCTATGCCGGCAACGCCATCCAGACGGTGCAGTCCAGTGACGCCAAGAAGGTCATCACGGTGCGTACCGCTTCCTTCCAGGCAGCACCCGAGGGCGGTTCCGCGCCGGTCGAGACGGTCCAGGCGGCGGCCAATCCCGGCCTGTCGAGCTTTGTCGAGAACAAGCTCTCCGAGACCGACCGTCCAGAGCTGACCTCGGCCAAGATCATCATCTCGGGCGGCCGTGCGCTGGGCTCCTCCGAGAAGTTCCAGGAGGTCATCCTGCCGGTCGCCGACAAGCTCGGTGCGGCGGTTGGCGCATCTCGCGCCGCCGTCGATGCCGGCTATGCGCCGAACGACTGGCAGGTCGGCCAGACCGGCAAGGTGGTAGCGCCCGACCTTTATATTGCCGTCGGCATCTCCGGTGCCATCCAGCACCTTGCCGGCATGAAGGATTCGAAGGTGATCGTTGCCATCAACAAGGACGAGGAAGCGCCGATCTTCCAGGTCGCCGACTACGGTCTCGTCGGCGATCTCTTCGTCATTCTGCCGGAACTGCAAAAGGCGCTTTGACGCCTTCTGCCAAAGCGTATTAAATTCTGAGGGGTGGGGTAGACGAAGTCGCCCCGCCCTTTTAGTTTGCACTGCACAAAAAACGGGCCGCAAAGGCCTCGACGGGATCGGGTAATGAGCAAGATCGAGACGATCGGCATCATCGGCGCGGGCCAGATGGGTGGCGGCATCGCCCATGTGTCGGCGCTGGCGGGCTACAAGGTGCTGGTTTACGATATTTCGCCCGACCGCACCGAAAAGGGCATCGCTACGATCAGCGGCAACATGGCCCGTCAGGTCGGCTCCGGCAAACTCGAGGAAAAGCTGCGCAATGAGGCGATGGCGCGCATTTCGTCGGCACCGGCCATGGCCGACCTTGCGGGCGCCGATCTGGTGATCGAAGCAGCGACCGAGGACGAGACGGTCAAGCGCAAGATCTATGCCCAGCTCTGCCCGCAGCTCAACCCCGAGGCCATCCTGGCGACGAACACGTCATCGATCTCGATCACACGGCTGGCTTCACAAACCGACCGGCCGGAACGCTTCATCGGCATACATTTCATGAATCCGGTTCCGGTGATGAAGCTGGTCGAACTGGTGCGCGGCATCGCCACCGAGGACCAGACCTTCGAGGCGGCAAAAACCTATGTGAAGCAGCTCGACAAGACGATAACCGTCTCGGAGGATTTCCCGGCCTTCATCGTCAACCGCATCCTGCTGCCGATGATCAACGAGGCGATCTACACGCTCTATGAAGGTGTCGGCTCGGTCGACGCCATCGATACCGCCATGAAGCTCGGCGCCAACCATCCGATGGGGCCGCTGCAGCTTGCCGATTTCATCGGGCTCGATACCTGCCTGTCGATCATGCAGGTGCTGCATGACGGGCTGTCGGATTCGAAATACCGCCCCTGCCCGCTGCTGGTCAAATATGTCGAGGCTGGCTGGCTCGGCCGCAAGACCGGCCGCGGCTTCTACGACTATCGCGGCGAGCATCCCGTTCCGACACGCTGATCGCCTCGCTACCAGCGCACAAAAAGTCGTCCGCCGAGCGCCCCGAGCACGGCAAGGATGGCGACCGCGATCGTATACCAGGTGCCGACGAAAAGCGGCGAATCGTCGAAGCAATGCGCCGCATAGAAGGTCGCCGCCAGCCCGCCGGCAAGCAGGCCCGCGGCCGCACCGGCAAGCACCGGCCTTGTCGGCGCGCCATGGCGCAGCACCGCGAGAAAGACGGCAAGCGGGCCGATCCCGATCAACGGAATGAAGGTCAGGCAGATGACCATGTTCGTGCCGACCAGGCGCGTGCCCCAGTCGGACGCAGGCACGGCGAAGAGTTCGAGAATCACAGCCACAATCACCAGCAGCGGCGCGGCGACCATCCAGCTCACCGCCCGGCCGGTCGATGCACCGGGCGTCGACAGCCCACGCACCAGGACAAAGGCGCTGGCGGCAAGAGCAATCGTGAAGACGAATTTGGACAGGAACCGCATCGTGTGCATGGCGATCGCGATGTCGGGGCGCGGGCCGATCGTCAGCCAGAAAACCGCGGCCGCGATCACGATGGCCGCGCCGGTGGCAAGCCACCAGGTGGTGCCTAGCGGCAGCGCCTTGCTGCGGGCATCGGCGTCGAGCGCCTTGATGAGATCTTCGGTCCTCATGTTATTCCCGCCCCGCCCTGAACCGTTTGGCAATGGCGGCAAGCCCGCGGTGCAGTGACACCCGCACAGCCGTCTCGCTGATGCCGAATTTGGCCGCGGTCTCACCGATTGACCGGCCTTCGACCGATACGGCCGAGACGACGGAACGCTGTGCCGGCGACAGGCTGTCGAGCGCCCGGTTGATGTCGCGCTCGCTCACCGTCTCCGATTCCGGCTCGGCAAAGGTCTCGGCGATTTCGTCGATCTCGATCTCGATCCGCCGACCGCGCCGCCGGAACGCATCGATCAGCTTGAAGCGGGCTATTGCATAGACCCAAGGCAGCACCGGCGCATCATGGCGCCAGGTGTGTCGTTTCACATGAATGGCCAGCAAGGTTTCCTGCACGACATCCTCGGGATCCACCCCGCCCTGCACGATCTTGCGCCGGGCAAAGCCACGAACGAGCGCGGCGATCCGGTGCAGAAAGTCGGCATAGGCCCTTTCGTCTCCGGCGATCGCGGCCCGCAGCAGGCGTGAAAGCTCGGCTTCGTCCTTGCCGCTCACAAGAGTTCACTCCCCGATATTCGCGTCTCGGCGCTGATTTGTTACGGGGCCGGCGAAATAATGTCCAAGGCAAATTAGCTGAGCATCACGAAAGTTTGCTCCTTTTGAGCGATTGAGTGGGCCAGCAATGTTGACTGCACCAGTCAGGTATTGGTAGGTGCAGCGTGCCAAGCCAAAGACCATCGAAATCGAGGACGACGCCATGAAATATGCTCTTTCCGCCCTTGCCGGTGCGACAGCACTTGCAATCAGCCTGATCGCCGGCCCGGCAATAGCAGAGGACGAGGGCATCGTCGTCTACAACGCCCAGCACGAAAACCTGACCAAGGCCTGGGCGGAGGGATTCACCAAGGAAACCGGCATCAAGGTTACCGTCCGCAATGGCGGCGACAGCGATTTCTCCAATCAGATCGTTGCGGAAGGCACCGCTTCGCCCGCCGATGTATTCCTGACGGAGAATTCGCCGGCCATGGCATTAGTCGAGGCGGCCGGCCTGTTCGCACCGGTCGGCACCGAGACGCTGGCCCAGGTTCCGCAGGAGTACCAGCCGGCGAGCGGCAAATGGGTCGGCGTCGCCGCGCGCAGCACCGTCTTTGCCTACAACAAGACCAAGCTGAGCGCCGACCAGCTGCCCAAATCGCTGCTCGATCTCGCCGATCCGAGCTGGAAGGGCCGCTGGGCCGCTTCGCCCTCCGGCGCCGATTTCCAGGCGATCGTCAGCGCGCTTCTGCAGCTCAAGGGTGAGGCGGCGACGGCCGAATGGCTGAAGGCGATGAAGGAGAATTTTACCGCCTATAAGGGCAACAGCACGGTGATGAAGGCGGTCAATGCCGGCGAGGTCGAAGGCGGCGTGATCTATCACTATTACTACTACGGCGATCAGGCCAAGACCGGCGAGAACAGCAAGAACGTCGAGTTGCACTATTTCAAGCATCAGGATCCCGGTGCTTTCGTCTCGATTTCCGGCGGCGGCGTGCTGGCCTCGAGCAAGCACCCGAAGGAAGCGCAGGCTTTCCTGAAATGGGTCACCGGCAATGGCGGCCAGGACGTGCTGAAAACAGGCGATTCGTTCGAATACGCAGTCGGCAAGGGCGCCGAGTCCAATCCGAAGCTGGTGCCGCTGGCCGATCTGCAGGCGCCGAAAGTCGACCCGACGACGCTGAACTCGAAAAAGGTGACCGACCTGATGACGGCGGCCGGCTTGCTTTAGCCGGCGTTCGTCCTAAAAGGGCAACCGACTGCGCTCCTGTGGGAATTCGCTTTCCACAGGAGCGCTCTGTTTTCAAGATGGCATTTGCCTATGACCACAAGCTACCCGCGAGATTATCCGCCGCCGATCGTTTCCGCCTCCGGGCGGAGCTGGCGCAACGTCTGATCTGATGCAATCCGCGATCGATCTCGCACGCCCAGGCTTGCCGGCCGACGCCACGGCCGTGCGGGCACGTCGTTGGTCGGTCTCATGGATTGCGTTGGCTGCCGTCTTTGTCTCGCTTTTCGCGCTGCTGCCGCTTGCCTTCATCGTCTGGGTGGCGGTGCAGACCGGCTGGGAAACGGTGGCGGCGCTGGTGTTCAGGCCGCGCGTCGGCGAACTTCTGGTCAACACCAGCCTGCTGGTGGTGTTGGCGGTGCCGATCTCGATCGTGCTGTCGGTCATGCTGGCCTGGCTGACCGAGCGCAGCGATCTGCCGGGTGCCCGCCTATGGGCCTGGCTGTCGGTGGCGCCGCTCGCCATTCCGGCCTTCGTCCACAGTTACGCCTGGGTCACCATGGTGCCCAGACTGCACGGCCTGTGGGCCGGCGTGCTTGTGTCGGTCATCGCCTATTTCCCCTTCCTTTATCTGCCGGTGGCGGCGGCATTGCGCCGGCTCGATCCCGCTCTCGAGGATGCAGCGGCAGCCCTTGGTCTCGGCCCGTGGCGTGTGTTCAGGCGTGTCGTGCTGCCGCAGCTCCGGCTCGCCATTTGCGGCGGCTCCCTGCTGGTCGGCCTGCATCTCCTGGCCGAATACGGGCTCTATGTCTTCATCCGCTTCGACACCTTCACCACCGCGATCGTCGACCAGTTCCAGTCGACCTTCAACGGTCCCGCCGCCAACATGCTGGCCGGCGTGCTGGTGACCTGCTGCCTTGTGCTGCTCGGGCTGGAGGTGCTGGTGCGCGGCGAGGAGCGCTATGCCCGCGTCGGTTCGGGTGCTGCGCGCCAGCAGCAGCGCACGGGCCTTGGGCGCGCCACCATTCCTTGCCTGCTGCTGCCTGCCATTACCACGCTGCTGGCGCTCGGCGTGCCGTTCGCCACTATCGGCCGCTGGCTCATGGCCGGCGGCGCCGATGTCTGGCGGCTCGACGAGATCGGCCTGGCGCTTGGCCAAACGCTGTTCCTAGCAATTGCCGGCGCGCTGCTCGCCACCGTCGCGGCAATGCCGATGGCGTGGATTTCGATCCGCGCGCCGGGGCGGCTGCAACGCGTCCTGGAGGGCTGCAACTATATCGTCGGCGCGTTGCCCGGCGTTGTCATCGCCCTGGCGCTGGTCACCATCGCCGTGCGTATCGCCATGCCGCTCTACCAGACCCTGTTCACCATCCTGGTCGCCTATGCGCTGATGTTCCTGCCGCGCGCCCTGATTAGCCTCAGGGCGTCGATCGCACAGGCGCCGGTCGAGCTCGAACGCGCCGCCTCCAGCCTCGGCCGGTCGCCGCTCAAGGCGCTGTGGTCGACGACCATCCGCCTGTCGGCGCCGGGCGCCGCAGCCGGCATGGCGTTGGTCGCGCTGGGTATCATGAACGAATTGACCGCAACCCAGATGCTGGCGCCCAACGGCACCCGCACGCTGGCCATGGCGTTCTGGTCCTATAGCGGCGAGATCGACTATGCGTCGGCGGCGCCTTATGCCCTGATCATGGTGGCGATGTCGCTGCCTTTGACCTGGTTGCTCTACGTCCAGTCGAAGCGGATGGCCGGGCGATGAGCTTTCTCGAGCTGAGCGGCATCCACAAGCACTACGGGCCGGTCGCAGCACTTGCCGGCGTCGACCTCAGCGTGGCCAGCGGCAGCCGTACGGCTGTCGTCGGGCCGTCCGGTTGCGGCAAGACCACCTTGCTGCGGCTGATCGCCGGCTTCGAGGCGCCGGACCAGGGCCGCATCGTGCTTGATGGCGAGGTGCTGGCCGATGGCGACACGGCCGTGCCGGCGCATCGCCGCGGCATCGGGCTGGTGGCGCAGGACGGCGCTCTATTCCCGCATCTGAGCATCGCCGCCAATATCGGCTTCGGCATGGGGCGTCACGAGGAAAAGCGCAGTGAGCGCATCGCCGAGCTCGCCTATGTCGTCGGGCTGGACAAAGGTATCCTGAAGCGCCGTCCGCACGAACTCTCCGGTGGCCAGCAGCAGCGCGTCGCGCTCGCCCGCGCCATGGCCATGAAGCCGCGGCTGATGCTGCTCGACGAGCCGTTCTCGGCGCTCGACACCGGCCTGCGCGCCTCGATGCGCAAGGCCGTGGCCGAGCTCCTTGAAACCGCCGGCATCACCACCATCCTGGTCACCCACGACCAGGCCGAGGCGCTGTCATTCGCCAGCCAGGTCGCGGTGATGCGCGACGGCAAATTCTCGCAGGTCGGCACGCCGCGCGAGCTCTATTTCAAGCCGAAGGACAGGATGGTCGCCGAGTTCCTTGGCGACGCCATCGTCCTGCCGGCAAGGATCGCCGATGGCTTCGCAATCTCGCCGCTCGGCCGCATCGCTGTCGACAGCTCGGAGCGGCGCGACGTCGCTCGCATCATGCTGCGGCCGGAGCAGGTGTTGCTGAAACGCACATCGCGTGAAGGCATGTCCGGCACGCCGGACATGCTGTTCGGCGAGGTGACGGAATCGGAGTTCGCCGGCTCGATGTGCACCATCGCGGTGCGTCTGTTGAACAGCCCCGATCCGCCCGACGCCGCCGCCATCGGCAATACGCCGTTGATCCTGCGCAAGCCGGGCATGGACGCGCCGGCGATCGGCGAGATCGTCCGGCTGACCGTGTCGGGCAAGGCGCATGTGTTTGCCTGAACGGTTTTGCGCAAGGCCGACTTCAATCGACCCGTTTGCCCGCCTGATCGAACCAATGCAGCTTTTCGGACCTAGCCACGACGCGCAATTGGTCGCCTGGCTTGGCGCTAGCGCGGCCTGAGACGCGCACCACGATGCGGCTGCCGGCTGCCACGCAATGGAGAAAGCTTTCGGCACCGACCGGTTCGACCGCTTCCACTGTTGCCGGCAGCGCGAGCGCGCCGGCCGGCGCCTCTGCCGCGAAGGTGATGTCGGCGTCCTCCGGACGAAAGCCTAGTGTCACTGCCTTGCCCTGTCGAGGCGCCAAGCCAATCACAGTGCCGTCCGCCAATACCGAGCTTGGGGAGGCCCCTGTGAGCGCCAGCAGATTCATCGGCGGTGCGCCTATGAACGAAGCGACGAAGGTCGAGGCCGGTTTCTCGTACACATCAAGCGGCGCGCCGGTCTGCTCGACCAGGCCGGCGTTCATGACGACGAGGATGTCGGCCAGCGTCATCGCCTCAAGCTGGTCGTGCGTGACATAAACCGAGGTGACGCCAAGCGAGCGCTGCAGATTCTTGATCTCGATGCGCATCTGCCCGCGCAATTTCGCATCGAGGTTGGACAGCGGTTCGTCGAACAGGAAGACCTTCGGGTTGCGTACGATGGCGCGACCCATGGCGACGCGCTGGCGCTGACCGCCGGAAAGCTCGCGCGGGCGCCGGTCGAGCAGCGCCGAAAGCTCCAGCACCTTGGCAGTCGAGCGTACCCTGCTGTCGATCTCGTCATTCGGCGTGCCGCGGTTGCGCAGGCCATAGGCCATGTTGTCATAGACCTTCATATGTGGGTAGAGCGCGTAGTTCTGGAACACCATGGCGATGTCGCGCTCGGTCGGGCCAATGGCGTTGACCACCTTGCCGTCGATGGCGACAGTACCGGCAGAAATCGTCTCCAGCCCGGCGATCATCCTCAGCAGCGTAGACTTGCCGCAGCCGGAGGGGCCGACCAGCACGCAAAGCTCCTTGTCGGGAATGGCGATGGAAACGCCCTTCACGGCCTCGACACCGCTGGGATAGATTTTCCTGACATCCTTCAGATCCACGGTCGCCATCGGCTTCTCACTTTTCGGATTCGACCAGACCGCGCACGAACCAGCGTTGCATCAGCACGACCACCAGGATCGGCGGCACGATGGCCAGCATTGCCGTGACCATCACCAGGTGCCATTGGGTGTCGGCATCGGCGAAGGAAACCATCTTTCTCAGCGCGATGACGATGGTGTTCATGTCGTTGCTGTTGGTGACGAGCAGCGGCCAAAGATACTGCGTCCAGCCATAGATGAAGAGGATCACGAACAGCGCGGCGATGTTTGTCCGCGACAGCGGCACCAGAATATCGAAAAAGAAGCGCCATGGCCCGGCACCGTCGACACGCGCCGCCTCGACCAATTCGCCCGGTATGGTCATGAAGAACTGGCGAAACAGCAGCGTTGCGGTGGCCGAGGCGATCAGCGGGACGATCAGGCCGGCATAGGTGTCGATCATGCCGAGATCGACCATCACCTTGTAGGTCGGCAGGATGCGCACCTCGACTGGAAGCATCAAGGTGATGAAGATCAGCCAGAAGAAGGTCATGCGCAGCGGAAAGCGAAAGAACACAATCGCGTAGGCCGACAGGATCGAGATGAAGATCTTTCCCACCGCAACGCCGAGCGCCATGATCGTGGTGTTGAGGAGCAGCCTGCCGACGCTGACCCCGCCGATACGACCGATGCCGCCGAACAGCGCCTCGCTGTAATTGTTCCATAGCTGGTCGCCGGGCAAGAGCGGCAGGGGCGGCCTGAGGATCGTTTGCAGCGTGTGCGTCGAGGCAACGAAGGTGTAGTAGATCGGAAAAGCCACGATCAATATGCCGAGGATGAGCACGGCATGGGCGATGAAGGTGCGGAGCGGGGACTGGCCGATCATCGCTGCCCTCAGCCGTAATGGACTTTGCGTTCCACATAGCGGAACTGGATCGCTGTGAGCGCAATGACGATGGCCATCAGGATGACCGACTGCGCCGCCGAATCGCCCAGGATCAGATTGACGAAGCCGTCATTGTAGACCTTGTAGACCAGCGTCTCGGTCGTCTTGCCCGGCCCGCCGCCGGTGACGGCATGAACGATGCCGAACGTGTCGAACAGGGCATAGACGGTGTTGACGACCAGCAGGAAAAAGGTTGTCGGCGCAAGCAGCGGGAAGACGATGGTCCAGAAGCGCTTGGTTTCGCCGGCGCCGTCCATGGCCGCCGCTTCGATCAGCGTTTTCGGCACCGCCTGCAGGCCGGCGACGAAGAACAGGAAGTTGTAGCTGATCTGCTTCCAGGCAGCAGCCGACACCAGCAGGATCATGGCGTGGGTGCCGTTGAGCAGCGGGTCCCATACGATGCCGAGGCTTCTCAGCAAATAGGCCAACGAGCCGATCGAGGGATTGAACAGGAAAAGCCAAAGCATGCCGGCAATCGCCGGCGCCACGGCGTAAGGCCATATCAACAGTGTGCGGTAGAGGCCTTTGCCGCGCACGGCCTTCTCGGCCATGACCGCGAGCAGCAGGGCCACAACCATGGCAACGATCGCGGTCGCAAGAGAGAACACTACGGTGACCTTGATCGAGTTGAGGTAGGCCGGATCGGCCAGCACCTTCCGGAAATTGGCAAACCAGACGAACCTGCTCTTCAGCCCGAACGGGTCTTGCCTGAGCATCGACTGGTAAAGCGCCTGACCGGCCGGCCAGTAGAAGAAAACCAGGGTGATGGCGAGTTGTGGCGCCACCAGCAGGTAGGGCAGGATCTTGTTGGGAAAGACGACGCGTGGAGACAGGCTGATTTCCCTCGCTATCCAGGTATCGCCCACGCCGGCTCGCGTGGGCGATATTCCAACCGACTAACCGAGATAATCCCGTCAGTTCTCCAGCGCTTCCTTGATCGCCGCGTTGCCGCGCGCAACCGCATTGTCGAGTGCCTGCTGGGCGGTTTGCTGGCCGGCCAGCATCTTCTCCAGCTCCTCGTTCTGGATATCGCGCACCTGCGGCAGATTCGGCAGGCGCACGCCCTTCGAATTGTCGGTCGGCGACTTGCCGATCATCTGCAGGATGGGTGTCTCGCGGCCGGGGTTCTTGTCATAGAAGCCTGATTTCTTCGTCGCCTCATACGCGGCGAGCGTCACAGGCAGGTATCCCGACTTCTGGTGCAGATATTCCTGCACATCGGTCTTGGACAGATAGGCAAAGAAGGCGGCGACACCCTTGTATTCCTCGTCCGACTTGTTGCCGAACACCCACAGGCTGGCACCGCCCGGCGTCGTGTTCTGCGGGGCACCCTTGGCGTCACTGTCGTAAGGAAGCTGGCCGATGCCATAGTTCATGCCGGACTTGACGATATCGCCGAGGCCGCCCGACGATTCGGTGAAGATGCCGCATTCGCCGGCGAGGAATATCTGCTTGGCTTCGGAGGTGCGCCCGCCATATTTGAATGTGCCGTCCTTGGCCAGGTCAGCGAGCGCCTGGAAGTGGTTGACGAAAATCGGCGCATTGATCTTGAGTTCGACATCACCGCCGGCCAGGCCATTCTGCTGGGTGGCCCAAGGCACGTCATTCCACGCCGCGAAATTCTCCAGGTGGATCCAGGTCAGCCAGGTCGAGGTATAGCCGCAAGGGGCGGCGCCGCTCGTCTTGATCTTCTTGGCAGCTTCCCACACCTCGTTCCACGTCTTGGGCGGATTGTTCACGTCGAGGCCTGCCTTCTGGAAGATGTCCTTGTTGTAGTAGAGGATCGGCGAGGAAGAGTTGTAGGGGAACGATAGCATGGTGCCGTCCGGCTTCGAATAATAGCCGACGATGCCGGGCAGATACTGGCTCTTGTCGAAAGTCATCCCGGCGCCGGTCATCACATCGGCCACCGGCTTTATCGCACCCTCGGCCGCCATCATCACGCCGGTGCCGACGTCGAACACCTGGAGGATATCGGGCGCTTGCCCGGCACGAAAGGCAGCGATGCCGGCATTCAGCGTCTCCGGATAGGTGCCCTTGAACACCGGAACGAGCTCATAGTCGCTCTGGCTGGCGTTGAAATCCTTGGAGATCTTGGCGACGACCTCGGCGTTGGCGCCGGTCATGGCGTGCCACCAGCTGATCTGCGTGACGGCGAAGGCGGAGGTGGTGGAAAGCAGGGTCACGGTGGCGGCGATACCGGCCGCAAAGCCGAAGAACTTCATGTTTCATCTCCCGTTTGTCATTGGCGAAAGGGGCACTTCCGCAAAGCCAATATGTGGCGCTGATGACAATCGGACAACGGTTTTATTGCGGATCAATGAACATCATTCCTTCCTAAAGTGCACTCGCTACCGAACCGGGCGCAAGAAATCACATCACCGTCTTTTCGGCGCAGCGGCGTCGGTTTTCCCCCGAAAAGACCCGCCTCATGGCCCGCGGGTTAACCATTCGTTAAAATCTCCAAGAACTAATCAGTCACACCTCCCCTGTTAGTTTTGGCAGACCGAGTGAACCAGGATGCTGACGGTCTATAATTGTATTGTAAGTCAGCACGATCCGAGACTGGTTGCGCTTGCCGCACTCGTCTGTGGAATTTCTTGCTTCTCAGCGGTTAATCTCCTTAAGCATGTCGGCCGATCGACCGAGCGAAACCGGCTTGTCTGGCTGATGATCGCCGCAGCCTCGACCGGGTTCGGCATATGGGCGACGCATTTCATCGCCATGACCGCGTTTACGCCGGGAATACCGAACGCATACAATCCGGGATTATCCGCCTTTTCGCTTGCCGCCGCCGTTATCATGACCGCGCTTGGGATGTGGGTCGCCACCTTGCGCCGCGGCATCGACCATTTCCTCGCCGGTGGCGCCATTCTGGGCGGCGCCATCGCGACGATGCACTACATCGGCATGGCAGCTTTCGAGGTCGAAGGCCGGGTCGTATGGAACCTGCTCCTTGTCGCGATATCGCTTCTGGCCGGCGTGACCCTCGCGGCACTGGCGCTCCTTGTCGTCTTGCGCCGTCCGTCAGCGCTCGCGACTTTCGGCGGCGCCGCGCTTTTAACGCTGGCGATTTGCAGCTTGCATTTCATCGCGATGGCTGCGGTGTCGATCATTCCGGATTCCTCGATTGAAATATCCGAACATTCCATCGAGCCCATTTCCCAGGCCTTTGCCGCAGCGGTCGCCAGCCTGATAATCCTTGTGCTATCGGGTGCCGCGCTGTGGATCGACCTGCGCTTTCGCCGCCAGAAGCTCGAGGCCGATCGCATGCACGATCTCGCCAATGCGGCGGTGGAAGGTCTGATCGTTTGCGATGGCACCCGCATTGTCAGCGCCAATGACAGTATGGCGAAGCTGACCGGAACAGCGACAGCCACCCTGAACACGATGCAATTCGGCGAGCTTTTCGACGGACAGAGCGCAGCCGATATGTCCGGCTTCGGCGAACAGGCGCAGGAAGCGAAGTTAAGGGGCAGCGACGGGGCGAGAATTCCTGTCGAGCTGATCGCCAGGAAAATCACCTACTGCGGCAGGCCTCATACGGTGCTTGCCGTTCGCGACATCCGTGAGCGCAAGAAGGCAGAACAAGAGATCCTCCGCCTCGCGCATTTCGATCCGCTTACCGGGCTTGCCAATCGGCGGAGCTTTTCTTCCCGGCTGGAAGCAGAATTCGCCTCGATGGATCGTGGCGGCAAGGATGGACATCTGGCGCTCCTGCTGCTTGACCTTGACCGGTTCAAGCAAGTCAACGACCTCTATGGCCACGGGGCCGGCGATGCTATGCTGCAGAAGCTGGCGCACTGCATTTCCGGCATCCCGCGCCACGGACAGATGCTCGCGCGTCTCGGCGGCGATGAATTTGCCATCATAGCTCCGAACCTCCCCGACCCCCTGGCCGCAGGCCGGATAGCCGAGGACTTGCTGGCGGCGATCCGGGAGGAAAACAGGGTTTCGGTCGGCTCCGGCCTCGTCTCGGCCAGCATCGGCATCGCCTTCTTTCCGCTGGATGCCGAAGACCAGGCCGGCCTGATCAGCCATGCCGACACGGCACTCCATCGCGCCAAAACCGAAGGCAGGGACACTTATCGGTTTTTCGAGATAGCCATGGGCACCGCGGCCCGCGACAAGCGCGTGATGGAGCATGAATTGCGCCAGGCGATCGCCCGCAAGGAGTTCCACCTCGTCTATCAGCCGCAGAAGGAGATCCGCGGCGGCAGGATGATCGGCTTCGAAGCCCTGGTCCGTTGGCAGCACCCTGAGCGGGGTGACATTTCTCCGGCCGTTTTCATCCCCGTGGCCGAGGACAGTGGCGCTATCGCGCAGATAGGCGACTGGGTGCTGACGACGGCTTGTAACGATGCTGTTCGCTGGACAAACCCGCTGATGGTCGCCGTCAACGTCTCCGCCGTGCAACTTCACAATCCGAACTTCAGCCGCAAGGTGCACGACGCATTGACGAGATCCGGCCTGGCCCCCGGCAGGCTCGAACTGGAGATCACCGAAACGGCCCTGGTGAAGGACATGCCGCGCGCGCTGGCAACCTTGAGGCAGGTCAAGGCGCTTGGCGTGCATGTGGCGATGGACGATTTTGGCACCGGCTATTCTTCGCTGTCCAACCTCAGCGCCTTTCCCTTCGACAAGATCAAGATCGACGGGTCGTTCATCAAATCGGTCGACAAGAACGCCCAGTTCGCGGCGATCGTTCGCGCCGTGCTGGGGCTTGGACGCGGTCTCGGCCTACCGGTTCTGGCAGAAGGCATCGAGACGCCGGGTGAATTGCAGTTCCTGGACGCCGAGGCTTGCGAGATCGGGCAAGGCTACTACCTCGGCAAACCGGCTCCGATCGAGACATTCGGGGAACTGACGGGCGTGGCCGCTCCGGCAATCCGCACCGCCAGCCGACGCGGCGCAAGCATTGCCGTGCTCAAGCCGCGCCTGCGCACGGTCTGAGCCTATCCCGGCTGAAGCGCCGCCTCGACCAGACGCTTGGCATCCGGCCCCGACCATTCGGCCGGGCCATTCATATGGGCGATCAGGCAGCCTTGCCCATCGATCAGCATGGTGACCGGCAGACCGAGCGCCAGGCCGCGCGTCTTGACGTCGTTGAACAGCGCCATCGTGGCATCGCGATAGTAGCCGAGCGACTTGACGCCGGTGTCCTCCAGGAACTTCTTCGGTTTGGCATCGTCGCCGGCATCGACGTTGACGGCAACAACCTGAAACGCATCGCTGCCCATCTCCTTCTGCAGCGCATCGAGCGCCGGCATTTCGGCGCGGCAAGGTGCGCACCATGTCGCCCACAGATTGAGCAGCACCGTCTTGCCGGCATGATCGGCGATCGTCGTCGGCTTGCCGTCGGGGCCGTTGAAGGCAAGGCTTTTCAGCGATTGCGGCGGATCCGCCGGCAAAAGCGCGGCAACCTGGCCGGTGGCAGCGGCGGCGATCTTCTTGGCACGGTCGGTCTTGGCGGCGCAGGCGACGTCGTCCTTGCCGCCGCCGGCGGCCACTTGCGCGGGCGCCTTGTTGCCAGAACTGCTTTCCCTGACATATACCGCGACCGCGCCGGCCAGCACGCCCGCAACCAAAGCGGCGAGGATGAGACGCAAAGCCGGGAAAAATCTATTGCCGTCTGCCATTTTTGAAAAACTGCTCCGGAGCACGGGTTATAGCGATGAACGACAAGAAGGCCAGCAACCAGATGTGGGGCGGACGTTTTGCCTCGGGTCCGGCCGCAATCATGGAAGCGATCAACGCGTCGATCTCGTTCGACCGCAAACTCTATGCGCAGGATATTCGCGGCTCGATCGCCCATAGCCAGATGCTGGCGCAAACGGGCATTATTTCGGCGGCCGATCAAGAAAAAATCGCTCACGGGCTGAACACGATCCTCGCAGAGATCGAGGCCGGCACATTCGAGTTCTCGACCAGGCTGGAAGACATCCACATGAATGTCGAGGCCCGTCTGGCCGATTTGATCGGCCCCGCCGCCGGCCGCCTGCATACCGCCCGCTCGCGCAACGACCAGGTGGCGGTCGACCTCAGGCTGTGGGTCAAGGACGAATGCTTTCGTGTCGCCGAGGCGCTGAAGGGCCTGATCACGGCGTTCCTGGATCGGGCCGAGGAGCATGCGGCAACGGTGATGCCGGGCTTCACCCACATGCAGGCGGCGCAGCCGGTGACCTTCGGCCACCACTGCATGGCTTATGTCGAGATGTTTGCACGCGACCTGTCGCGTGTCCGCGACGCCATCGAGCGGATGGATGAAAGCCCGCTCGGCGCCGCCGCCCTTGCCGGCACCAGCTTTTCCATCGACCGGCACCAGACGGCGAAGGCGCTTGGCTTCCGCGAGCCGATGCGCAATTCGCTCGACAGTGTTTCGGACCGCGATTTCGCGCTCGAGTTCCTGGGCTTGGCGGCGATCTGCGCGACGCATCTGTCGCGGCTGGCCGAAGAGATCATCATCTGGTCGACGCCGCAATTCGGCTTCGTCAGGCTGTCGGATAGTTTCTCGACGGGTTCGTCGATCATGCCGCAGAAGAAGAACCCGGACGCTGCCGAACTGGTGCGCGGCAAGACCGGCCGCGTCACCGGGCACCTCGTCGGCCTGCTGACGGTGATGAAGGGCATGCCGCTGACCTATGGCAAGGACATGCAGGAAGACAAGGAATCCGTCTTCGACGCGGCCGAGACGCTCGACCTGATGCTGGCGGCAATGACCGGCATGGTGCGCGACATGACGGTGAACACTGCCGCGATGAAAAAGGCGGCCGGCGCCGGCTATTCGACTGCGACCGACCTCGCCGACTGGCTGGTGCGCACGCTCGGGCTGCCGTTCCGCGAGGCGCACCATATCACTGGCCGGGCGGTGGCGCTGGCCGAGGACAGGAAGATCGGGCTCGACAGGCTTTCGCTGGAGGATCTGCAGTCCATTCACCCCGGTATCAGCGCCGACGTGTTTTCGGTTCTTGCCGTGCAGAATTCTGTAAAGAGCCGCACGAGCTTCGGCGGCACCGCGCCGTCCGAGGTGCGCAAGCAGATCCGCTACTGGAAAAAGCGGCTCGCCAAGGCGTAAGACGCGGGGTGCAATGGCCGCAAAACTCGGCTAGAAGCGGCTGCGGGCAACAGTTTTGGACGGATGGCACGATGACCGGAAGCAGGATTTTGGTGACGCTGACGCTGCTGGCGGCAATGGCCACCGTTGCGGCCTGCGGCAGGAAGGCTGCGCTCGACACGCCGTACGCGGCAGCCGTGCAGGCCCGCAAGGACGCCGAGAAGGCCAAGCAACCTTTGCCGCCGGAGCCGGAAAAACCTGTCGAGGACAAGAAATTCATCCTCGACCCGCTGCTCTGATTTCGGACCAATCTCGTGAACCATTTCGACTACCGCGACGGCGCGCTGCATGCCGAGGACGTGGCGATATCAGACATCGCCGCCAGCGTCGGCACGCCGTTCTACTGTTATTCGACGGCGACGCTGACCAGGCATTTTCGCGTCTTCACCGAGGCCTTTGCCGGGCTCGATGCTCTCGTCTGCTATGCCATGAAGGCGAATTCCAACCAGGCCGTGCTGAGGGTGCTGGCAGGGCTCGGCGCCGGCGCCGACGTGGTCTCGGAGGGCGAATTGCGCCGCGCTTTGGCGGCCGGCATCCCGGCAAGCAAGATCCTGTTTTCGGGCGTCGGCAAGACCGCGCGCGAAATGGATTTTGCGCTCTCGGCCGGCATTCTCTGTTTCAACGTCGAATCCGAACCGGAGCTGGAGCTGCTGTCGGCCCGCGCCACCGCGCTGGGCAAGATCGCGCCGATCTCGCTGCGCATCAATCCGGATGTCGACGCCAGGACGCACAAGAAGATTTCGACTGGGAAGGCCGAGAACAAGTTCGGCATTCCGTGGCAGCATGCGCGGAAGGTCTATGCGCGCGCGGCTGAGCTGCCGGGCATCAAGGTCACCGGCATAGACACCCATATCGGCAGCCAGATCACCGAATTGCAGCCCTTCGACGACGCCTTTGCGCTGCTGGTGGAGCTGGTCGGCGCCTTGCGCTCCGACGGTCATGCCATCGAGCACATCGATGTCGGCGGCGGCCTTGGCATTCCCTACCGCGTCGACAACAACCCGCCGCCTTTGCCCGATGCCTATGCCCAGATCGTCAGGAAGCATGTTGCCAAACTTGGGCTGAAAGTGATGTTCGAGCCAGGCCGGCTGATCGTCGGCAATGCCGGCATCCTGGTCTCGCAGGTGATCTTCGTGAAGGAGGGCGACGCCAAGAACTTCCTCGTCGTCGACGCCGCGATGAACGACCTGATCCGGCCGACGCTTTACGACGCTTTCCACGACATCAGGCCGGTGGCGCAGCAGCCGGCCGCAGCACCACGCATGAAGGTCGACGTCGTCGGCCCGGTTTGCGAGACCGGCGACTATCTCGGGCTCGACCGTGACCTGCCCCGGCTGAAATCCGGCGACCTGATCGCTGTCTCCACCGCCGGCGCCTATGGCGCCGTTCAGGCCGGCACCTACAATACCAGGCTGCTGGTACCGGAAGTGCTGGTCGACGGCGACCGCTTCCACGTTGTGCGCCCGCGCCAGACCTATGACGAGCTGATCGGACTGGACTCGGTGCCGGACTGGTTGGAGTAGAACTCTGCAGCTACAGCCGGTGCTGAATGAGCGCCCTGGTCTCGGCGATTCTGTCCTCATTCCGGCGATAGAATATCCACTGCTTGATGCGCTTGCTGCGCAAAAGCCCTGCCTGGGTGAGCACGCGCATATGCTCGCTGAGCGTCGCCTGGGTGATCCCCAGCTTTTCCGCGATCAGCAGCGCGCAGACGCCGTCCTCGACCAGATCGCCGTCCGCCTGCGGCGGAAAATGCGCGCGTGGGTCCTTCAGCCAATCGAGGATCTGCAGCCTGCGCTCGTTGGCGATTGCTTTGAAGACATCGACCTCTTGCATTTAGGCACTTTGCCAAGTTACTAAGTAATGTCAACTCTGAATGTCAACTCTGGGAGTGAAATCATGCTGCACGGCCACACGATCACACGCGAGCGCATTGCAGCGATAGAACCCCGCATCCGGCCCTTCGTGCGCCACACGCCGGTGCTGCGCGTCGACATGGCCGATTTCGGCCGCCCGCCTCTGCCTGTCGACCTGAAGCTTGAGTGCTTGCAGCATTCCGGCTCGTTCAAGGCACGTGGTGCGTTCACCAATCTCCTCGAACGGCCGGTTCCTGCGGCCGGCGTCGTCGCCGCATCGGGCGGCAACCACGGTGCCGCCGTCGCCTATGCCGCCATGCGGCTCGGCCACAAGGCGACCATCTTTGTTCCCGAAGTGAGCCCGCAGGCCAAGCTGGACCGCATCCGCGGCTACGGCGCCGAGCTGATCGTCGGCGGCGCCCGTTATGCCGAGGCGCTGGCCGCCAGCGAGAGCTTCGCCGAAAAATCCGGCGCGCTCCAGATCCACGCCTTCAACCAGGAGGAGACGCTTGTCGGGCAAGGCACGCTCGGCCTCGAGATCGAGGCCGACTTGCCGAAGCTCGACACCCTGCTGGTCGCCGTCGGTGGCGGCGGCCTGATAGGCGGCATCGCCGCCTGGTTTTCCGGCCGCATCAGGATCATCGCCGTCGAACCGGAGGGTGCGCCGACGCTTCATCGCGCCTTCGAGGCGGGCCGACCCGTCGACGCGCCGGCGGAGGGCATCGCCGCCGATTCGCTCGCGCCAAAGCGTGTCGGCGAAATGATGTTTCCTATCGCCGAGGCATTCGTCGAGCGCTCGATCCTGGTCAGCGACGACGACATTATCGCCGCCCAGGCGGCGCTGTGGGACCGCGTGCGAATCATCTCCGAGCCGGGCGGTGCGGCCGCCTTCGCGGCGCTCCTGTCCGGCCGCTACGCACCGGTTGCAGGCGAGCGCGTTGCCGTACTGGTCTGCGGCGCAAACGCCAATCCGGCGAAATTCTGACAATATCCGGGGCATTATTGTTCACGTTTTGGGGAACCGCCTCGCCTTCGCCGTGTTTGTTGGTATCCTTAGGGCGATGTGCATCCGCTTGGACGCACGAAGTACGCGCTTAGATTTTAGGTCTTCGCATCGTGCTTCCCGAAAATCGACTTTTCGGGCCCATGCGATAGACTCGTGAGGCCTGGGCTATCCCGCCCGGCCAGGAAGGGCCGATGACACAACGACCCATTTTCACCAGCGATCGCAGTCTGGCCAGGCGCCTTGCCTTGAGCCGGCTGGGGACGCAGGTCTCGATAATCGTCGAACGCGGCTGGCCATTGCTGCTGCCACTGATCATCGTCGCCAGCCTGTTCCTCAGCATTTCGTGGCTCGGCCTGTTCCCATTTTTGCCCGATCTGGCGCGGATCGGTCTTATCACGGCATTCGGCGTCGCAGCGCTTGCCGCACTCTATCCACTGCGTTTCTTCCGCACGCCATCCAGTGCCGAGGTCGACCGCCGCATCGAGGCGGCCAACCGATTGCTGCACAGCCCGGTGCAGGTCCAGACCGATCGCCCGAGCGGCAAGGAAAGCATTTTTTCGCAAGCCCTGTGGCGCGAGCATCAGCGGCGCATGGCCGACCGGCTGGGCGAGCTTGGCGGCGACGTGCCGCGCACACGCGTGCCGGAACGCGACCCGTGGGCGCTGCGCGCCGTTGCCGCGCTTTTGTTGGTCACTGCCTTTGCCTTCTCCTTCGGGCCATCGGGCGGCAGGCTGAGCGACGGTTTTGTTGCCCGTGCCGCCCGCGACGTCGTGCCGCCGCGCATTGATGCCTGGGTGACGCCGCCGGCCTATACCGGCAGGCCGCCGGTATTCCTGAACGCCCCGGTCCTGGCCAACAACGCCACTCAAGCGCCGCCGACCTTCACGATTCCGGAGGGCAGCGATGTGTCGCTGCGCGTCACCGGCGGTTCGGGCGAGGAAACGCTGAGCTACGCCGACACCGGCGGCAACACCCGCGCCATCGATCCGACCGGGCCGCAAGCCGCCAAGACTGAGGCAAGTCCGGCAACGCCTTCCACCGTGCGCCAGTTCAGCGGCAAGTTAACGGCCGACGGCACGCTGACGCTGCAGTCCAGCGACGGCGAGCTCGGCCGCTGGGCCTTCGCCATAATTCCCGACAAGCCGCCGCAGATCCGCTTTGTCGGCGAGCCGAAGCGCGCCGTCAACGGCGCCTTCGAGCTCAACTACCAGATCGACGACGACTATGGCGCGGCCTCCGCCAAGGCGGTTTTCGCGTTGGCCGATCCGCAAGTGCCCAACGCGCATCCGCTCTATGGCCCGCCGGAAATGCCGCTGACGTTGCCGCGCCGCGGCGGCAAGGCCAATGCCGCTAAGACGACGAAGGACCTGACCGACCATGTCTGGGCAGGTGGCAACGTCAAGCTGTCGCTTGTCGCCACCGACGGTGCCGGACACACGGCGACCAGCGAAACCAAGACGCTGGTGATGCCGGAGCGGCCATTCTCCAACCCGTTGGCGCGGGCTGTGGTCGAGCAGCGCCGCATACTGGCGCTCGACGCCTATGCCAAGGACCGCGTGCTCGACCTGATGGATGCAATCACGCTCAGGCCGGAAGACACGTTCGACAACATGGCGCACTACCTCGCCATCATGAGCGCCCGCACCCGGCTGAAGATGGCAGACAGCGACGACCAGTTGCGCGACGAGGTCGCTTACCTCTGGGAGATCGCGCTCGGCATTGAGGAAGGCAATCTGTCGGCGGCCGAGAAGCGGCTGCGCCAGGCGCAGCAGGCGCTGCAGGATGCGATCAAGAACGGCGCCAGCGACCAAGAGATCGAGAAGGCGATGAAGGAACTGCGCGAGGCGATGAACCAGTTCCTGCAGGAATTCGCGGCGCGGGCGCAGCAGAATCCGAATGCGCCACAGATGCAGCAGAACGGTCAGGAACTGCGCCAGAGCGACATCGACCGCATGATGGACCAGATCGAGAACCTGGCGAAATCCGGCAATCGCGACCAGGCGCAGCAATTGCTGTCCGAGTTGCAGGACATGATGAACAATCTGCAGGCAGGCCGCCAGCAACAGGGCGGCCAGCAGGACAGCGAGATGCGCCAGCAGATGGACAAGCTGGGCGAGATCATGCGGCGCCAGCAGGAGATGATGAACGACACTTTCCGTATGGACCAGATGCAGCGCGGCCAGCAACAGCGCGGGCAGAACCGCGACGAGCAGCTCGGCGAGAACGGTGAGCCAGGCCCGATGGGCGAAGAGGGCAAGCCCGGCCCGGGTGACGACCGCGATCCGCTCGGCCGGCCGAAGCCGATGACGCCGCAGGAATTTGCTGATGCGCTGAAGCAATTGCAGGAAGGCCAGGGCAAGCTGCAGAGCGAGCTCGATCAATTGAGGAAGAGCCTCGAAGGCATGGGCCTCGACCCCAATGAGGGGTTTGGCGAGGCCGGCAAATCCATGGGCAATGCCGAACAGGCGCTCGGCGAGGGCGAAGGCGACCAGGCCGTCGGTCACCAGGGCCGCGCATTGGAAGCCTTGCGCAGGGGCGCCAAGGACATGATGAAGCAATTGCAGGCGATGCAAGGCGACCAGGGCGGCAACGGGCAGGGCGGGCGCCAGCAGAATGCCGACCGTGACCCGCTCGGGCGGCCCCGCACCAGCGAGGGTCCCGATGACGGAAGTTCGGTGAGAGTGCCTGACGAGATCGATGTGCAGCGTGCCCGCCAGATCCTCGAAGCGATCCGCAAGCGGCTCGGCAACGCACTCAGCCCGGATATCGAGCGCAGCTATCTGGAGCGGTTGCTGGAGCTGAAGTAAGGCTGCCCCCCAATATTCGGAAGATCGCCGTGCGGTCCGTGGAGGCCGCCACCGCCGGACTGAGCGGCACGTTTTAACGGTTGGTGAACGCCTCGCGGATCGCCTCTTCCATGCCGTCGATGGCCTCGCCGGAAGCGTTCGGATTGCGCCGCAGCACCACGTTCGAGGAATCGATGTCGCCGAACCCGTCGGCGGCCGTAAGCTCGCGGCAGCCGGCCGGGATGTTGCTGCGCGAGATCGGCGCAATCGCCAACCCGGAGGTGACGGCGAGCCGCAGGCCGCCATTGGTATCGCTGGTGTAGGCGACACGATAGGCGAGACCGCGCTGTTCCAGCGACTTTATGGCGAAATCCTTGCACCAACCGGCACGATTGTAGAGCGCGATCGGCACCGGCCGCTCCTCATGCATGTGATGCAGCTCCGACGTCACCCATACGGTCGGGTCATGCATCAGCACCTCACCGCCTGACAGATCCTGCCATTCGAACACCACCGCCAGATCGAGCTCGCCGGCGGCGAGCGCCGCGATCTGCGCACCGGAATGCGCGTAGCGGACCGTGATGTCGACCTGAGGATGGCGCTTGGCAAAGGCGCCGAGTGCCCGCGACAGGATCGCGTGGCCATATTCTTCCGGGATACCGATGCGCACCGGCCCGCCAAGCGGCGCCGCGACCATCGATGCCGCCGTCTCGTCGAGCAGTGAAACGATGCGCCTGGCGTTGGCGATGAGTTCGCCGCCGCGCTGCGTCAACGCTACACCGCGCGACCCGCGCTCGAACAGGCTGTCGCCGATCATGCCTTCGAGCCTCTTCATCTGCATCGAGACCGCCGACTGGGTGCGGCCGGCCCGCTCCGCCGCTTTGGTGAAATTGCCGGTGTCGGCGACCGCCACGAAGGTGCGCAACAGGTCGCTGTCGAGATTGGGTCGCATGTGCCCGCCATAAGAAAATCTGATTGCTGGCATCATTCCAATTCGTTTGCAACATGTCAAACGGCGGACGATAGTCGCCTTACCCATTGGATATGCGGCCGGGAAATCGGCTGCGGACCAATCAAAAGTCCTCACTCGTACCCGCTGCCCGAAACGGTGGCGGGTTCTTTTTACCCGGATGCAGGCCTGCTTTCGGCCGCGCACGCGGGAGACAGGAGCGCCTATGCAGAATCGGCTTGTGCTCGGCATCCTCAGCCTCTGTCTCGGCGTGCTGGTCTTTTCGCTGCAGGACCCGCTGGTCAAGGCGGTGTCGAGCCACTATCCGGTCACCGAGGTGATGGCGATCCGCTCGATCGTCGCCCTGCCGATCCTGGTTTTCCTTGTCCACGCCGATGTCGGATTGCAGGCGATCCTGTCGAAGCGGTTCGGCATGCTGACGATGCGCGCCTTCATCCAGTTCACCTCCTACACGGCCTACTACCTGGCAATCGCCGCCCTGCCGCTGGCTGACGCGGTGGCGCTCTATTTCATGGCGCCGCTGTTCATCATGGCGTTGGCCGGCCCCTATCTCGGCGAACGCGTGTCCTGGCAGGCGCTCGCCACCGTCCTGGTCGGCATGCTCGGCGTGCTGGTGATGGTGCGCCCGGGCGCCGGCTTGTTCGACTGGGCAGCGCTGCTGTCGCTAGGTTCGGCTCTGCTCTACGGTTTCTCGCAGCTGATGGCACGCAAGATCGGCGACACCGAATCCTCGACTGTCATGGCTTTCTATCAGAACGGCGCTTATCTGATCGGCGCCGCATTTGTGGCGGCATTGTTTTGGCTGGCAGGCATTGACCACGCCGTGCATCCGAGTCTCGAATTCCTCGTCCGGCCATGGGTCTGGCCGGCGACGCCGGATCTCCTCAAGATGGGGGCATGCGGCTTCGTTGCCTCGGCCGGCATGATCCTGTTGTCGCAGGCCTACCGGCTGGCGCCCGCCAACAGCGTCGCCACCTTCGAATACACCGGTATCATCTGGTCGCCGCTATGGGGTTTTCTGTTCTTTGCCGAAGTGCCGCGACCAGCGACGGCGGCGGGCGCAGCCCTCATCATCGGCGCCGGCCTGTTTGCGCTCAATGCCAGCCGGCGCCTGAGCGGCGCGCCAGCCATTACGGCGACCTGCGACCCTGCCTGAAGGCGGTCGGCCTTGGGCTTTAGGCGAAGCAGGCGAGCGCCTGTTCGACGCGGGCGCGGATTTCAGCCAGCGTGAACGGCTTTTGCACGACGTCGAGAATAATGCCGTCCAATTCCTCGGCGCGCTCGCGCTGGTCGGCATAGCCGGTCATCAGCATGATCTTCATCGCCGGGAACAGCGCTGCTGCCGCCTTGGCCATCTCGATGCCGTCTATTTCCGGCATGCGGATGTCGGACAGCACAAGGTCATAGCTCCCTTGCGCCGCCCGGATCAGAGAAAGGCCATGTGCGCCGTCGGCGGCAACAGTGACATTATGCCCGGCGCGTTCGAGCGCGCGAGCGGCGAGAGTGCGGACGGATTCATCGTCCTCGACGATCAGGAGCTTTGCCATGGGCAGGATATTTGGCGGGGAAAAGTTGATGTTTCCTGAAGGCGCCAAGGGTCGATGAGGCCTTTTCAGAATTCGCTCCGCCAAGTCAGATAGCGTGGTTTTCGAGAACCGGAGCGGAGCGGACGTTCGAGTCCGAGAGCACCGGAAGCGCAGAAAACTGCGTCAGGTGGCCGCCGGAGTAGAATTATCAAAAGGCCTCAAGCGTCGCCCTTGACGATGCCGACGAAGGGCAATTCGCGAAACGCGTGGGCGACGTCCATGCCATAACCGACGACGAAATAATCGGGGCAGTCGAAGCCGACATAGTCGGCGTTGAGCGTGGTCTGGCGGCGCATGCGCTTGTCGAGCAGCACGGCGATGGCACAGCTCCTCGCGCCGCGCGACAGCATGAGGTCGCGGGTGAAACTCAGCGTCTTGCCGGATTCCAGAATGTCATCGATCAAAAGCACATCGCGACCGGCGACCTCGTTGTCGATGTCGCGCAGCACCCTCACCTCACCGCTGGTCGTGCCGGCGCCATAGCTGGAGATGAAGATGAACTCGACCTCCGGCGACAGGCCGACATCGTGCATGGCACGGATAAGATCGGCGGCGAAGATGAACGATCCCTTCAGCACCGAGATTACCAGAAGGTCGTGGTAGTCGTGCCCGGCGATCTCCTTGGCAAGTTCCAGGTTCCGCCGCGCGATGGCGGACGCCGAAAACAGGACTTCGATGTCCTTGCCGCGCACAACTGGCATTGGCTGCCCTTCCAGAAATGATCGCCTTGTAGGCGAAGCCGACCGAAAACGGTCTTCAACCTGTTTCTAGGCATGTCGAGCCGGCTGGCAAGGCCAAATCTTTCGCAGGACGCCCGCGAACGGTCGGGTGTCCGCAGCGCGTCGCTGATCGTTTATCTGGTGACCTGTTGATTTTCTGGCGCCGCTCTAACGAACCAGCGCATGGCCGCCCGAAATCCAGAAGGCGGCAAAGGCGGCACCGACGCCGACAATCCAGAAGATCGGCCCACCATGCACCCACAATGGGCGTTCGACGGCGGTTTCGGGCTTGCGCAACATGTCCATGCCTTCGATCGAAGGCATGGACATCATGCGCGCAGGCAGCGGCGCAAAGTCTGGACGTGTAAAATGGCGGGGCAGCACCTCATAATCGGCATCGATGACCTCGGCGGTCACGTCGCGCATGATGCGTTCCGGCTCGGCGGCCGGATCGGTCATGATTTCGCCGGAAACCGGGCGCGCGGTTCGATCCTCAGCCATCATGGCCCAACACTACCGCACCGTTCGCTGTTCGTTTTTTTTGGGTAAACGGAAATGGTTAACGCTTCCCCACCGGAACCCCTGTGACTCGCTCGAAAAGCCCCCAAATTAACCGTCGGTTAACCATGCCGGCCGATGGTCTTTCCATAGAAAGGGCTGGCATCTTGCCGCCGAGAATTTCAGGTCGTCGAAAGTGATCCGCTTCGAAAATGTCGGCCTCCGCTATGGCATGGGTCCGGAGATCCTCCGCGACATCTCCTTGCACATTCCGGAGCGCTCCTTTCAGTTCCTGAGCGGACCTTCAGGCGCCGGCAAGACGACGTTGCTGCGGCTTTTGTTCATGTCGCTGAAGCCGACACGCGGCCTGATCACCATTTTCGGCAAGGACCGCTCGCGCATCTCGCGTACCGAATTGCCGCATCTGAGACGACGCATCGGCGTGGTGTTCCAGGATTTTCGCCTGCTCGACCATATGACCACCTACGAGAACGTGGCATTGCCGCTGCGCGTGCGCGGCCGCGAGGAGGCGACCTATCGCACCGACGTCACCGAGCTGCTGAAATGGGTCGGCCTCGGCGAGCGCATGCATGTGCTGCCGCCGGTGCTGTCTGGCGGCGAGAAGCAGCGCGCCGCCATCGCCCGGGCGTTGATCGAGCAGCCCGAGATCCTGCTCGCCGACGAGCCGACCGGCAATGTCGACCCGCCGCTGGCACGACGCTTGCTGCGGCTGTTCATCGAGCTCAACCGGCTGGGCACCGCCGTGGTGATCGCCACACACGACCTCGGCCTGATGGAACAGGTCGACGCACGGCGAATGATCCTGGCCGGCGGAAGGCTGGACATCTATGACTGAGCTCTCCGTCGAACATTTCGAGGGTCAGGACGCCGCGGCGGCAAAGCCCCGCGTCCAGCGCAAAATGGCGCCGATCGTGCCGGCGCAGAACATCGCCGGCCGGGCGCTGGTGCTGGTCATCGCCATCATGACGTTTCTGTCCTGCCTGACGTTTGGCGCCGTCACGCTGGTGCGTGACACCGCCTCCGTCTGGGAGAACCAGATCTCGCGCGAGGCGACCATCCAGATCAAGCCGGTCGACGGCCTCGACATGGAGGCCGCACTTGCGCTGGCCTCGCAGATCGCCGGCGAATTCCCTGGCGTGAAAAGCGCCCGGATCGTCGACCGCGAAGCGACGGCCCGGCTGCTCGAGCCTTGGCTGGGCTCGGGCCTGAACATCGATGAGCTGCCGGTGCCGCGCTTGATCATCATCACCATCGACGAGAATAGTCCGCCCGATTTCGCCGCACTGCGCGCGGCGATCACGCCGAAGCTGCCGAGTGCCTCGCTCGACGATCATCGCACCTGGGTCGACCGGCTGGTTGCCATGGCCCGCACCACGGTAACGATCGGTATTGCAGTGCTGGCGCTGATGCTGTCGGCGACGGTGCTGACCGTGGTATTCGCGACGCGCGGCGCCATGGCCGGCAATGGCCACATCATCGAGGTGCTGCATTTTGTCGGCGCCGAGGCGCGCTTCATCGCGCGCGAATTCCGCCGGCATTTTCTGGTCACCGGCATGAAGGGCGCCGCGGCCGGCGGCCCCGCGGCGATCCTGGTCTTCATCGTCTTCTCCTGGTGGTCGTCACGCAACATGGCAACGCCGCTGGCCGACCAGGCGACCGCCCTATTCGGCAATTTCGCCATCGGCTCGGCGGGTTATCTCGGGGTCGCTGTCATGGTGCTGGTGATCGGCGCGCTGACGGCGGCAACCTCCCATTTCACCGTGGTTACCTATCTCAGCGACATCGACATTCGCCAGCCGGACGCCGGCTAAAGGAAAGATCGATCACGGATGAAAACGCATCGTCACGAAAATTGCATTTTTTTCCTACCAAAGGCCGTATTTCGGGATTAACCATTTCATGATGGACGTTCGGGACTCGACCGATACCGCTGGATGCATGCCAGTGCTGGTTGCGCGCCCGCCTGTATTCGCCGAGCCTGATGAATTTGCCAAGCCGGGTCAGTTCGCCAAACATGGGCGGCTGCTGGCAGCCCGCTCCTTGCGCATCTCGGCTCTCCTTCTGCTCGCCTTTATGGCGCTGTTTGTCGCCGGCTTCGGCTGGTTCGCCAATACCGTCAGCCGCCTGACTACGCCCGCCAATCCGGCAAGGGCCGACGCTATCATCGTGCTGACCGGCGGCCAGTCGCGCCTCGACGCTGCGATGGGCCTGCTTTCGTTAGGCAAGGGCGAGCGGCTGCTGATCAGCGGCGTCCATCCCTCCGCCAGCCGCCGCCAGCTTCAGGCCGCGACCGGCGGCGACAACAGGCTGTTTTCCTGCTGCGTCGACATCGACCGCGCCGCGCTCGACACGATCGGCAATGCCGAGGAAAGTGCCAAATGGGTCGAGGACCATGCCTACGGCACGGTCATTCTCGTCACCAACAATTATCACATGCCGCGCAGCCTGCTGGAAATGGGCCGGCTGCTGCACGGCGCCAGGCTCGAACCCTATCCGGTGGTCAACACCAACCTCGAGAATGGCCGCTGGCTGACCAAGCCAGAAGCGCTGCGCGTGCTGTTCACCGAATATAACAAATACCTGCTGGCGCTGGCGCGCGGCATCATGCCGGTGAAGCAATCGCCCAACGGCGTCACGCTGGCCGACGCCGCGGGCGGAAACTGAACGGCACCGGCACTTTTATTCCCTAGCTGCTGCACCCGAGCGCAAGCGTGCGATCTCCTGTTCGAGCCGTTCGATGCGCTTGTCGCGTTCGCCCAGCGCCGCCGCCACGTCGGCCGCTTCGAAACGCTGCGGGATGTGCTGCGAGCAATTTGAATCCCAAGCCGAAACCGTAAACAGGATGACCTGCTCGGGTCGCGCCTTATAGTCTTGCGGCATCAGCTTTGCCGTCAGCTCGGCATCGCCCTCGACGACTTGCGCTTTGCCCCAGATCTTGATGCGCTGCCGGTGCGCATAATCGATCAGGAATAGGAAAGCCTGTGGGTTGTCGCTGAGGTTGCCCTGGGTGATGAACTGCCTGTTGCCGGAAAAATCGGCAAAGCCGATCGTCCGTTCGTCGAGCACCTTGAGGAAACCGGCAGGCCCGCCGCGATGCTGGATGTAAGGCTGCCCGTCCGCATTGGCGGTCGACAGAAAGACGCTGGTCTGCGCCTCGATGAAGGCGGCGAGATCGGGCGTGATTGCCGCCTGCCAGCCGCCACGCTCCTCGACACGGGCATAGGCCTGGCGCGAGCCCTTGCGCGCCTGAATCGCCTTCACCGTCGGGGTGAAAGCAACATCGCTGGTGTGAGCGTTCATGGAAGCCTCCTCAAGCGCCGAGCTGCGCTGCATTGCTAGTCAGGAAATAGGTCCTTCCATCTTCGAGATGCAGATGCCATATCTGCAATCTATCCTTCCGTTTTTCGGGAGGGCAAATTTTCGGGAGAGCTATGGATCGCCTCCAGTCCATGTCGCTTTTCGTTGCCGCGGCGGAGACAGGCAGCCTCTCGGCTGCCGGGCGCCGCTTCGGCATTCCGCTGACGACGGTCAGCCGCAAGGTTTCGGACCTGGAGCGGCATCTGAAGACACGGCTGTTGACCCGCACGGCGCGGCAGCTGTCGCTGACCGATGCGGGCCATGCCTATCTCGCCGCGTGTCGTCGCATTCTCGACGAGGTCGGCGAGGCCGAGCGAATAGCCGCCGGCGAATACAGCGCCCCGACCGGCGAACTGATCGTCACTGCGCCGATCGTCTTCGGCCGCCTGCATGTGCTGCCGGTCGTCACCGCCTTTCTCGCCGCCTACCCCGACGTGAGTGTGCGGCTGACACTCGCCGACCGGATAACCCAGTTGGTCGAAGAGCACATCGACCTCGCCGTCCGCATCGGCGAGCTTGCCGATTCGAGCCTGGTCGCTATCCGCCTGGGTTCGATCCACCGCGTCGTTTGCGCGAGCCCGGCCTATCTCGCCGAGCACGGCACGCCGAAAACGCCGCAGGAGCTTGCGGCGCACAGTGCAATCACCTTTGAAGGGCTCACCGCTGCCAGTTGGACCTTCGCCACCGGCAAGGCCGAATTCACCGTACCGGTCCGCTCCAGGTTACGGGTCAACACCGCTGAGGCGGCAATCGATGCGGCGATTGCCGGCGTCGGCGTGACGAGGCTGCTTTCCTACCAGATCGCCGCCGCAGTTCGGTCGGGTACGCTGCGCCCGGTGCTGCAAGAGTTTGAGCCAGACCCATGGCCGGTGAGCCTCGTCCATGCCGGCCAGGGGCTACTGCCGGTGAAGCTGCGCGCATTCCTCGACTTCGCCGCCCCGCGCCTGAGACAGCGCCTGCTGCAGGCGGCGTGGCAAACGTGACGAAGACGGCCCATCGCAAGGCCGGGCCGATCGCCCGCCTCGCAGCGTTTCCTTTTTGCCGGCGCTTGGTGTAACCAACGCACACCTCCTCACCGGGCACTTGCTGTATGCTGTATTTCCGCTCGCTGGCGTTCAATCTCGCCTTCTACCTCAATTTGATCGTCCAGATGATCCTCTGGACCCCGTATTATTTCCTGTCGCCACGCCATCGCGCCTGGTTCGTGCCGAAATTCTGGTCGCGCACCAGCATGTGGCTCTACGACAAGATCGCCGGCACCAGAAGTGAGATCACCGGCCAGGAAAACCTGCCTGACGGCTCCTTCATCCTGGCGCCGAAGCACCAGTCCTTCTGGGACACGATCGCTTTCCTGCCTTATCTCGACGATCCCGTTTACATATTGAAACGGGAGCTGACCTGGATCCCGTTCTTCGGCTGGTACATTTTGAAGATGCGGATGATTCCTGTCGACCGCGGCAGCCGCTCGAAGGCATTGAAGACGGTGATCGCCGCGACCAAACAGGAATTGGCGCGCAATCCGCGCCAGCTGATCATCTATCCCGAGGGCACCCGCCGGGCGCCGGGCGACGAACCGGTCTACAAATACGGCATCGTCGAACTCTACGCGCAACTTGGCATTCCGGTGGTGCCGGTCGCTCACGTCGCCGGCCTCTATTGGCCGCGCCGCAAATTCCTGCGCTATCCCGGCACGATCAAGGCGCGCTTCCTGCCACCGATCCCGCCCGGCCTCGGCAAGGACGAATTCATGCAACGGCTGATCGGCGAGACGGAGGCCGCCTGCGACCAGCTCCTCGTCGAAGCGTCGCAGACGCCGAACCCGCCGCCGATGCCGCCGACGGCAATGAAACGGCTTGGTGAGCTGGATGCGAAACCTGAATTGAAAGGCTGAGACACCCGCCGCGGATGCCAGAAAGGCTCACGGCAAGGCAGCCAGGGCGGCTGTTGCAACCAGCGTCACGGCAAACACCAGATTGATGATCCGCGACGCCAGCGGTTTGCGCAGCAAACGTGCAAAAGCCGCGCCGGCGAGAAGCCACAAGAGATGAATGGCAACAATCATCAAGGCGAGGACCGCCAGCTTGGCTGAAATAGCAAGACCGCCGGCGCCGGAAGACGCGCCGGCAAACACGGCGGCAATCGCCACATAGGCTTTCGGATTGGCAACGGCCAGAAGGAACCCGCCCAGGAAAGTGGGAAGCGCCGCCCCACCAATGCGTGCCGCCAGTGGCGGCGCCGTCGCTATCTTGAACGCCAGATAGAGGATGTAGGCTGCTGACGCGACCGCCAACAGCGCTGCGAGCTTCGGCAGCGCGATGAGAACGGCCATGATGCCCGTCGCCACCACCAAAAGCACGAGGACCGTCCCGACAACGATTCCCGAGGCATAACGGAGCGAATCGCGCAGGCCGAACGCAGCACCGACCGCGGTGACGCTTATCGTCGCCGGCCCCGGGCTGCCCATAACGATGGCCGATGCCAGCACCAGCGCCAGCAATTGCTGCCATAGCTGCTGATCGAGAAGACCCTGTCCGGCCATGCGGCGTCCCTGCATCCTGCGACGAGGCAGGGACGGTAGGGCAAGGCAGCGGCGCCGGTCTTGAACGATCGTGCGCGGCTATGCGCTGGCCTTGTCGAGCTCGGCGATATCGTCCGGACTGAGCTGCAACGATGCGGCACGCACCAGGCTGTCGAGCTGGTCGAGCGTCGTCGCGCTGGCGATCGGAGCGGTGACGCCGGGCCGTGCCATGACCCAGGCAAGCGCCACTTCCGCTGGCTTGGCCGAATGTCTGGCTGAAACGGCATCGAGCGCTGAGAGAATGCGCATGCCGCGGGTGTTGAGATAGCCCTTCACACCGCCACCGCGCGGGCTTTTGCCGAGGTCGGCCTCGCTGCGGTACTTGCCGCTCAGAAACCCCTTGGCGAGGCTGAAATAGGTGATGACGCCGATGTCCTCGGCCGCGCACAGATCGCGCAGCGGACCATCGAAGGACGAGCGGTCGTAAAGGTTGTATTCCGGCTGCAGCACCTCGTAGCGCGGCAGGCCGCGCAGGCTTGCTACGTCAAGTGCGGCCCGCAACTGGGCGGCGTCGAGGTTGGAAGCGCCGGCATAACGGATTTTGCCCTTGTCGAGCAGTTTCTGGTAGGCGCCGAGCGTTTCCTCATAGGGAGTGGCCGGATCAGGCCAGTGCGACAGATAGAGATCGATTGTATCGACCTGCAGCCTCTTCAGCGAAGCATCGATGGCCTTTTCGATATAGGCGGCGGACAGGTCCCTCTTGCCCTGTCCCATATCCGAACCGACCTTGGTGATAACGACAACCTTGTCGCGGTTACCACGGCTCTTCATCCATCGGCCGATGATGGTTTCGGATTCGCCGCCCTGGTGGCCGGCAATCCAGCGCGAATAGGAATCGGCCGTGTCGATGGCGTTGAGGCCAGCGTCGACAAAGCGGTCGAGCAGGTCGAACGAGGTTTTCTCATCGGCGGTCCAGCCGAACACATTGCCGCCCAGAACCAATGGCGCGATGGATAGGTCGGTGCGACCGAGACGACGTTTCTGCAAGGCTGATCTCCATGGTGATTCATGCTGGGGCGGGTGGGAGCCGCCGACCGGGCTAACCTATGTCGCACCGTGGCAACGTCAAACGCATAGCCTCTTTTCCAGCCCGCCGGCGCTTCACAAAACCGCGACCCGCCGCGCCGTGTCGGGCTTCAAGACGCTGTCCCGAATTTCCAAACCAGTACCCTCTGAGGAAACAATCTGGCAAGTTTAGCACATAGATTGTCAAATCTGCCAATTCAGACCTTTGCCGGCCGGCCATAGGTTCCGCGGCGCCGACGCAAATCTCGGCACGGTCTGGCCAAGCCCGGACTGTTTGCCCCGGATCGTTTGTTGTGGAGACCGGAATGAAAGCAATTGTATTTGACGCCATCGGTTCGCCGCGCGACGTGCTCTACATGGACGACCTGCCGATGCCGCGCATCGGCGACGGCGAGGTGCTGGTCAGGATGGTCTCGGCCTCGATCAATCCGGGCGACTTCCTGTTTATCCAGAACCTCTATCCCGAACCGAAGAAGCCGCATTTTCCCCGGCAGGTCGCAGGAAACCATGGCGCCGGCATCGTCGAAGCCGTCGGCGCGAACGTCTTGCTGGAACCGGGCACGCTTGTCGCATTCAGCTATTATGGCAGCTGGGCCGAGTACGCGGCCATTCCCGCCGAATGGCTGATCCCGTTGCCTGCCGGCTATCCGGTCGAACGCGCCGGGCAGATGGTGAACCCCATTACCGCGTGGGATCTGCTGGTGGATTCCCGTGTGCGGCCTGGCCAGTGGCTGGCTGTCACGGCCGGCTATTCGTCGATTTCGACAATGGTGATGCAGTTCGCCCAACGACGCGGTATCAACGTCATCGCGCTGGTGCGGCACTCGCACCAAAGCTTCGATCTGAAGACGCTTGGCGCCGCCGCCATTCTTGACCTTTCTGACTTGAAGGCAAGTATCCGGGAAGCGGTGATGGATATCACCGGTGGCGCCGGATTGAACGGGATTATCGACAATGTCGGCGGACCTGTCAGCGGCGAATTGATCCGCACCCTGGCGCTCGGCGGGCAGATGGTGATCAATGGCGGCATGAGTGCCGAGCGCTTCGAACTGCACAATTTCGATGTGTTGCTGAGCGGCGTCGAGATCAGGGCGAATATCTATCGCTATTTCTTTTCGCCGCCGGCCGAAGCCGACCGGCCTGTGCTACGCGAGGTTATCGACACCTTCGGCCAGCCCGGCTTCCACGTTCCTGTCGGCGGTCTCCACGCGCTGACCGAGTTCAAGCTTGCCGTGGCAAACAGCCTGGATCGCGCCGATCTTGGAAAACAGATTTTCAGGATGTAGCCCAGACCACCGAAAACATCATGGTCAACGATAAAAGAAGCTACGTCGCGATCCGTCTTGTCACGTCTTCCAGCCAGTGGTCGCTGATACCCAGTGCTTCGAGGTGCTCCAGCGTGCTGAGCACGTAGTCCTCATTCCTCCCCGACTGGCCGACGGCGCCGCGAACGACGGTCGCCGCCTCGGCCGGGTCGAGCGCACCGGCATATTGCTCATGGCTGCGGTCCACGACATAGGCGATGGCTTCGACCGTCCCGCTCCCATCCGTTTCACTCTTGTCGAGGCGAACGCTGAGCACACGTTCGAGATAGACGTTGGTGACCAGCTCGCGTTCGCGCAGATAGGTAATGACCTCGTTGCGCAGCTCGCCTGGAACCCGGAACGCCAGCCCGATGCAGGAGCCGCCGCGGTCGAGGCCGAGCACCAGGCCCGGCCGTTCGCGCGTGCCGCGATGCACGAAAGAATAGACGCAGAGCGAACGGCGGTAGCCATGCAGGCGGGCGCGCCGCGTCTCGACATGCGCGAATCCCGGTCGCCAGATCAGTGAGCCGTAGCCAAAAACCCAAAAATCGCCCATATCGCCAAGCCTGATTGTGACGACCACCTCACCGGTGGTGTTTCAGTCCGTCTGCCTATTGGTGCCGCAAGCGACAGCCCACCCGTGCCACCCCGCGTTAACGAAAGCCGCAGCATGACGTCAAGTGACGAGCGCCCGCCGCCCAGCCAACGTCGCCGCCTGTTGTGGCTTGCCGCTTTCATTCTCGTGCTGTTCGGCATCTACAGCGCGGGCTGGTTCTACCTGGCGGACCTGGTCGAGAGCGCAGCCAAAAAGGCGGTCGCCGACCTCGACGACAAAGGCATCAAGGCCGACTGCGCCAATCTCGCGGTCAGCGGCTATCCCTTCAGCTTCACCCTTTCCTGCGACAGCCTGGCTTACGAGGACGACAGCCGCAACGTCGCGGCATCGACAGGCAAGATCAACGCCGCCACGCAGATCACGCGGCTTCTGTCGCCTGCCGCCGAGCTCAGGGGGCCGCTCAGGACCTCAGTTCCCGGCATGACCCCGCTCTGGATCGACTGGGATGATCTGCGGGCCGACATGAAGCTGTCCTGGCCGCTGCCGAGACGCCTCTCGCTGCAGGCAGAAGGCCTGTCCGGCCAGACCGATCCGGCAGACGACACCGATCCCGTCTCGCTGTTCAGCGCCGGAACTGCCATCGGGCAATTGCGCCCAAACGGCCCGGACATCGACTATACCGGCAATTTCACCGATCTCGAAATCGACGCGGCGGCCATCGACGGGCGCGTCTTGCCGCCGCTCGACGGCAGCGGCGACGTGACGCTGAAGAACGGCGTGACGCTGATCAAGGCAAATCCGAAGAGCCTGCGCGGCCAGGCGGCCGAAATCCACGAGCTCGATCTGTCGTCCGGAACTGCGCGCATCACCGTTTCCGGACCGCTGTCGGTCGATGACGACGGTCTCATAAATGCCGACCTGACGATCAGGCTCAATGATCCGAAGGCCGTGGCGGCAATCCTCGCCACCGCCATCCCCGAGCAGAAGAAAGAGATCCAAACCGGCTTTGCCGGACTGGCGCTGCTCGGCAACCAGCCGTCGATGCCGCTGAAGATCGTCAGGGGCAAGGCCTCGCTCGGCTTCATCCCGCTCGGCAAGATCAAGCCGCTCGACTAGAGCAATTCCAGGAAAAGTGTGAAACGGTTTTCCGTCCGGAATTGCGCAAAAACAAAGAGATAGAGCGGTTCGGCGTTTCTGTGAAACGATGAACCGCTCTAAGCCGGGCCGGCCTGCCATCGGCCTGCCGCGGCTTATCCCTTCGGCGGGTGTTCGACTGCCTGGCGGCCGAAATCCGGTACGTCGATGTCCTGGCCGGCCTCGATAATCGAGCGGCGGACGGCGCGGGTGCGGGTGAACAGGTCGAACAGTTTTTCGCCGTCGCCCCAGCGGATCGCCCGCTGCAGCGAGGACAGATCCTCGGAAAACCGCGCCAGCATTTCGAGAATGGCGTCCTTGTTGTGCAGGCAGACGTCGCGCCACATGGTCGGGTCGGACGCCGCGAGACGGGTGAAGTCGCGAAAGCCGGAAGCCGAGTATTTGATGACCTCGGACTTGGTCACCGACTCCAGATCGTCGGCGGTACCGACGATATTGTAAGCGATGATATGCGGCAGGTGCGAAACGATGGCCAGCGTCATGTCGTGATGCTGCGGGTCCATCGTGTCGATGTTGGAGCCGCAGCAGCGCCAGAATTCCGAGAGCTTTTCCAGTGCTGCGGGATCGGTACCGGGCAGCGGCGTGAAAATGCACCAGCGGTTCTCGAACAGTTCGGCAAAACCGGCGTCCGGTCCCGATTTTTCGGTGCCGGCCAAAGGATGGCCGGGGATGAAGTGCACGCCATCAGGCACATGCGGCTGCATCTGCGCGATCACCGACGCCTTGGTCGAGCCGACATCGGTGAGGATGGCGCCCTTCTTCAGCGCCGGCGCGATCTCTGCGGCGACCGTGCCTGAAGAGCCGACCGGCACCGAAACGATAACCAGATCAGCATCGCCAACCGCCTCTTTCGCATCCGTCGTATAGGTGTCGCCAAGGTCGAGTTGGCTCGCGCGTGCCAGCGTCGCGTCGCTGCGCGTCGAAATCGCGACTTGGCCGGCGAGTCCCTCGCGGCGGATGACGCGGGCCAGCGACGAGCCGATCAGGCCGATGCCGACCAGCGCGATCTTTTCGAACATCGGTGAGGTCATGGTGTTCTAGCTTTTCAGGAATGTCGCGAGTGCTGCGACAACGCCGCGATTGGCCTCTTCGGTGCCGATGCTCATGCGCAGCGCGCTCGGAAAACCGTAGCCGGAAACGCGCCGCAATATGTAGCCGCGCGCACTGAGGTAGTCGTCGGCGGCCGCCGCCGAATGCTTTTTATCCTCGGGAAAGTGGATGAGGATGAAATTGCCTACGCTCGGCGTCACCCGCAGCCCGAGCTCGCTTAGTTGCTCGCTCAGCCAGGCTAGCCAGGTCTCGTTGTGCGCGACGCTGCGTTCGATATGGGCGCGGTCGTGGATCGCCGCGATGCCGGCCTCGATCGCCGTCGCATTGACGTTGAAAGGCCCGCGCACGCGGTTGATCGCGTCGATGACGTGCATTGGCGCATACATCCAGCCGATCCGCGCCCCGCCCAGGCCCAATTTGGAGAAAGTGCGGGTCATGACCACGTTTTCCGCGCTGCCCACCAACTCGACGCCGGCTTCATAATCGTTTCGCCGGACATATTCGGCGTAAGCTGCATCCAGCACCAGAAGCACGTTTCGCGGCAGGCCGGCATGCAGGCGGCGCACCTCCTGGAACGGCACGTAGGTGCCGGTTGGATTGTTTGGATTGGCAAGGAAGATGATCCGGGTAGCCGGCGTCACCGCGGCGAGGATCGCATCGATGTCGGCGCGCTCATCGGTCTCCTTGACCGTTACCGGGACGGCACCGGCCGACTGTATGTAGATCTTGTAGACCATGAAGCCGTGTTCGGTGATGATGGCTTCGTCGCCGGGTGCGAGATAGGTCTGCGCCAGCAGGCCTAGAATCTCGTCGGAGCCGTTGGAGCAGACGATGTTCGCCGGGTTGAGCCCGTGCACCTCGGCGATCGCTTCCCTCAGGCGCCTGGCGCTGCCGTCGGGATAGACCGCGAGCTTGTCGGCGACCGCGCGCGCGGCCTCAATCGCCTTTGGCGAAGGACCGAGCGGGTTCTCGTTCGCCGACAATTTATGGACCTTGGCGACACCTTCAGGCGCCGCGCTCTTGCCGGGCACATAGGCTTCAATGTCCATGATGCCGGCGCGGGGCCTTGGACGTGTCTGATCCGGTGTCTGGCTCATTCCATGAAATCCGTCGAGGATGCCTCCATCCGGAGGCCGCAGCGGAAATACAAGCCGTGGCCCGGAATGTCGAGGGGCGGCAATTCGGGATCAAGAACTTGCCGTTGACGAACCCACGCGCGAGTCATAGAAGAGCATCGACAGTTCCGTGGTGATTTGGCCGGTCGGCTTGCAGCCACGTTAAACAACTTGCTAAAGGGCCGTTTGCATCTTGTAACCGGCTTTGCGAAGGCATGGCCGGTTTTTTGTTGCCCTGACTGGCTGTTGCCCGGACCGGTGGACAACGGAAGGCCGGGCAAGGAGATGTGATGGTCGCTTTGCGCGCTCGAAAAACCAACAACGAGGCCGACCAGCCGTCGAGCCCGGTGTTGCGTTTCGGCGCCGACAAGCCGCTCAAGCTCGACGCCGGCACGCTGCTGTCGCCGTTCCAGATCGCCTACCAGACCTACGGCACGCTCAACGACGCGCGTTCCAACGCCATCCTCGTCTGCCATGCGCTGACCGGCGACCAGCACGTCGCCAACACCAATCCGGTGACCGGCAAGCCGGGCTGGTGGGAGGTGCTGATCGGCCCCGGCAAGATCATCGACACCGACCGTTTCTTCGTCATCTCGTCAAACGTCATCGGCGGCTGCCTCGGCTCCACCGGCCCCGCCTCGACAAATCCCGCCACAGCCAAGCCTTACGGGCTCGACCTGCCGATCATCACCATCCGCGACATGGTGCGGGCGCAGTTGATGCTGGTCGAGCATTTCGGCATCGAACAGTTGTTCAGCGTGCTTGGCGGCTCGATGGGCGGCATGCAGGTGCTGCAATGGGCCTCCAGCTATCCCGAGCGCGTCTTCTCGGCGCTGCCGATCGCGACCGGCGCCCGCCATTCTTCGCAGAACATCGCCTTCCACGAGGTCGGCAGGCAGGCGGTGATGGCCGACCCCGATTGGCACGGCGGCAAATATTTCGAGCATGGCAAGCGGCCGGAAAAGGGGCTGGCGGTGGCGCGCATGGCCGCCCACATCACCTATCTGTCGGAAGCAGCGCTGCATCGCAAGTTCGGCCGCAACCTGCAGGACCGCGAAGCGCTGACCTTCGGTTTCGATGCCGACTTCCAGATCGAGAGCTATCTGCGCCATCAGGGCATGACCTTCGTCGATCGCTTCGATGCCAACTCCTATCTCTACATGACCCGGGCGATGGACTATTTCGATCTCGCCGCCGACCATGGCGGCCGGCTGGCCGATGCCTTCGCCAGCACCAAGACGCGCTTCTGCCTGGTTTCGTTCACCAGCGACTGGCTGTTCCCGACCGAAGAGAGCCGCTCGGTCGTGCACGCGCTGAACGCGGCCGGCGCCTCGGTATCGTTCGTCGAAATCGAGACCGACCGCGGCCACGACGCCTTTCTGCTCGACGAGCCCGAACTGTTCGCCGCCATCAAAGGCTTCATCGCCTCGGCCGCTCGGGCGAGAGGGCTCGGCGCATGACCCCGAAAAGTTGCCGGCTTTTCGGATCAGGACCATGCGCCAGGCATCAGCGCATGACCCCGAAAAGTTGCAGACTTTTCGGATCAGGATCATGCGCCAGGCAAGAGGCGAACGCATGAGCGTCAACCGCGCCCAGCGCGTCGACCTCGAAGTCGTCGCCGATCTCATCCCGCCGCAGTCGCGGGTGCTGGATGTCGGTTCCGGCGACGGCCTGCTGCTCGAATTGCTGCAGGCGACCAAGAAGGTCGATGGCCGCGGCCTGGAGCTGTCGCAGCGCGGCGTCAACGAATGCGTGGCGCGTGGCCTGTCGGTCATCCAGGGCGATGCCGACAAGGATCTCCAATTCTATCCCGACAAGGGCTTCGACTTCGTCGTCTTGTCGCAGACCTTGCAGGCGACACGCAATCCGAAGCTGGTGCTCGACGAACTGCTCCGGATCGGCAACCGCGCCATCGTCTCATTCCCGAATTTCGGCCACTGGCGGGTGCGCTTTTCGTTGCTCTTCAACGGCCGCATGCCGGTGACCAGGGACCTGCCCTATTCCTGGTATGACACCCCCAACATCCATTTCTGCACCATTCGCGATTTCGTCAATCTGTGCGACGAGCTTGGCGCGACGGTGGAAAAGGCGACCGCGCTCGACGCCAATGGCCAGCGGATCGGCTTCTCGATGCCGTGGTGGTTCTGGAATTTTTTCGGCCAGCAGGCGGTGTTTCTGCTGAAACGATAAGAGCCAATCGTCGCAGATCGTCCCCTTATTCGAGAACGTCGGTGGCCTTGTGCGGATGCGCAACGCCATCGACCAGGACCACGTCGGACTGAGAATTCTCGGTGCGCAGCGGCAAGATCTCCTGATAGGCGCGCGAGCGGTACCATGCGCGCGCCTGCTGCATGTCTGGAAATTCGATCATGACGAGGTGGCCCGGCCAGGTGTTTTCAACGACTTCCACCTCGCCTCCGTGCACCACGAAGCGGCCGCCAAACGGTTCCAGCGTTTCATCGATCTTGTGCAGGTACTCGACGATCTGCGGCCCCGGCGTGACCTGGCGCATATGGGCGACGGCGTAGGCGGTCATGGCGTATCTCCTTGTGGTCGAAGGCCGGACAACCGGCTTGATGGGAGCAGTTTGCCGAGACGTAATGCGCTGGTCGATTACCCCAGAGGTAATGACACTGAATACAAAAACGAAGCGCGGCTGCCGTCACCTGAAAGATATTTCCACCTGGCACCGATGATTTTGGCACACCTGCGCTGTCCTTATCGATGAGCGCGCCTGGATGGTCCGGCGGCCGGGAACGAGAGGTGATCCATGGGATCGTTGCAAAATCAGAATGTCGTCGTCGTCGGAGGCAGCCGTGGTGTCGGCCGCTCGATCGCGGAGGCCGCTCTCAAGGAGAAAGCGGCGGTGCTGGCCGTTGCCCGCGGAAAACAGGCCCTGGCGCAATTTGCCTGGGAGGTCTCGGGCGTGAAGACGCTCGCGGTCGATGCTACGGTGGACTCCGCCCCGGATAAGGTCTTCGCCGCGCTTGAGCCGGACGTGCTGGTGATCTGTGCAGGCGCGCTGGCGCCTTCTGCGCCGGTGCATGAACAGAACTGGAAGGCGTTCTCGGCAAATTGGGACACGGACGTCAAGGCGTCGTTCCTGTTTTGCCGGGCCGCTCTGCGGCGTCCGCTCAAGCCGGGGACCCGGATCGTTCTGATCTCCAGCGGCGCGGCCTTGACCGGCGGACCACCGAACGCCGGCGGCTATGCCGGCGCAAAACGCATGCAGATGTTCCTGGCCGGTCATAGCCAGAAGGAGGCCGACCGGCTTGGCCTCGGCCTGCGCTTCATGGCGCTCGCGCCGATGCGCATCATGCCGGAAACCGGCGTGGGCAAGGCCGGCGTCGACAGCATAGCGGCCTATATGGGCATCCAGCCGGCGGACTTCATCGCCGCCATGACCGACATACAAACGCCGGCCGATGTCGGACGGGCGGTGGTCGCACTCGCCACCGGCCAGCCGCAAGGCAGTTCCTTCATGGTGAGCGGTAGCGGGCTTGCCCCGGCCGCCTGAGGGGCGCGTAATGCAACGCTCGCTCGTAACCGCACAAGCCACATGACAGACGCTCAACCACCTCTGGAACCAGCACGCCAGCCGATCCTCGATCGGCTGGCCTTCGAGAAGGTCACGGCCGCCCATCGCCGCGAGCTCAAGCTGCATTGTTATCGCATGATGGGTTCGCTGCACGAGGCCGACGACCTCGTCCAGGACACGTTGCTTCGCGCCTGGCGCGCAAGATCGGAGTTCGACGGGCGAGGTTCGGTTCGCGGTTGGCTCTACATGATCGCGACCAACGCTTGCCTCAACGCCATCAAGGCGAGGTCGAGGGCGCGTCGCATTCTCCGGGAACCCGGACGGCAGCCCTCGCACGGGGCGGCCATAGGCGGGCCCGTAGCCGACATCGCCTGGCTGGAGCCCTACCCCGACGCCGAGCTTCCAGACATTGCCGGCAGCGAGCCAGGTCCGGAAGCCCGTTACGAGAGCCGCGAGGCCGTCCAGCTCGCCTTCGTCGCGGCGATCCAGGATCTGCCGCCCAGGCAGCGCGCCGCGCTGCTGCTTGCCGACGTCCTCGGATGGTCGGCTGTCGAGACGGCGCGTTTGCTGGGCGGATCGACGGCTTCGATCAACAGCGCGTTGCAGCGGGCCCGCGTAACGCTGGCAGCGCGCTATCCTCAGGGACGGCCGGCCAGCCGATCACGGCCCAGCCGCGAAGAAGGCCTGCTGCTCGAACGCTACATGCAGGCCTGGCAGGCCGCCAATCTCGACAGCTTGATCGAGCTGCTGCGTGAGGACGCCATCTACACCATGCCGCCTTGGCGTGAATGGTATCAAGGCCGCGAAGCGATCCGCGGTTTCTTCGAGACCGTCTGGCCGAGGTTTGGCGGCTTTCGCACGCTGGCCACCCGGGCCAATGCCCAGCCGGCGGTCGGGGTTTATTCCCGCAGCCACGATGGCCCTGAATGGCGGGCCCATTCCCTGCATGTGTTCGACGCAGCCGAGGGCGGGATCGCTTCCTTGACGATCTTCATAGGGCCGCTCGGGCCATCTCTGTTCCCGGCCTTCGGCCTGCCACCAGCCTAGCTTACCCCTGGGCCAGCCTTATCGGTCAAGTTCCGGGAAATATGGGTCCGAGAAAAACCTTCGGTCGCGCTCGCCTTGCAGGCAGTCGATCGGTGCGTCGATGCGGATCGTCCTCGGATCCACCTTGGGATACTCGATGCCGCTGACCTCGAGGATCAGTTTGCGGCGAGTGGCGGTGGCGAATTCGGAAGCAGCATAGATCGGCAGCACGAACGAGCCCGGCCCGCCGGTAACGCATTCGGCATAATACCGGTCGAGATGGCTGAAGGTGGGTGACGGGCTGATCAGGATCGGCAGCCCGTTGATGACGATGCCCTTCGCCAGCGCCGCATCGCGTGCCGTTGTGACCGGCAAGCCGGTGTTGTTTGGGCCGTCCCCCGAGACGTCGATGACGCGGCGTTTGCCGGTGAAGGCCGTGCCGTTGAAAAGCTCGGCGCCGAAAGCCACAGCACCGGAAATCGAGGTGCCGCGAAAGCTCCTGAACGGGCGGGCCGCGATCTTGTCGGCGAAAGCGTTGGCGCTCTCCTTGCTGTCGACGACCTGCCAGGCAATGACCGCATCGTCGCGGATGGTGCCGGCCCATTCGAAATAGGCGATGGCGATGCGGCCGAAGGTGCCGGCACGCACGGCGTTGATGAAGTCGGGGTGGCGCAGCGCCGCGACATAGCCGGCGCGCTGCAGGGCAAACTCCCTTTCATCCATTGACTGCGAGATGTCGACGGCCAGCACCAGCTCGACATCGACGGCAATTGCATTGGCCGGTGCGGCCGCAGGTGCCGCCGGGGTGCAGGCAAGGCAGGCGAGCAGGGCGAGAGCGTCAAGCATGGCTGATCGGAACGTTCCCATCTGAAACGATCGCGACAGTTTTTCGCCGCGATCGCGGCGAAATAAAGCTTGCCTTCTATTTCTTTCGGCCAGCCGAAACGATAACCGGCGGCGGTTCGATGGCACCTGCCCTGATACGGGCCGGCTTGAGTGGCGGTTGGCCGGCATCCTTGACGATGGTCAACGCCCGCCGGAAGAAGCGGGCATTGTGCTGGCCGCGGCCGATATTGAGGATCGCGGCGTCGGGAAGGCGCTTCTCCAGCATCGACAGCACTTGCCTCAGCGTTGGGCCGTCGAACGCGTCCAGCGCCTCGTCGATGATCACCCATTTCGGCCGTCGCAAGGCCAGCCTGGCAAAGGCCAGCAGACGCTGCTCGTCGTCGCTGAGCTCACGCTCCCAGCGCGCCGAGCGATCGAGCGAGGACGACAGGCGTTGCAGCCCGACATCGGCCAGCACCTCCGAGATCTCGGCATCGCTCGCCTCCGCCGCGCCGTCTGAATGGTTGAGCACCTCGCGCAGCTTGCCGAGCGGAAAATAGGGGGTACGCGGAACAAAGATCGGCGCTTCTCCGGCCGGCATGCCGATCCGTCCGCTGCCCCATGGCCACAGACCGGCAATGGCCCGGAAGAACAGCGTCTTGCCGGCGCCCGGATCTCCGGTGATCATGACCCGGTCGCCGGCGCGGATTTCGACATGCGGCTCGGCAAGCTTGGTGCATCCCTCCGGCGAGGCGATCTCGAGTTTCTCGAATGTCAGGCTGCCGTCCGGGTTTTCGCCGAACGAAATGCGCCGTTCCGTATCGTGCAGCGCGTCGGTGTCGCCAAGCGCGATGCGGAAGTCGGCGACCCGCATCAGCGTAGCGCGCCAATCGGCGATGCCGCCGATATTGTTGATGAACCAGCGCAGCGACGAATGGACCTGGTTGAAAGCGCCGACTGCCATCATCAAGCCGCCAAAGCTGATATCGCCGGCGAAATAGACCGGTGAGGCGACCAGGATCGGCGCGACGACAGTGATCCAGCCATAGGTGTCGGTAACCCAGGAAAGATTGATCTGGGCGCTGTAGATGCGCCGCATGGCGCCCAGCACCGTGCCGAGATCGAATTCGAGCCGGCGCCTGGCATCGGCCTCGCCATGCGCCAGCGCGATGGCATCGACATTCTCGTTGACGCGAACCACCGAGGAGCGCAGCTCCGCTTCACGCGTATAGCGATCGTTGTTGAAGCGGATCAACGGCCGCCCAACCAGCCAGCTCAACCAGGAGGCGGTGCCAGCATAAAGGATCGCCGCCCAGACCATGTAGCCGGGTATGGCCAGCGAATGGCCGCCTATGTGGAAGACGAAGCCGGAAGACAGCGACCACAGGACGCCAACGAACGAGGCAAGCAGGATGCAGGACTGCAGCAGGCCGATGCCAAGACCGGTGGAAAGATCGGAGAGATGCCCGGCATCCTGCTGCAGGCGCTGGTCGGGATTGACGCCGATGGCGCCGGCATGGGTCAGCCGGAAGGCACGCGCCGGCCGCATCCATTCGTCGATCAGGTCGAGCGTCAGCGCCTCGCGCAGCTTCAGGCGGAGCATCTGGTCGAGCCAGGTCTGGCCGACATTGAGCACCACAAGCCCGCCGGCGATGCCGGCAAAGACCAGAAGCTGATGCAGGAAAGCCGGCATGTCGCGCCGCGCCAGCGCGTCGTAGAAAGGCTGGTTCCAGCGATTGAGCAGAACCTGCCCGATCGAGCTCGCCACGATGACGGCGACGATGCCGATCGCTGCCCAAAGCAATTGTTTTCGCACCGGCGAGGTGGTCAGCGCTATCTTGATTGTTGCCAGCTGCTCACGCAGGCTGCTGGCTTCGATCGACGTGGCAAGCTTCTGGGCGCTGGCCTCGACATCCGGACGATCATCCATCGGTTAAATCCTTGCATTCGGAGCAATGCCAAACCGGTCATAGGGATCGGCCGCACGGCCTTCAATCGGACAGCAAACCTGATATCGTCAGATAGGCGTGAAAAAGCACGTCTCGGATCACGAACGCGTCATCCTGGCGGTGCCGGGTGTTCGGCCCGCGACAGCCGGCCAAGCGTCGGCGCGCCATGCGGCGAGAGAACCGGCACGAAGACGCGGCGGGACGCGCGCTGGGCGACCGGCACGCCTTGATAGAGCCGCTTCTGCGCCTCGACGACGATAACGCCCGAAAAGATCGGCCAGAAGCGCCGGCCGGCACGTTCCAGCACATTGTGGAACTGCATCATGAAACGTCGCGGCGACGGCGGGAAGAACAGCGCATCGGACCACGCCGCCGGCGTGAAATTCGCTTCGCGCAGCAATTCGGTCAGCTGGCTGCGCGAGAACGGCCGGCCATTGCCGAAAGGCGTATGCTCGAAGCGTGCCCAGACGCCGCGCCGGTTGGGCACGACGATGACGACACGGCCGGCCGGCGACAGCACCCGCCAGATCTCGTTCAGCGTCTCGCGTGGGTTCTCGACATGTTCGAGCGAATGGACGAGCAGCATGCGGTCGATGCAGGAATCGACCAGCGGCAGTTCCTCATCGAAGACCAGGGCGGTCGCCGTCGGCCCCGTCGCCGGCCAGACCACTGCGCCCTGTGTCGCCGGCATGAAGGCAAAGACGCGCTCGGCATCGCTGCCGAAGCGCTCCAGCCACGGCAAGGTGTAGCCGAGGCCGACCAGCCGCTCGTTGGGCACGACGGCCCATATCGAGGACAGCGCCATGGTGATCGAGCGTTCGGCCAGGCGGCCGAGCGTGGTCGAATAAAACGAACGGAGATCGACAATGTCTGAATGCATGCGCGGAACGGTAGCTTCGAAGCAGTCCAAGTTCAACAAAGGCAGATGACATCGGCTGGCAGGCGCCCTATGTCTGCGGCAATAAAGGGAGAGATGCGATGCCGGTCGAGATCGAACAATTCATGTGCCGCAGCGACAATTTCGGCGTGCTGGTGCATGACCCGAAAAGCGGTCAGACGGCGCTCATCGATGCGCCCGAGGAGGCGCCGATCCTGGCAGCGATCAAGCGCACCGGCTGGACCCCGACGATGATCCTGACCACCCACCACCATCTCGACCATGTCGAGGCCAATCTGGCGCTGAAGGAGCGCTTCAAGCTGCGCATTGTCGGGCCGGAAGCCGAAAAGGCAAAGATTCCCGGCATCGACGAAACCGTCGAGCAAGGCTCGGTCGTCCACCTCGGCGATGAGCGGATCGAGGTCATCGCCACACCCGGCCATACCGCCGGCCATGTCACCTATCATCTGCCGGCGTCGAAAGTGGCTTTCGCCGCCGACACGCTGTTTGCGCTCGGCTGTGGGCGGCTGCTCGAATGCAAGCCGCCGGTGATGTACGAATCCCTGAAGAAGCTCGCGGCGCTGCCGGCCGAGACGGTCGTCTATTGCGGCCATGAGTATACGCTGGCCAACGCCCGTTTCGCGCTGACCGTCGACCCGACCAATTCGGCGCTGAAAGAGCGCGCCGCCAAGATCGAGGCGCTGCGCGCCGACGGCAAGCCGACGCTGCCGACGACAATCGGCGAGGAACTGTCGACCAATCCGTTCCTGCGCTGGCACGACCCGGCGATCCGCAGGCATCTCGGCCTGGAGAACGCCTCCGACGCCGAAGTGTTCGCCGAGATCCGCAAGCGCAAAGACAATTTCTGAGCGGCGCCAGGAGCTAGGGTCGTGACCAGTTCCGCCGAAATCATCGCCCTGCTCGGCCTGAAGCCGCATCCGGAAGGCGGCTGGTATGCCGAGACCTTTCGCGACGGCGCGGCAGGCGCCCGCGGCCATTCGACGGCGATCTATTTCCTCCTCGAGAAGGACCAATTGTCGGCCTGGCATCGGGTCAAGGACGCGGCCGAGGTCTGGCATTTCTATGACGGCGCGCCGCTGGCGCTATCGATACACCGAGAAGGCGGTCCCGTCATCGAGGAGATCCTCGGTACGGCGCTTGCCGCGGGCGAGCGACCGCAGATCGTCGTGCCGGCAGGCTGGTGGCAGTCGGCGCGCAGCCTCGGCGAATGGACCCTGGTCGGCTGCACCGTGGCGCCGGGTTTCGATTTCGCCGCCTTCGAACTTGCCGAACCAGGCTGGCTGCCGGGAACGCCCTAGTGATGAAGTTTTGACGCTTGGTACCCAACGACAACAGACGCTCAGGGTGGGAAAGAGACGGTCCGGTTTGTTCAAGATTTTCAAGAAAGCTGACACAGGACGATGATCTTGGCTGTCGCGAAAGTCATTGGCGGAATGCCGAGTTTTGCGTCCGAATTTTGCGACGGAATTTTCCCTGACGTTTCCGTGTCGGCGATCTGGTCACAAAATTTAGGAATAATGTGACATCTCAGGACGCGCTAGAGTCCTCTGGTTCTTCTTTCACAGCGTCGGCAAACTTGCGCATAAGCCGCACAAGTTCGTCGATGTCGTGTGCGTCCCAGTTTTCGAAGATGGCGCGAGCGTTTCTCTCTCGTGCAGCGTCAATCTTGTCGGTCGTCGCCTTGCCCTTGGGCGTGACGACAGCCTCATTCACACGGCGGTCTGTCTCGCTCTGCCGGCGCACGGCCAAGCCAAGGCTTTCGAGTTTTGCCACCTGGCGGCTGACGGTGGTGTAATCGCGGCCAGCCCGGTCAGCGAGGTCCACTATCCCGATCGGCCCAAGCCGCTCTATCCCGACCAGCAGGGGAAACAGTGCGCGGTCGAGCGCAATTCCGGCCTCCTTTACCATCTGCTCATCGCGCTGAGGCCGGTTCATAAGGCTGGCAATCTCGATCAGCGCTCCGTGGAGTTCGCGAATCTGACGACTTTCGATATGTGTATTTTTCACCTTTTTCATTGACGGCACTCCAACTCTCCTATTATGTGCATTTTACACACAAGGAGATCGACATGACAAATGGTTTTGCGGCAGATGTGCTCATCTGCGGCGCAGGAGCGGCTGGCCTGACGCTGGGGATCGAGCTTGCACGGCGCGGGATGTCTTTCCGGCTGATCGAGAAGATGAGGGGCCCCTTCCGTGGCTCGCGCGGCAAGGGTATCCAGCCCAGAACACAGGAGATTTTCGAAGACCTCGGCATTCTCGACAAGGTCGTTGCCGCAGGCGGCGTCTATCCGCCGTTGCGCGTGTATAGCGATGACGGCAGCTATACCGAAAAGGACACCGGCGAGCGTCCCGATCCGACGCCGGCGGAGCCTTACCATATCGCGCTGATGATCCCGCAATTCCTCACCGAACGGATCATGCGAGAGCGGCTAGCCGAACTAGGCCATAGGGTCGAGTACGGATGTGAGTTGGTTGGGTTCGAGCAAGGCGAGAACGGTGTCATGGCACGTCTTGCGGGGCCGAATGGCGAGCAAACCGTTCGCGCAGGCTATCTTGTCGGGGCGGACGGCGGGCGTAGCTTCGTGCGGGGCACGCTCGGCTTGGATTTCCCCGGCAAGACGCTGGGCGTGCGTGCGATCGTGGCGGCTGTGCTGTTGACCGGGCTAGACCGCGATGCGTGGCACCAGTTCAACGACGGTGACATGGAGCGAATGGTCGCGATTTGCCCGCTCGCCGGAACCGATCTCTTCCAAATTCAGGCACCCATTCCGTTAGACGGCGAAGTGGACCTCTCGGTAGAAGGACTGGGCCGCTTGATTAATGAGCGGACAGGCCGCGCCGATGTGCAGGTGGATTCGGTCGCCTGGGCGTCGGCCTACATGATGAACGCCCGGCTTGCCGATCGCTACCGGGTTGATCGCGTCTTCCTCGTTGGCGATGCGGCGCATATCCATCCGCCAACGGGCGGCCAAGGCCTGAACACCAGCGTGCAGGATGCCTATAACCTGGGCTGGAAACTCGCCGCCGTGCTCGGCGGTGCGGATGATTGCCTGCTCGACACCTATGAGGAGGAGCGGCGTCCCGTTGCGGAATCGGTTCTCGGCCTTTCGACCCGGCTGCTCGACGCCCAGAAACAGGGTGGAATGCGCCGCGGCCGCGAGGTGCGCCAGCTCGATATCGGCTATCCGGACTCGCCGCTCTCCAGGGAGATGGCCGAACGCAGCAGCGGCCTGCGTGCGGGGGACCGCGCGCCGGATGCCCCAGTCAGGGGCGCGGCGGGCCAACCATCGCGACTGTTCCAACTGCTCCAAGGGCCGCATTGGACGCTGCTCGTCCGTGAAGCCGGGAGAGAGACGGTTGGGCCACGCCAGGGGCTGCATGTCCACTACATCGGCCCGCAAGGCGATATCATCGATGCCTGGGGACACCTTCGCGATGCTTATGCACTGGCACCGGGCGAGTGTGTGCTGATCCGGCGGGACGGGTATGTCGGTGCGATCACGATTCTTGATGCAGACCGAACCGCGAAGCTCGAAATCTATTTGGGCTGCATGGGTGTAGTCCAACCCGAAGAAGAATCGAAATGAGCGTCGAGAGGTGTTCGAAGAATGAGGCTGGCGCGTCGGATGGCGCGTCGGATCTTCCGCCGCTTGCAGGCCGGCATCACCTGAATATCGACATACCTAGCCCAGCAGCAAACCCAGCGTAATCGCCAGCTGGCCGACGTAATACAGCGCCCAGACCGCATGGCGCACCCAAATGCGGTGTGGCGAGATGGCGGGCAGCAGGAACTTTTCCGCGGCGTGCAGCCCGTCGGACAGCATGAGCAGGACGACGCCGCCGACGACCCCGACGCTGTTCAGGGTGAGCGCCGCAATGCCCATGGCAAGCAGTGCCGCGGCATGCACACCGATCGGCAAACGCAAGGCCGGGCCGATGCGGCGCCGGAGCGCGAAAAGCATGGCCAGCACCGACACGACCATCGCCAGCACGATCGCTGCCCGCCACGGCTCGGCCGAAAGCAGCCCGAGGCCGCCGCCGGCACGCAGGAACAGCACGACGTAAAGCACGTGCGCGGCAAGAAAACTGGCCGTGCCGCCAAGAAATGCCTTCTCGCCGTCGCGCGACAGGAAGGCGTCGCCGACGGCACTGGCGCCGAGCGCGGCGACGAGCAGCCATGGGCCGCCCTGCTGCACGACCAGCACCGCCAGCATCGCCACCGCCAATGTCCTTGCCGCCGACTGCGAAAGGCGCGGCGGCATGCCGAGGCTGAACGCGTAAATCACCGCCGCCGCCAGCGAAAACAGCAGCGTCGCATTGGCATTGGCATCGATGCCGCCGGGAAACGGCATCATGCGTTTGCCTCGCTCGCGGCCCTCTTGCGCAGGAACAGCGATTTCGCCGCCAGTGCCGCGCCGCCGGTGATCAGCACGCAGGCGGCGAGGATGCGCCATGACGGCTCGGCGAAGCCGGCTGATATCAGCACCAGGGTGGACAGCAGCGGCGCGGCATAGCTCGCCGCCCCCAGCACCTGGATGTTGCCGCGCTTGACGCCGATGTCCCAGGCATAGAACGCCGCCCCCACCGGCATCAGACCGAGGCCGAGCACGGCCAGCCACTGGCCGGCGCCGGCGGGCAGCACCGTCTCTTCAAGCAACAGATGGCAGACCAGCGAAAGGGTCGCGGTGGCGGCGCAGAACCAGGTGACGATGCTGGTCGGCACCGAGGGGAAGCGCCGCGACAACAGCGAATAGGACGACCACAGCACCGCGCAGACGCCGGCCATGGCGTAGCCGAAGGCATAACGCGCGTCGAAGGCAAGCCCGCCGCCCTTGGTGACGATCAGGACCGTGCCAGCAAGGCCGAGCAGCGCGCCGGCGACGTGGTTCCAGGCCAGCCGCTCGCCCGGCATCAGCGCCGATCCGAGCACGATCAGCAGCGGCCACAGATAGGCGATCAGGCTGGCCTCGACGGCCGGCGCATTGCGCAGCGCGGTGAAGTAGAAGAAGTGGTAGCCGAACAGGCCGGCAATGCCAATCACCCAGACCTGGCGCGGTATCTTCGCGGCGCCGCCGGCTGCCGGCATGAACAGCCGGGCAACCAGCCCGACGCAAGTGCCGATCGTGAAGGTGATTGCTGAAAGCAGGAACGGCGGAACGGCGCCCGAAGCATCCGTAAGCAGCGCCAGCAGCGCCCACATGGCGACCGCGGAGAAGCCGATCAGTGTTGCGCGCGCCATATCCGTCGCCCCCGTGCCCCGTTGGCGGCGCACCATCACGCCTATTCGTTCGCTTCGAACCGCTCCGCGCTGATCGTCAACGGGCCGATTTGCGTGCTGACCGTGGCGCGGATCGGCGCATATACGCCGCTTTGGCCGACCGGTGCAAACGTCACCATGATGCGGCTGCGTTTCTTCAGGTAGTTCAGCGCCTTGCGGTTCTTGCGGTAGCCGGCCACCGGCTCGAAGCCCAGCCTGCAGGTGACCGTATCGCCCTTGTAGCCGGTCACCGAGATCGACCCTTTGGACTCGTAGGTCAGTTTGAGATCGGCACGCATTTCGCCGTCATAGAGCTTCACCGTGCGCCCGCAGACCTGGTCGAGGCTGTCGGCATGGATGACGGTCGCGGCCATCGGATCGAGGACCGATACGAGATGGCTGCCGACCAGCGGTATCCAATTCTCGGGATTGCGCTTCTTCGGCTCAGGCACGACCTTGGTCGAGGTGACGACGCCGTTGGCAAACTGGATGTCGATCATCGATGCCTTCTTGCCGGACGTGTAGTCGGCGTGGAACGCTTGCGGCTGCAACTGCTTGCCCGAAATCTTGCCCTTCGACGAGATCGTGCCTCGCGTATCGTCGAACAAAGTGGCGAGCCCGGCGGCGGAAACGCTGCCCTCGATCGAATAGGTGTCACCCTCGTAATGGCTGGAGAATTTCGCCTTGGCCACGGAGAGGCCGAGGAACGACACCGAATATTCGCCCGTGAAGGATTGCGGCTCAGCGGCCGAAACCGTCGTCGAAAGCGCGACGGCCATCAGCACGACCAGGGCATGGAGGAAAGAACGAGGCATGGCGGGTCCTTGATTGTCGACCGGACGGGCGGCTCCGGTCTGGCATGTCCCTGTGCGACCGCTTATAGGCTGAATTCCGGCCTTAATGTGAAAGGCGCCGTCGGCAGGCAACGTTGGGGCTGGTCGACGGCCAAAATAAAAAACCCGCCTCGGCGGGCGGGTCGTTGGAGCCAATTAGCACCATACCGAAATTAGTAGCATAGCTGCCGGCACAAAGCAAGAACAAATGTGGCGCCCTCGACGAATCTGCCGATCTGCCTCGGCCCGGCAGAGGGAAAGGGTTGCGGGGGGAAAGGTGGCTCGGCGAAGCCGAGACGGAGAGGGGGAACCGCGCTCTACGAAAAGGCCCCTCTCCGGCCGCAGAGCCTGTCCTCGGGCTTGCCGAAGGCAAGACCCGTGGGCGGCCACCTCTCCCCCGCTTCGCGGTGGGCGAGGAACCTAGGTCTTGAGAGATCCGCGGGACAGCAACATCTCCTCCTGAGGGGGCGATCAGCAGCTTCACCGACGACACCTACTCCGAAAGTGCGATTCCCCATCCCCGAAGCAACCCCAAGCTTGACGCATCGGCGAAATGCAACTATGGAACGCCAACTTTTTCCATAAGGCCGCCTGACCGAAACCGCGCGCCACCCGGCGCGGGTCGAATGTTTGGCCAGGACCGAGAACCGAAGGTTAGAACCATGTCCCGCACCTGCGAACTCACTGCCAAGGCAGTCATGTCCGGCAACAATGTGAGCCACGCCAACAACAAAACCAAGCGTCGCTTCCTGCCCAATCTCGTCAATGTGACGCTGATCTCGGAAGCGCTGAACCAGAATGTGCGCCTGCGCATTTCGGCCAACGCGCTGCGTTCGGTCGAGCATCGCGGCGGCCTCGATGCCTTCCTGGCCAAGGCCGATGCCAAGGAATTGTCGCAGCGCGCCCGCCTGTTGAAGAAGCAGATCGCCAAGAAGCTCGCCGAACAGCCGGCCGCCTGAGTTTTTCGGCGGCGGCCGCCTTCCAGGGCGCGACCGGGTTCCGGATCGCGTTCCGCTGGTTCCATTACCCAGGATAAAAAAATGATTTTCCTCTCGCGGTACCTGCCCTTCGTGGCGGCCATGGCGCTCGTCGTCGTGGCCTCGAACATCCTCGTGCAGTTCCCGATGCAGGGTGCAATCGGCGGGTTGTCGCTGGCCGACATCCTGACCTGGGGCGCCTTCACCTATCCGTTCTCCTTCCTGGTCACCGATCTCGCCAATCGCCGTTATGGGCCGGCGGTGGCGCGCAGGATCGTCTTTGTCGGCTTCATGACAGCGGTGGTCTGCTCGATCGTCATCCCACCGCTGCTGTTTCGCCACGGCCTGATCGAATTCGAGACCGCCGCCGACCGGCTGGTGCGTATTGCCGCGGCGTCGGGTGCGGCCTTTCTCACCGCGCAGTTGCTCGACGTCACCGTGTTCAACCGGCTGCGCCGGCAGAGCTGGTGGCGCGCGCCGATCGTCGGCACCCTGGTCGGCTCCGTCTTCGATACGGTGGTGTTTTTCACCGTCGCCTTCGCGGCGGCGTTCGCCTTCGCCGGGCCCAATGACGGCTTTGCGCTGGAAACCGCGCCGCTGATGGGCGTGCTGCCGGTCGAGACGATGCGCTGGATTTCCTGGGCGCTCGGCGATCTCGGCGTCAAGCTGGTCATAGCGGTGGTGGCGCTGATCCCCTACCGGCTGCTTGCCGCCCGCTGGAGCCAGCCGGCACTGGCGGCATAGAGCGTGATCCCGAAAAGTGGGAACCGGTTTTCGGACAAGATCATGCTCAAAGACTATCGAGCATGATCCCCTGGCTTCAACTGGACTCGGCAAAAACGCCTGACGGCGGACAGGAACTCCGCCTGAAACGGCGCGGCGGCGAATTCTCGATCATGCTTGGCGCGAACGAGCTGATGAACAGCCGGCTCAGCGGTTCCGAAGAAGCGCTGGCGAAACTGTCCTGTCAAAGGATTGCCGGCCGCCGGACCCCAAACATCCTGATCGGCGGCCTCGGCATGGGCTTTACGCTGCGCGCGGCGCTGGCCGAGCTCGGCGACGATGCGCAGGTCGCCGTTGCCGAACTGGTGCCGGCCATCGTGATTTGGGCGCGCGGCCCGATGGCCGAGCTGTTCGGCGGCTGCCTTGATGACCGGCGCGTCAGCATTCGTGAGGCCGATGTCGGTCAGCTCATCCGATCGCAAGCTTCGGCCTGGGACGCGATCCTGCTCGATGTCGACAACGGCCCCGAGGGCATCGTCTACAAGGCCAACGATGCGCTCTACAGCGCAGCCGGCCTGATCAGCGCGAGAGCAGCTCTCAAGCCCGGCGGTGTGCTGGCGGTCTGGTCGCAGGGCCCTGACGCAGGTTTCACCCGAAGGCTCAAGCAGGCCGGCTTCACGGTCGAGGAGGTCAAGGTGCGGGCTCACGGCAAGCGCGGCGCCCGTCACATCGTCTGGCTCGCGAGCAAGGGGCAATAGGCCACCTCGCAATCCGGGCGGGCCTTGTTGGACGCCGCCCGGTACGCCGGCGAACCTCTACTTCGCCTTCTGAAGCTCGGCGGCAAGCGCCTGCAGCAGCCCGCGTGTGCCCTCCTCGCGCCCTTGCGCTGAATCGACGCCATCGAAGAACGCACCCTGTTCGGTATAGGTCAGGCGGGTGCCCTCGCCGGAAAGTGCAAGCTCGACCGTGGTGAGCGACGCCGACAGCGGCTGCGCCCCGACCGCCATCCGGTATGAAAATACGATGCGCCGGTCAGGGACGATGTCCTGGAACTGCGCATCGAGCCTGATCTCCGGGCCGCCCTGGTAGCTGAACCGCGAAACCTCGCCGCCGCCGACACGGAAATCGAAGGTGAATTCGGCGATGGTGAAGCCGTCGCCTTCGACCCGCCAGCGCCGCACCGTCGCCTTGTCGGCAAAGGCGAAGAAGACGCTCTCGGGCGATTGCGGATAGGTCCGCTCGATCGTGAAGGTCGAATGGATGACGGACTGCTGGTCGTTCACGGGGGCAATCTGGTTCATTTCTTGTCGTCCTTTTCCTGGTCGTGGATTGTTGCGTTCGTTTGGTCAGTCTCCGCCAGGATCTGGCCGAGACGGTCGAGGTGGCGTTCGGCCGGCGTACGGCGCGCGGCGATCCAGTCGGCGAGCGGGGCAAGCCCGCCGGGCTCGATCCGGCAGGTGCGCACGCGTCCGACCTTCTCGCTGCGGATCAGCCCGCACGCTTCCAGCGCCTGAAGATGCTGGAGCACGGCGGCGAAGGTCATGCCGAACGGCTCCGCCAACTGGCTGACGGTGGCCGGCCCGCGGCTCAGCCTTTCCAGGATTGCCCGGCGCGTCGGCTCGGCAAGAGCCCGCAGGATGCTGTCGATCTCGGAATACTTAAGCATGGACTTGAGTATTTCGCCGATGACACAAATTGTCAAGTCACGGCTAAAGTATTTTTGCTGATGGTGAGAGCCGGCTGGAAAACCCGCGACGCGGGTCATTGCCAGGGGAAATTGCGAGGGAAATTGCCTGCGCTGCAAAACGGCGCGGAAACGCCAGCGATGCTGTCAGCCAGCAGGCCGGTCGCGCGTCAATCCTCGTGCAGCACAAATTCCAGGTAAAGATTGCGCTGCAGGATCGAGTGGTTGTCGTCGGACATCAGCGACACGATCAGCGCGCCATCGTCGCGGGTCCAGACGTCGAGCGCTTCCATGTTGTCGATCTGGTAGCCCATGTCGGCTTCGAGCAGCACCGGCCCGTCGGCGACGGCGCCCTTCTCGACGCTTTCGCCATAGATGCGCCGCAGCCGCATCTTGACGCCGCCGGCCATCGAAAAACTGCGCTCCAGAAGCAACAGGTCGCCGTCCGGCAGGAAGGCGCCGTCGGTGATGTCGAAATCGCCATTGCGCTTGATGGTGAAGACGCCCTTGCGCGGCCCTTCGATGATCGCGGCAAAGATGTTGCCGGTCTTGTCGAGGCTCTTTTCCGACACCACGACCAGCCCGCCCGCGTGCTGCCCGTGAGGATGGGCGCGGGTAACGGTCTCGAAGCCGCGATTGCGGCGGAGTTCCCAGGCCGGGATAAGGAAGTCCAATTGCCTGAACGGCGCCTTCATGTCGTCCGGGTCGATCTTGAACTCGGCGATACGGTGATCGCGCTCGAAACCGACCGTGGCAATGCCGTCCTTGACCGCGAGGCCTTCGGCATCGACCGCCCATTTCTCGTCGATCGGCTGGCCGGCCGCATCGACCATCTGCTGCATGCGAAAATTCTGGATGCCGGAAGGCCGCTTCTCGGCATCGTGAACGAGGGTGCCGAAGAACCAGAAACCGGTGTCGGCAACGCCGATGAAATCGCTGCCTGGCTTGAGGAACCGAAGCGCCGACAGCGCGCCGAAATCGCGCGTCGGCGAGGTCATTTCGAGCCCGCCGACGAATTCGAGCGGCCCGAACTGTTTTTCGTCATTGCCGATGCGAAACTGGGTTATGGGCCGGGCCGAGATTTCGGCCGGCTCGACCGAGGCCGGCCCGGCAGCGACAGCCGGGGCCAAAGTGATGCCGAACAACGCAATGGCGGCCAAAAGCTTCTGCCAAAAGCCGCCGCGGGAACAAATCATCCGGCGCGCCGCATGCCGCCGCGCCGCGTGTCGCGCACGGTTTCCTCGGCGAACAGCGAGGCCAGCTGCTCGGTCATGGCGCCGGCCAGTTCTTCGGCATCGACGATGGTGACGGCGCGGCGATAGTAGCGGGTGACGTCGTGGCCGATGCCGATGGCCAAAAGCTCGACCGGCGAGCGCGTCTCGATGAGCTCGATGATGGCGCGCAGATGCCGCTCGAGATAATTGCCCGGATTGACCGACAGCGTCGAATCATCGACCGGCGCGCCGTCCGAGATCATCATCAGGATCTTGCGCTGCTCCGGCCGCGCGATCAGCCGGTTATGCGCCCACAGCAGCGCCTCGCCGTCGATGTTTTCCTTGAGCAGGCCCTCGCGCATCATCAGGCCGAGATTGCGGCGCGCCCGCCGCCACGGATGGTCGGCGGATTTGTAGATGATGTGGCGCAGATCGTTGAGCCGGCCGGGGTTCGGCGGCTTGCCTTCCTTCAGCCATTTCTCGCGCGCCTGTCCGCCCTTCCAGGCGCGGGTGGTGAAGCCGAGGATTTCGACCGAGACGCCGCAGCGTTCCAGCGTGCGCGCCAGGATGTCGGCGCAGGTCGCGGCGACCGTGATCGGCCGGCCGCGCATAGAACCCGAATTGTCGAGCACCAGCGACACCACCGTGTCGCGGAATTTGGTATCGCGCTCCTGCTTGAAGGACAAAGGCTGCATCGGGTCGATGACGACGCGCACCAGCCGTGCCGGATCGAGATAGCCTTCTTCGAGATCGAAATCCCAGGAGCGGTTCTGCTGCGCCATCAGGCGGCGCTGCAGCCGGTTGGCCAGCCGCCCGACGACGCCGGAGAGGTTGGCGAGCTGCTTGTCGAGGAAGGCGCGCAGCCGGTCGAGCTCCTCCTCCTCGCACAGTTCCTCCGCACCTACGGTCTCGTCGAAGGCCGTGGTGAAGACCTTGTAGTCGATCTCTTTCGGCAGATTGGTGAAGGGATTGTCGTTGCGGCGCGCCTCGCCGGGCGTCTCCGCATCGGCGTCGTCATCGTCGGAGAGATCCTCGGCGGTGGCGTCGGAGGCCTCCGTCTCGGCCGATTGCTCGTCGTCCGACGATGCCTCGGTATCCTCGGACTGCGACTGCTCGGAGCCCGAATCGTCTTCGCCGCCCTCCTCGCTCTGCTCCTCGCCTTGCGGCTGGTTTTCGTCGTTGTCCTCGGAGTCTTCCGTCTCCTGGTCATCGCCGAGTTCCTCGGCCATTTCCATGGAGGCGAGCATCTCGCGCACCACGCGGGCGAACGCCTGCTGGTCGTCGAGCTTTGCCGACAGCCCGTCGAGATCGGCACTGGCTTTTTCCTCGACCCAAGGGCGCCAGAGATCGACCAGCCGTTCGCCGCTTTTCGGCACAGTGCGGCCGGTCAGCTTTTCGCGCACCATCAGCGCCAGCGCTTCCTCGATCGGCGCGTCGGCCTTGTCCTTGACGTCGACGAGGTTGGCCCTGGCGTATTTGTCCTCCAGCATCGAGCCGATATTGTCGGCGACGCCCTGCATGGCGCGGCTGCCGATCGCCTCGACGCGGGCCTGCTCGACCGCGTCATAGATGGCGCGGGCCTGTTTGCCTTCCGGTGCCAGCCTGGTGTGGATGCGCGCATCGTGGCAGGCGCGCTTCAGCGCCATGGAATCGCCGAGCCCGCGGGTGATGGCGATGTCCGCCTTCGATGCCTTCTTCGGCAATTCCGGCAGCCGGGCGCGGCTGCCGGCCAGCGCCGGCCGATCCTTGGCGAAGCCGACCTCGAGATCCTTGTCGCCGGCGATGGCGCGCATGCAGACGGTGACGGCGCGCTTGAAGCTGTCGTTCTCAGCGCCGGTCTTGGATTTGTTTCGCGTGTTGTCGCCCGGACCCGCCATCGAGACTCTGCTTAGCCCAGCACCACATTCGCCGCCGATTCCGGCAGATCTTCGCCGAAGGCGCGCTGGTAGAATTCGGCGACGAGCGAGCGTTCCAGCTCGTCGCATTTGTTGAGGAAGGTCAGCCGGAACGCCATGCCGATATTGCCGAAGATTTCGGCATTCTCGGCCCAGGTGATAACCGTGCGCGGGCTCATAACCGTCGACAAATCGCCGTTGATGAAGGCCGAGCGCGTCATGTCGGCGACCCGCACCATCTTGTTGACGATCTCCTTGCCCTTGCCATCGCGGTAGTGCTTGGCCTTGGCCAGCACGATGTTCACTTCATTGTCGTGCGGCAGGTAGTTCAGCGTGGTGACGATCGACCAGCGGTCCATCTGCGCCTGGTTGATCTGCTGGGTGCCGTGGTAGAGGCCGGTGGTGTCGCCCAGCCCAACCGTGTTGGCGGTCGAAAACAGCCGGAAGGCCGGGTGCGGGCGGATGACCCGGCTCTGGTCGAGCAGCGTCAGCCGGCCCGACGATTCCAGCACGCGCTGGATGACGAACATCACGTCCGGGCGGCCGGCATCGTACTCGTCGAAGCACAGCGCGACATTGTGCTGATAGGCCCAGGGCAGGATGCCGTCGCGGAATTCGGTGATCTGCAGCCCGTCCTTGACGACGATGGCGTCCTTGCCGACGAGGTCGATACGGCTGACATGGCTATCGAGATTGACACGCACGCAGGGCCAGTTGAGGCGGGCGGCGACCTGCTCGATATGCGTCGACTTGCCGGTGCCGTGATAGCCCGACACCATGACCCGGCGGTTATAGGCAAAGCCGGCGAGGATCGCCATGGTCGTGTTCTTGTCGAACAGGTAGTCCGGATCGATGTCGGGGACATGCTCGCTCGTCACCGCATAGGCCGGCACCACCATCTTGGAGTCGAAGCCGAATGTCTCCTTCACCGACACCGTGGTGTCGGGCAGGTTGGCGATGTCGCGATCGACCTTGTTCATCTCTATCAACGTCTCCACAAGCGAAACGCCGCGTTTCGCCGGCAATCGATTTTGTTCGGGGGCGGTCTTAGAGCCTTTTCCAACCTTATGAAAGTTGGAAAGCGACACGAACCGTATGGTCGCTCAGCACAAACCTGCCTGCTTGAGCACGCGATACGCCTGGAGCACATCGCGGAACCGGTCTTCCGAACCTCTGTCGCCGCCATTCGCATCCGGGTGGTGGCGTTTCACAAGTTCCTTATAGCGCGCCTTGATATCCTTGCCACTTGCCTTTGTATCAAGGCCAAGCGTTTCCAGTGCCTTGGCCTCAAGCGGCTTGGCCTTGCGCTCGCGTGCTTCGCGCGGGTCCTTCGGGCCTTTGAACAGGTCGAACGGATCGCGCATGCGATTGTAGTAGCCGGCGCGGCCGGAGCGCGCCTGGGCGAAGTCTGGCGAGGAGCGTGTCGAGGCACCGTTGACGCCCATTTTCCAGGTCGGCCGGTGGCCGGTCATGGCTTCCTTCTGGAAGCGGGCGATCTCGGTGTCGGGAACGCCCGAGAAATAATTGAAGCCCTTGTTGTACTCGCGCACGTGATCGAAGCAGAACTGGAAATACTCGCCTTCCTTCATCCGTCCGACCGGGGCACGGTGGGTACCGGCCTCCTTGCAGCCATCCCACTGGCAGATCGGCGAACGCGACTTCAGCTCCGCGTCCTTCTCCGGGCGGATGCGAATCTTCTCGAAATATTTTGGGTACGGCTTCATCTCACCCATTTATGGGCTGTTCGCTGATGCGAAACAAGAATTGACATTTTCGCGATGATCGCCCTAACCGCTGAATCGCGGCATAAAACCGGCGAATTGCGAATTTTGTGCGATGACATAGATGTGGTGAAGGGAAGCGGCGATGTCCATACAGGCAACGATGGAAGATAAGCTGAAAAAGGCGTTTTCGCCGGAACGGCTGGACGTCATCAACGAAAGCCATCTCCATGCCGGGCATCATCATGTGGATTCCGGCCATCACGCCACCTTCGACGGCACTGGCGAGACGCATTTCCGCGTCCGCATCGTCGCGCCAGCCTTTGCCGGCATGAGCCGCGTCGAGCGTCACCGCGCAGTCAACGATCTGCTGGCCGAGGAGTTGAAATCCGGCGTCCACGCCCTGGCAATCGAGCCGGTGGCGCCCGGTGAAAAGACCCGCTGGTAAATTTCAGCCGAGGCTCGCCCTCAGGAAAGCCATCACCGCTGCGGTCAATGCATCGCCGTCGGTGCCGAAGTCGCGATTGATCGACATGTGCGAATAGGCGCCGCCGTCGAACAGCGTGACCCTGGTTCCGGTGGCGCGCAGACGCCCGGCGAAGGCCTGGGCGTCCGCCGCGCGGGCTTTCGCCCGCGAATGGGCGATGAAGGTCGGCGGGTGCTTGCGGCCTTCCACATAGGTGACAGGCGACAGCGCGCGCCACTGCGCCGGATCGGGAAAGGCGCGGGCATAGACCCCTGCAATGCCGCCGCTTCTGGCCAGCGCCTCCAGATCGTAGGCCCTGGTGTCGTCGAGAACCAGCGCCGCGACGCCGGGCAGGCCGCCGCGCAGCCCGGTCAATGCTACGAGATGGCAGCCGGCCGAATGGCCCATGGCGACGATCCGGTCCGGATCGCCGCCATGCCTGGCGATGTTGGCGCGGACGTAACGATAGGCCAGTTCGACATCTGCCGCCTGGGTGGCGACGTCGGCTTCAGGCAGCATCCGGTAGTCGATCGAGACGAAGCCGAAGCCATTGTCGAGCAGGAAACCAGGCTTGGAATTGACATTGTTGCGGTTGCCGACCCGCCAGGCGCCGCCATGGACGAAGAAGACGACCGGCAGGCCGCTTGCGCCATCGCGGGAATAGATGTCGAGCTTGGCCGGCCCATAGTCGAAGGTTTCGGGCGACGGCGAACGCAGCCGCAATGCCGCCGCCTGTCCCGGCAGCAGCGCCGCCATCGACGCCAGAAGCAGGCTTCGCCGATCGATCGTCACCAACTCCTGACTGCCCACGGCTGCCACAAGGTGCGCACTGTCATTCTCCAAGCATCGCCGGCTTGATCCTCAGCCGCGCGATACGGTTCTTGTCGCGCTTCATGACTACGAAGCGCTTGCCGTGAAACGTAAAGGCCTGCTTTTCGTCCGGGATCGACTGCGCCTCGTGGATGACAAGGCCGGCGATGGTGGTGGCTTCCTCGTCCGGCAGGTTCCAGTCGAGCGCCCGGTTAAGGTCGCGGATCGGCACCGTGCCGTCGACGACGACGGAGCCATCGGCCTCCTGCTTGACGCCCTGGATGTCGATGTCGTGCTCGTCGGCGATCTCGCCGACGATCTCCTCGATGATGTCTTCCAGCGTCACCAGCCCCTCGACCTCGCCATATTCGTCGACGACGATGGCGAAATGCGCCTTGCGGCGCAGGAAGGCATTGAGCTGCTCCTGAAGCGTCGTGGTGTCGGGCACGAACCACGGTTTCGACGCGATCTTCATCACGTCGATCCTGGAAAAATCGTTGCCGACCTCGTTCAGCGCGCGCAGCAGATCCTTCGCGTGCAGCACGCCGACAATGTTGTCGAGCGAACCCTTCCATAACGGCATGCGGGTGTGCGGGCTCTGCAGGATCTCGCGAACCACCGCTTCGGGCGGGTCGTCAGCGTTGACGGAGCGCATATTCGTGCGGTGGACCATGACGTCCGACACTTCGAGCTCCTCGAGGTCGAACAGGCCGCCGATGCGGGCGCGGTCCTCGCGCACCACCTGGCCGTCGCGGCGGAAATCGTCGACGGCGCCGCGCAGTTCCTCGCGCGCAGAGCGCTGCGGCTCGATGCGTTGCAGCTCGTAGCCGAAGGCGGCGAGCAGGCGCCGGCGCAAGACGAAGCCCAGCAGGCCGAGGCCGGCGAGCACGGCAGCCGCGATCCAGCCGGCCTGGCTCATCCCGGGCGGCTTTCCTGCCGACCCGGATGGTTCTCCCGGAGGAACGCCAGCACTTCCGAGGCCGGCACATCCCGGGCGATAAAGGCCTGGCCGATGCCGCGCGTCAGGATGAAGGTCAGCGCGCCGCGCGACACCTTCTTGTCCTGGGTGATGAAGGAGAACAGCGTCTCGGCGTCGGGCAGTTCGCCTGGAATGTCGGCCATGCGCCAGGGCAGACCGACGGCGCGAAGATGCGCCTCGACACGCGCCGCGTCGTCGGGGCTCGCCAAATTGAGCCTTGACGAAAAGCGGTGCGCCAGCGCCATGCCGATGGCGACGCCCTCGCCATGCACGAGCCTTGCGCCGTCATAGCCGGTCGCCGCCTCCAGCGCATGACCGAAGGTGTGGCCGAGATTGAGCAACGCGCGGTCGCCGGTCTCGAACTCGTCGCGGGCAACGACGTCGGCCTTGGCACGACAGGCCTCGGCGATGGCCGCAGCCCGCTCCGGCCCGCCGGCAAACACTTGACGCCAGTTTTCTTCCAGCCAGGCGAAAAACTCGGGCCGGTCGATCAGCCCGTATTTGGCCAGTTCGGCATAGCCGGCGCGAAACTCGCGGATTGGCAGCGTGTCGAGCACTTCGGTGTCGGCCAGCACCAGCCTGGGCTGGTGGAATACCCCGACCAGGTTCTTGCCGCGCTTGCTGTTGATGCCGGTCTTGCCGCCGACGGAGGAATCGACCTGCGCCAGCAGCGAGGTCGGAACCTGCACGAAGTTCATGCCGCGCCGCGCGATGCCGGCGGCAAAGCCGGCGAGGTCGCCGACGACGCCGCCGCCGAGCGCGATGACGACGTCGCCGCGCTCCAGCTTGGCGGCCAGCACGCCGTCGACCACCTCTTCCAGATGGGCAAAGCTCTTGGTCTTTTCGCCTGGCAGCAACGTGATGACGGCATGTTGGATGCCACCGCTTGCCAGGCCGGCCGCAAGCGTCGCGAGATGCGCGGCCGCGACGTTTTCGTCGGTGACGACCGCCGCCCGCGTCCCCGGCAGACGGCGCGAAATCTCGGCGCCGGCGCGTGACAGCAGGCCGGGACCGATCAAAATATCGTAGGCACGCTCGCCAAGCCCGACTTCGACAGAGACCGTTGCATCAGCGCTCACGACCGCACCTCGTCAATATCGGCAACGCCGAGATGGCCGCGCAGCGCGTCCACCACTTCGGCGGCAATGATCTCCTTGCGGTCGTCGCGGGTCGGCACGATGACATCGGCCGCGGCGTAAACCGGGTAGCGTTCCGCCATCAGCCGTTCCAGCACGGCGCGCGGATCGGCGCTTTTCAGCAGCGGCCGGTTCTGTTTCTTGGAAACGCGCTCCATCAACAGGTCGATCTCGGCTTTCAGCCAAACCGAAACGCCATGGCTGGCGATCGCCTCGCGCGTCTGCGCGTTCATGAAGGCGCCGCCGCCGGTCGACAGCACCTGCGGCCCGTGCTCCAGCACACGCAGGATGACGCGCTGCTCCAGTGCCCGGAACTCCGCCTCGCCATAGCGCTCGAACAGGTCCGGGACGCTCATGCGCGAAACAGTTTCGATCTCCTGGTCGCTGTCGATGAAGGGCAGTGCCAGCATCGCCGCCACCTTGCGGCCGATCGCCGTCTTGCCGGCGCCCATCAGCCCGACAAAGACGATGGAACGGCCGCCCAGCCGGCCGAGCAGCGCGGCATAGCTCTCGCCCGGAGGATTTGCTGGTAGCGCGTTCATGCTTCTAGGGCCTCTTTGGCGGCGTATCGACATCAAAAGCCTGTTTGCGTCAAGCGCGGCGCAACCGGGACTATGGGCTTCACCCTTGAATTGGCCGGATTGGCGTCTCATAAGGGCACAGGGTTGGAAATGCAGAATAAGACGACGGGCGAAAATTAATGCCAACACTGTTTCGCTTTGTCGTGACGCTCGCGATTCTGGCCGGCATTGTCTATGGCGCGATGTTCGCCCTGGTCATGTTCGTCGAGCCGAGGAAGGCGGAAATGAGCGTGCGTATCCCTCCGGAAAAGCTCAATCCCAAAAAATGAACAGCGCCGCCCGCATCGAAGCTTTCCTGGAGATGATGAGCGCCGAGCGCGGCGCCGCCGAAAACACGCTTTCCTCCTATCGCCGCGACCTCGAGGACGCTTCCGCCGGGATCGGCGGTGGGCTTGCCGCTGCCACCAGCGCCGACATCCGCGCCTACCTCGACGACATCGCCGCGCGCGGCTTTGCCGCCACCTCGCAGGCGCGCAAATTGTCGGCGATCCGGCAGTTCTTCAAGTTCCTCTACGTCGAAGGCCTGCGCGGTGACGATCCGACCGGCACGCTGGACAGTCCGAAGAAGGGCCGGCCGCTGCCTAAGACGATGAGCGAGGCCGACACCGGCCGGCTGCTCGACCGTGCCGCGCAGGAGGCAATGGACCCCTCCCTGCATGACGGCGACAGCCTGGCGGCGCTGCGCCTGCACGCGCTGGTCGAGGTGCTCTACGCCACCGGCTTGCGCGTTTCGGAGCTGGTCGGCCTTCCCGTGACGGTGGCACAGCGCGACGACCGCTTCTTCATGGTGCGAGGCAAGGGCAACAAGGAGCGCATGGTGCCGCTGTCGGCCAAGGCGCGCACCGCGATGCGGACATGGCTTGCCGCACGGGGGGCGGTGCCGGCTCTTGCCGACAGCCCGTTCCTGTTTCCGGCTGCCTCCGACAGCGGCTATCTCTCGAGACAGGTCTTTGCCCGCGAGCTGAAAGGGCTTGGCGCTCGGGCCGGCATTGCCACGGCGAAGATATCGCCGCATGTGCTGCGCCATGCTTTCGCCAGCCATCTGCTGCAGAACGGCGCTGATCTCAGGGCCGTGCAGCAGTTGCTTGGCCATGCCGATATTTCAACGACGCAGATCTACACGCATGTGCTGGAGGAGCGGCTGGTGCGTCTGGTCAACGATCATCATCCGCTTGCCGACTAGGCGTCATGCCGCTATGTGAGAACGACGTTCCACCGCGCCCAGCCTGCATTTTCAGGCTTGCGTCAGTCATTGCCTTCCGACTTGCCGGTCCGCCCAAGAATGTACAATTACCTCGATTTCGAAAAGCCTGTGCAGGATCTCGAAGGCAAGATCCTTGAGCTGAAGAAGCTTGCCGAGAACGGCGAGGCGGTCGATGTCGGCGATGAGATCGCCCGTCTCGAGAAGCGCTCGCGCGATGCGCTGCGCGACGCCTACAAGGCGCTGACGCCGTGGCAGAAGGTGCAGGTGGCGCGCCATCCGGACAGGCCGCATTGCATCGACTACATCAAGGGCCTGCTTACCGATTTCACGCCGCTCGCCGGCGACCGCAATTTCGGCGAGGACCAGGCGATCGTCGGCGGCTTCGCCCGCTTCCGTGGCGAGCCGGTGGCGATCCTCGGCCAGGAAAAAGGTTCCGACACGGCAAGCCGGCTGAAGCATAATTTCGGCTCGGTCCGGCCGGAGGGCTACCGCAAGGCGGTGCGGCTGATGGAACTCGCCGACCGCTTCCAAATCCCGCTGCTGACGCTGGTCGACACTGCCGGCGCCTATCCCGGCGTCAACGCCGAAGAGCGCGGCCAGGCGGAAGCCATCGCCCGCTCGACCTCGGCCTGCCTTGGCCTGAAGGTGCCGTCGATCTCGGTGGTGATCGGCGAAGGCGGCTCCGGCGGCGCCATAGCGATCGCCACCGCCAACCGCGTCTACATGCTCGAACACGCCATCTATTCGGTGATCTCGCCGGAGGGCGCCGCCTCGATCCTGTGGCGCGACACCACGCGGTCCAAGGACGCGGCGACCAACATGAAGATCACGGCGCAGGACCTGCTGGAGCTGAAGATCATCGACGCCATCATTGCCGAGCCGCTCGGCGGTGCCCATCGCGCCCCCGAAACGGTGATCGCCGCAACCGGCGACCACATCGCCAGGACGATGAAGGAATTCTCCGGCGCCAACACCGATTTCCGCGAGCATCGCCGCGAGAAATACCTGGCGATGGGCCGCAATCTATAACATCCGGCAGGCACGCGGCCCGAAATGTGGCGGCGTGAACCAGTTTCGCCACAAAAATGCCGCCGCATTCGGCTCAGTGGGGTTGCCGTAAGGGGACGCGCCAGCATGATTGCGGTAAGGAATTTTCAAGGTTAACGGGCTTAGGGTCCGTCAGTGGTCAGTTTAGCAGCCGCGGCATCCGCGGTGCAGAGATGAAGACGATAGCCATATCCATGTTTGCCAAGCTTGCCCGCACCGGAGTTCTGATCGCTGCGATCGGCGTCGCCGGTTGCAATGATGCTTCGATGAAGGATTTTGCGCCGCAAGCCAACAAGCCGCTGCCGGACAAGATCCTGGCCGAGATGAAGGCCAAGGGCATGGTCCGCACCTCCTCGGTGATGGCCCGCATCTTCAAGGAAGAAGGCAAGCTCGAAATCTGGAAGGCCAAGACCAACGGCCGCTACGACCTGGTCGCCAGCTACGACATCTGCAAATGGTCGGGCAAGCTCGGGCCGAAGTTCACCGAAGGCGACCGCCAGGCGCCGGAAGGCTTTTACACGGTCCGCCCGGCACAGATGAACCCGCGGTCGAATTACCACCTGTCCTTCAATATCGGCTACCCGAACGCCTATGACCGCGCCAATGGCCGCACGGGTTCCAACCTGATGGTCCATGGCGCCTGCTCGTCGTCGGGCTGCTATTCGATGACCGACGCGCAGATCGAGCAGATCTACGCCTTCGGCCGCGACGCCTTCCAGGGCGGCCAGACCGAATTCCAGATCCAGGCTTTTCCGTTCCGCATGACCGCCGCCAACATGGCGCGTTACCGCAACGACCCGAACTACGAATTCTGGAAGATGCTGAAGGTCGGCTACGACAATTTCGAAGTCACCAAGGTGCCGCCGAAAGTCGACGTCTGCGAGAAGCGCTACGTCTTCAACCAGGTTGCGGCCGACGGCTCGACCTTTAATCCGACCGGCGCTTGCCCTGCGACCACCCAGCCCGATTCGCTGAAGAGCGCCATCAACGCCTATCAAAGCACCTATGAGGCGGCCTTCAACGGCGCCATGAAGGCCAGCGTGCCGGCACCCAAGCCGACCATCGCCGGGATCAAGGAAGCCAGCATCGTTTCCGACTGGTCGAAACGGCGTGCGCGCGGCGAACGCGTTCCGATCGAGCCGCCCTCGCTCAACCCGGACGGCACCGTGGCCGAAACGGCGCGCATGGGCCGCATCGATTCGCCGGCGGGCCGCAAGATGGCGGCGCTCGATGCCGAAAAGGCCGCCAAGCAGAAGGCCGAGGAACAAAGGCTTGCCGCCATAGAAGCGGCCAAGGCCGCGAAAGAGGCAGCCAAGGCACAGGCCTTGGCCGAGAAGGAAGCTGCCAAAGCCCAGGCGCTCGCCGAAAAGGAAGCTGCCAAGACCGCCGCCGAGATGCCTGTCGCCACCGCCACCGTAGCGCCATCGGAAGCCGCCCCGGCAGTCGAAACGCAGGCTGCGGACGCCGAAAGCACGGCGACAAGGTTGAAGAAAAAGCTGCTCGGCATGTTTGGCGGCTGAACTTCATGCTTGAGCAAGAAGATGGGGGCCAAGAACACAGGCCCTCAACCAGCCCCGCCGCCGTCTACGACCTCAAAGGCCTGAACTGCCCGTTGCCCGTGCTCAAGGCAAAAAAGCGCCTGGCCGCAATGCAGCCGGGCAGCCGGCTGTGGCTCGAAACCACCGATCCGCTCGCCGTCATCGACATTCCCGCCTTCTGCGCCGAGACCGGCCATCGGCTGATCGAGACGACGGCGATATCGGGCGGCCACCGCTTCCTGGTCGAGTGCGGGATCGGCTGAGTCTCGACTTAGCTCGTTCTGGCGAAAGCGGCTGAGCGGGATAATCTCCCCCCTTGAGGGGGAGATGGCCGGCAGGCCAGAGGGGGTTGCCGCGCGTGAAGCGCCAACCTTTTCTCTCGTCCCACAGGGCGTCGCGCCAGCCGAGGCGACCCCCTCTGTCGCCTTCGGCGACATCTCCCCCTCAAGGGGGGAGATCACGATCCGGCAATAGCCAGCGGGTTGCTTTCCAGTGCTGCGCGATCCGGCGTGTCGATCGACGGCCGGTTGGTGAAGGCGGCGAACAGCCGCCGGACATAGTCTCCGGGCATGTCGAGCGTGATCAGCACCAGTCTGGTGCCGCGCTGGCTGTCCGGCCAGGCCGGCAGTTGCACCGGCGGATGCAGGATCTTCTGCACGCCATGGATAACCAGCGGCCGCGACGGGTCTTCTGCAAGCTCGATGACGCCTTTCATCCGCAAAAGGCGCTCGCCATGCGCCGAGCGCAACAGATCGAGGAACATCTCGATTGCCGAAAACGGCACCGGCCCGTCATGAACCAGCGAATACGAACGCACGCGGGAATCGTGCCTGTGGTCATGGTGATCATGGTCGGCATGGTCATGCCCGTCGTGATCATGCCCGCCGTGGTCATGCCCGCCGTGGTCATGGTCGTGGCCGGCTTCTTCGCCGAGCCAACGCTGCACATCGACGGATTTGGTGGCCGGATTGTAGAGGCCGCTATCGAACAGGGTCGCGGTGCTTGCCTCGCCGGCGTCGAGCACCACGGCGCCCGGGTTGAGCTGCCTGAGCCGCGCCCGCAACGCCTCGACATCGCCTGCATCCGTGGTCAGGTCGGCCTTGCTGAGCACGATGCGATCGGCGACGGCCACCTGCTTCACCGCCTCGACATGCGCATCGAGCGTCGCATTGCCGTTGACGGCATCGACCAGGGTGATGACGCCGTCGAGCCGGAAGGCCTGGACCAGGGCCGGGTGTGCCATGATCGACTGCAGTACGGGGGCGGGATCGGCGAGCCCGGTGGTTTCGACGATGACGCGGGCAAGCCGGTCGATGCGGCCGGTCTGCAGGCGGTCGACGAGGTCAGCCAGCGTGTCGACCAGCTCGCCGCGCACCGTGCAGCAGAGACAGCCGTCGGAGAGCTGGATGATGCCGTCGGAGGCCTGCTCGACCAGGAGATGGTCGATCGCCATCTCGCCGAACTCGTTGATGATGACGGCGGTGTCGGCGAGCGCCGGATCCCGGAGCAGCCGATTGAGCAGCGTCGTCTTGCCGGCACCGAGAAAGCCGGTGAGCACCGAAACGGGGATCGGGAAACCGGCCATGCGGCTAGTTCAGCGCCTTGGCCGGCTGCTGGACCTGCGCGGCGGTGGCGGATCCGGCCACAACTGGCTCGGCGCCGGCCGGCGGCGCCCGGTCCGGCCGCCATGTCGGCAGCGGCACGTCGGCATATTCCTGCCCGGAGGCGTCGAGCATCGCCTTCGGCTTCGGTCCCGTGGCGCCGCCGAGGCCGACGGCGATCAGCGTCGGTACATGGTCGAGCTTTTCCTGATAGGGCGATTTCGGCACGTCCTTGCCCTTGTCGCCGACGGCGGGTGCGGTTTCCGACTGCTCCTCGACCGGCTTCTTCTTGCAGATTTCGTCATTCATGTCGTTGGCCGACATGGTGTCGCCATAGGCGGGCAGCGCCGCTACCGTCAGCCAGCTCGGCGCCGGCGTTGCAAAGCCCTGGTCGAGCAATTTTGCCGCCGCCTCGGCGCGGGTAATGGCCGATTGCTCGCCGAGCACTACGGCGACCAGGGTGCGGCCGTTGCGGGTCGCCGAGCCGATCATGTTGAAGCCGGACGAGCAGACGAAACCCGTCTTCATGCCGTCGGCACCCGGATAGCGGCCGATCAGCAGGTTGTAGTTGGAGATCGCCTTCTTGCCGACGGCAAGGCCTTCGATCGAGAACCAGGGGGCATATTGCGGAAATTCCTTGCGAATCGCCATCACCAGCAAAGCGAGATCGCGCGCTGTCGTATACTGGTCCGGCGAATAGAGCCCGTTCGGATTGACGAAATGGGACCCGCTCATGCCGAGCCTCTGCGCTTCGGCGTTCATGCGTTCGGCGAAAGCCGCTTGCGAACCGCCGATATTCTCGCCGACCGCCATGGCGATATCGTTGGCCGATTTGACCAGCATCATCTTCAGCGCATTGTCCAACCGCATCACCGAGCCCGGGTTGAAGCCCATTTTGCTCGGCGGCTCGCCGGCAGAATGTTTCGTTACCTTGATCGGCGAATCGAGCTGGACCTCGCCCGCGGCAATCGCCCGAAACGCCACATAGGCGGTCATCAGCTTGGTCAGCGAAGCCGGGTACCAGCGCCTGAACGCCTCCTGGTGCTGCAGGATCTTGCCGCTGTTCAGGTCGAACAGGATTGTCGGATTGGCCAAGGCAGGCCCGGCCAGCGCCGCAAGCACCACCGTGCCCGCCACCAACAGTTTGAGGAAATGCCTGTAGCGCATCATGAAAACCGAAATAGCCTCTTGCCGCAGTCCCACCTGGCTCCGTAAGATTTCGTTACACGATCGCCAGGATAATGGTCCGGCCCTCTGTTCCCGGACCACAGTCGCGGTGCTATTTACTCTATGTGACGTCAACATGGCAAAGTGCTGCCGATCACAATGTGGAAGCAGCAGCACAATGCAAAGCAGCGTGCATGGTTGCAAGGCAGCAGGCACAATTGCAAAGCAGCAGGCCAAGACCGCCTGCTCCAACAGCGAAATGGAACCATCATGCCGATCCTGAACCGAGCCGCCGAAATGCAGGACGAGGTGGCCGGCTGGCGCCGCCATTTGCACCAGACGCCGGAGCTGAATTTCGACGTCTTCAAGACCGCCGCTTTCGTCACCGAGAAGCTGAAGGCTTTCGGCTGCGACGATATCGTGACGGGTTTGGGCAAGACCGGCGTCGTCGGCATCATCCGCGGCCGCCACGGCGAAGGCTCGACCATCGGCCTGCGCGCCGACATGGATGCCCTGCCGCTCAACGAGATCACCGGCAAATCCTATGCTTCGACCGTCCCCGGCAAGATGCACGCCTGCGGTCATGACGGCCACACCGCGATGCTGTTGGGTGCCGCCAAATACCTCGCCGAAACGCGCAATTTCGCCGGCTCCGTCGCGGTCATCTTCCAGCCGGCCGAAGAGGGCGGCGGCGGCGGCAACGAGATGGTCAAGGACGGTATGATGGAGCGCTTCGGTATCTCCAAGGTGTTCGGCATGCACAACATGCCGGGCCTGCCGGTCGGTCAGTTCGCCATCAGGCCGGGTCCAATCATGGCGGCGACCGCCGAATTCACCATCACCGTCAAGGGCCGGGGCGGCCACGCGGCGATGCCGCACGGCACCATCGACCCGATCGTCATCACCAGCCAGCTTGTCGGCGCATTGCAGACGATCGCCTCGCGCAGCACCGATCCGGTCGAGGCGGTGGTCGTCTCGGTGACGAAATTCCACGCCGGCGACGCCTATAACGTCATTCCCGAGACGGCCGAGATCGCCGGCACCGTACGCACGCTGAAGAAGGAGGTCGCCAAGAAGGCCGAAGAGCGCATCCGCGCGCTTTGCCAAGGCCTGGGCGCTGCCTTCGGCGCGACAATCGAGGTTGATTACAATGCCAATTACCCCGTCACCTTCAACCATCCGGAAGAGACGGTCTTTGCCAGCGACATCGCGGCCGACGTCGCCGGCGACAGCCATGTGCACCGCGCGATCCAGCCGGTGATGGGCGGCGAGGATTTCTCCTACATGCTTGAAGCGCGGCCGGGCGCCTTCATCTTCATCGGCAATGGCGATACCGCCGGCCTGCACAACCCAGCCTACGACTTCAACGACGAGGTCATCCCGCACGGCATGAGCTATTGGGTGAAGCTGGCGGAAACGGCGCTGGCGGCGTAGCCGTTCGGCATCGGCGGTGCGGCAACCGCCGCACCTCTGGGCGGCAAAACCGGGCAGGACATGCTCTGCTGGTCACTTCCGGCCGGACGACTTCCGGGCAAGGCCGAAGGCAATGCCCAGAGCAATACCTATACCGATGCCCGCAACAATGTTGTCCAACACGACGCCGATAGCCACGCCGATCACGACGCCGAGTGTGAGGTGTTTGGCATCCATTATGCCCGGTCATGTAGCGTGGAAGGGAAGAGCCGCAACCGCTACGGTCCGCTCTTCGGATCCTCGACCTCCAGCGCCTCCATGACCGGCGCCAGCTCATTGTCGTCGGCAGCCTGCGGCTCTTCGCCTGTCCTCGCCTTCGTCAGGGCTGCCTCGATCGCCTCCTGGATATTGCCGAGCTCGTCTTCGCGAACCTCGTGGCCATAGCCGGCAGCGTCGGCATCCTGTTCGAATTGCTGCGCCAGGACGGCGACGCTCACCTCGCTCTCGGCCGGCAGATTGCCGACATTCTCCTGCAGCCAGGTTTCAAAGAACTCTTTGGTCGCGCTCATGCGGTCTCTCCTTCGGGACACTAAAGCGCGCCGGCATCCCGAAAGTTCCGCTATCTGAGCCGTCTTTGCGCCCGTTGCCGGCTGCCCCGCAATTCAGCGCGGCCAGGCGGCGTTGGCGCCGCCTGGCTCGGCTGCTTACTGGCTGGCAGCAGTCGTCGGTTCACACGACACGTTCGGGTTCATATCGGCGAACGCGCCGGTCGGGTTGCCCTTCCAGGCCCAGACATGCAGCTCGTAGAACGGACCGAGGCCATAGCGATTGGGCGCACTGTTGAAGTTGAACAGATGTCCGTCGAGCGAGGCCGGGCCTTTCGAGGTGATGTATTCGACCGCGATCAGTTTTAGCGTGCCGTCGGCCATCGGCTCGTACATGACGGCTTCAGGCTTGGCGACATCGACCGCGTCGTCCTTGAGGTAGCCCCGGATTGACGTAATGGATGCCCATTGCGCCGCCGGTGATGCCGCTGGCGCAAGGAATGGGCGCATAGCCCTCAGCGGTCGCCGCCGCCACATTCTCGAAGCGGCTGTTGGCCGCGCGTACCTTGTCGGCCAGCGGATTGGGACCGGACGCGGGCGCTGCCTGATGCGCCTGCGCCAGCGCAGTGCAGGCCGACAGCAGCGCCGCGGCAGCGAGAACTCTATTGCGAAAGTTGATTGTCATAGTCATTCCATTCTTCTTGAAAAGCACAGCCCGGCCGGCCGCCGGAAGTAAGGAGGTCCGGCAGGTGGGCGCTGTGGCTGTTGTTGCTGGGAGATCCCTATCCCGATGCGACGAATGCAGGGGAAGATCATCCCTTCGGCAGATACGGGATGGTTCCGGCCAGATCGGAGTTGTCGATCAGCTGGAAACGGCTGTCGCTGCCGCCCTGACGGGCCGAAACGAACGGCGCGTAGGCAGGATCGTCGGTGAAGGCGCGCGCCGCGGCCTCGGTCGGGAACGCCATCAAGGCAATCAGCGTCGTGTCGAGCGGCTTGCCTTCGAGCGTCTTCACATTGCCGCTGCGCGACAGATATCTGCCGCCGTGCTTGTGAACGAGGTCGTGGACTGACGCGGCATAGGCCGGCATCCACTTCGGGTCCCTCACCTTGATGTCTGCGATAACGTAAGCGGTCATGGGTCATGTCTCCTGGTCGTGCACAGGGGTATCCCGTGCAGCGGCCAAGGGCTCGCACGGCAAGGCCGGCGCCAGCCAGTCCGCGATCTGTACTGGTGTGGCGAATCCGAAATTCGCATTCGCTTTGGAGCAACGCAGCGAGCGAATTTCGGATTCAAAAGCCACACCAGCAAATGCTTGGATTTCCAGTGTGGTTTTGGATTTGAAGTTCCTAACGCTGATGCCACCCAGAAAGCAGGAACTTCAAATCCACCACACTGGGCCGGTACAGTTTCTGTACTCGCCGCGCCGCCGGGAAAGGCCTATGGTCCCGGCTGAGTTTGAGGGGAAGGCAACGTCGTGACCCAGTCCGGATACAAACAGTTCTGCCCGTTATCGATGGCCGCGGAGGTGCTGTGCACCCGCTGGACCATGGTTCTGCTTCGCGAATTGGTGGCAGGCTCGACCCGTTTCAACGATCTGCGCCGCGGCGTCCCCAAAATGTCGCCGACCCTTCTGTCGCAACGCCTCAAGGAGCTCGAGCTGGCCGGGATCGTCGAGCGCAAGGAGGTGCGCGGCGAGAAAGGCATCTTCGAATACCGGATGACCGAGGCAGGCAGGGATCTGCGTTCCGTTGTCGAGGCGATGGGCTTTTGGGGGCAGAAATGGGTCGAGTCGCGGCTGTCGCTGAAGAACCTCGATCCGTCGCTGCTGATGTGGGACATGCGGCGCAATCTCAACGCGTCGCCGCTGCCCGACGGCCGCACGGTGATACAATTTCTATATCAGGAGCTCCCCGCCTCGAAACGGTCATGGTGGCTGATCGTCGAGAAGCACGGCGAGGTCGACCTCTGCTGGTACGACCCGGGCTTCGATGTCGATCTCTACGTCTCGACCGACCTGCACACCATGACCGAAATCTGGATGGGGCTGATCACCGTCGAGAAGGCAGGGACGAAAGTCATCTTGACGGGAGACCAGGATATCGCCCGTAAAATGCAGACCTGGCTGGGCCTGAGCCCGTTCGCGGTCGAACCCAAGCGAGCGGCCTAGCTGCCTCTTGGCGAAACGTCCCGAAGCGGTTATGTGTCGGGCGCGATGGTCCCGTAGCTCAGTAGGATAGAGCGGCAGATTCCTAATCTGTAGGTCACAGGTTCGATTCCTGTCGGGATCACCACGTTTTTCAAGCACTTAGCGCGAAATCGCCGCACTTTTTTTGCAGGATTTTTGCGAAATAAGTACGGCGAATTTCGCAGACCTTCAGACTTTGGGCACACATATTCCAGGGCGAAGCGGCCCAAAACCGCTGCGAAGCGCGGCGCTACGATGCCTAAATCGAGGTAGGTAATCGTTGTTCCCAATCAACTTGCCCGTTTTTCGACGCACCGAGACGACGGACGACAGCCGCTACCGACCGTCAGCGTCGACGTCTCCTTGGCGGCGCCGAAAGGTCTCGCTACTTCGTCGTTCAATCGAGACCGCGGCGAGTAAGAATGCGAACATCGGCATCATCGATCACGAGGTCGAACTCGACTCGTGTGTCCATCCGTCCCCTTAGGGCGGATTGTCCACCAAAGTCCGCATCATAGGGGGAATGGACGCGCCCGGTCTGGCGGCTAGAGGAACGGAACGCTATCATTTTATTGTATTAGTAATGACGCATGAAATGGCCTACAATTGACTCTACCCGGCAACGCCACTGGCAGCCGGTAGGCCCGGCGGCCCGCTGGAACCCCCGATCGGCTGTCGGCCCGTCCCCATGAAAGTTACGTGCGGTGGCGACCAACGTGAGACGAGATCGAACCAACAACCCCGCAACCGGCATCAAGGGCAAGCGCCACGGGCCGCCGGCCAACGACGAAGCAGGATATTTCGAGTTCTGCCCCGTTTGTGGCCAGACGTTCGACAAGCGAAACCTTGGCGAGGTGCTGCATCACTGTCTCCCCGACCATGAGCCGTTGAACTCGATGAATAGGTGACTAGCGTTCGAACAGATGGTTTCGCTCATCCAAGATCGTGATCGGTCCCAACCAGACGATCTCAAAAGTGATTGCGGATGTGGTCGTTAAAGTAGCGGGCTTGGCGAAGGCCGCTTTGAACCCGGCAAAGGTCTCAGGTGGTACCCGGAACCATTGCACATTGAGCGGAATTGGCTGAAAGTGATCGAACCACAGGACAGGGATGTCGGACGGCCACCTATTCAAGGTGGCCGGGGCGCGGGTTAACGTGATTCGGGTCGATCGGCAGGACAGGGGGAGAAATGCACCCTTGGACGAAGGCTGAGCTTGCGGAGATCACCGGAGGCATATGGGAAGGCGAGTTGCCGGAAGCCTGGACGACCGACTGCATAGCCTTCTGCGACGCACTGATCGGCCCCGGCGCGCTCGTCATCCCGCGCGTTGGCACCTACCGTTACGGAGTACACCCCAGGAAGATCAGGCGCTTCAGGCGACAGGGGCTCGCGCTCCTCGCGGACCGAGAGTACCGGCCCAACTTCGAAGGCTTGCCGTTGCTCCGGGTGGCTTCGGTCCGCGTCGCCATGAAGTATCTCGCCGAGCGAGCGCGGTCTGCTTACGGCGGACGCCTGATCGCGGTTGGCGGCAGCGTCGGCAAGACGAGCACCACGGCGATGATCAACGTCATTCTCACCGCAGCTGGTTATCCACCTTTTCCGGGCGAAAACTTCAATACCGTCTCCGGCGTGCTCGGCCTGATCGCCAACCTTCCCCCTGATGGCATCCACGCTGTCGAGGTGTCGATTGGCTTTTTTCGGCGGCTCCTTGAGGTATCTGCGCTCAAGCCGCATGTCGCTCTTATCACGACGATCGGCGACGCCCATCTCGAAGAGTACGGCTCGCGTGAGGCCATCGCCAAGTTGAAAGCCCGCCTGTACGATGTCGCTGAGGGCGGCACTGCGATCATGCCTCGGGATTCCGAGCATTTCGAATATCTCCGAGCCCGCGCGCTGTCGTTCGGGGCGAAGGTCGTGTCCTTCGGTGGACATGCTAAGGCCGACTACCGGCTCGTGGACTATTCGCACGAAGATCAACTGGTGCGTGCGGTCCTGAAGGGCCGGGATTTCGCCTACAAGCTAGGTAATCCAGGGCGGCACATGGCAGTCAACAGCCTCAGCGCGCTGGCGGCTGTCGATTCGCTCGGCCTTGATCTGGGAGCTGCGACCAATGCGCTCGGGGAGGTGCAGGCCATCCACGGACGTGGCGAAGTCATACGCATCGCCCTCGCGTCCGGCGAGATCCATGTCGTCGATGAGGCCTACAACGCGAATCCGACATCGGTGGCCGCCGTGCTGGCGGCACTCGCTGAGGGGAAGCGCGCAAGTGGGGGCCGAAAGCTTGCCCTTCTTGGCGACATGCGGGAACTCGGGCCACGATCGGCCGAATTTCACGCCGGTCTGGCGGAACCCGTTCTCGCGGCCGATCTGGATATGGTGATCACGGTTGGGACGCAGATGACATATCTCCGTCGTGCCCTGCCGGAGTACCTCCTCGGCCCACACTTCGCGACAGCAGACGATGTGTTGCCCGAGCTCGCCACTATCCTGCGCGCGAAGGACCGCCTTCTTGTGAAAGCTTCGAATGCCATGGGTCTGCATGAAGTTGTAACTCGCTTGCGCCGGCAATTTGGACGCTAGTCCGCCGCGATATAGCATCGGTGTTTGAGGAGTGCCCGAAACGTTGAGATTCGTCGAATTTCGCTGTTTTTTTGGACCAAAGCAGAAAAATTGACCGGAGATCAGCTCCGCCCATGACTGGTTCCACTACCAAACAGTCTCAGGCACTTGGCGGAAAATTGTGCTTCGCCGCCTGATTCGATCTGTGCTGCCTCCGGGTGACCAGGGTAGCGCCGGCTGGACGCCGCCAACCGAAGAGCTGCGCACAGTCATGCCCGCTCGGTCATTTCGGCCATGCATATAACGGCAGCCGCCGGGAATGGTTGGTTGGTCCGAGCCCAATGCAGCAACAACAAAGATTAGCCCTGTGCCGAGCACTGACATCAGTATTGCTTCAGCGAAGGAGCACTATTCCTAAGTCTCCAAGGCCTTTCGGCGGAGTCGCACCATACCAGTCCAGGGCCACACTCGAGTTGCCACTATAGAAAAATTGCCACGCAACAATCCAACCTGAGTTGGCAGTCGACTTCAGGTCTGTTGTCCCTCTCATCCGAAAACGATGATGGGGCAGGTAGATAGCCCCTTCAATTAAGTAGTTTTTGTTTCCGGACAATGAGACCGTGGGCACAGAGGGCGTAACTGTGCGTGACCCGAAGATAGCGATGCCAGCGTAAATGCCACTCGTGGGAGCCGAAATCCTTACGCCACCTTTGCCTGCTGACTGAATAATGCTTGACTCGGAGTCAACGAATATCGTGACTTCGTCGCCCGAGAGATTCACATGGCTGCCGATGCTCACTGTTGCGTTCTGAAAATAGTGAACTCCGGGAGAAAGAACGACATTTCCATCGAGGTCAATGTTTCCACAGAACACCCGGCCGGCCGGAATGGTAACATCGGTCAGCATCTGATCACTGTAGTCGCAGCCGTTCGGTGGAACGGGCTGCGGTAGATCGACAAGGGGGTCTGCAAGTTCGGGTTGGTTGGTTTTCGGGATGATGGTGTAACCGCCGCCTTGGTAATTGCCCACTATAGAGATTTTTCTGGCGACAATCTTTCCGGTTCCAACGTGCCTCAGTGCCCTTGGACTGGAGGAATTCACTTGGATACCGCAGTTTGGCACCGAAAGCCCCCCGGAACCCATTACCGTCAGCGCTCCATTTGAGGCAGGATCGAGGACATAGAAGCAATAATCCGGCGCGGCTTTTCGGGCCGTTGCCGCCGCGTGAAGGTTAATGCTCCGAATTCCAGCAAGACTCATGAAAGCGGTTGGCATTCCAGCTGAGATTTCAACCGCCGCCTCTCGCGTCCCAGCAGAAGGAGTGGTGATGCTCACCCCAACGACAGCGCCGGTCACGAAGGAGCCATTGGCCAGCGCCCAATTCTTCGCGGCCTGGACGGCTGCTTCGTTTCCTCCATCGCTCTCGACAGCAACAAGAGCCGCCGAATCGGCTATCTCCTGCAGCTTGGATCTCCAGGAAGCGGCGTTGGTAAAGTCAATGCTAAGGCCGAGGGCCAAGCCCAGTGGCACCACCATTAAGGCCATCGCGACGGCAAAGTTCCCCCGTTTTTCGGGCGGCAGATCTTTCAGTCTCCGCATCCAGAAGCCCTCTCTTAAGAGCAACTTAGACCGAAGATGGTTTAGAATTTACTAAATTAGAACAACAAAACGCAGCGGCAATTCACGCTCGGCAAAAAGGCGATGCAAGCTGTCTCGCTGCTCATTGAGCTGAGTGAAACGCGGCAGACCTTGAAGTCAGCGATGTGCTAATTCTTTACTTAAGGCCGAAGACTTGCTGAGCCTGGTCAGACTGCAACAAGTCGCGTGCCGAATGTCCGACACCCGGCAAAATCACGAGACGCCAATTGAAAGGCCACCCGTTAGCGGTCGCGACAGCTTGCGCCAGCTCAAAAGTGAACTGCCCCCGATCCAAACGCGTCTCTCCTTGGCGCATAGCAGCTGCGCTTTCGTTTAGATCGACATCGCCAGTGTCGTCTTCTCCAAGATAGATTGTTAGAGGCAAAGCCAGATAGGCCTTCAACTCCTGAGAGGCTTGATCCGGCGTATAGACGCAACCCGAGGAGAGACATCCCAGCCCGTAGGCTGCCGCCTCTGCTAGCGAGGGCAATACGTAGGTCGACGGATTGGCTACGACCACTCTCTTGGCATCCGACAAGGCAAATGCTGCAACACGCGACATGAATTGACCTCCCGCCGAGTGCCCAAAAAGGTAATACTGCGCAGTCGGCAGCCCCTCTCGGGCCCTCGCCCAGTTTACCAAGCCCTTCACGTACCAGACAGTCCACCTGTCCCGAGGTTGAATTGTGCCCGAGTTGACAATGCCTCCCCGCTGATAGCTCCAGCCTGGGAACCTTTCCAGGTCGAAAAGCGGCGCCATAACTATCAGGCAATTTCGATCCGCAAGAGGCTGCGCGTAGTCTCGGTAGGATTCGGCGGTTCGGCTTAGTCCATGGAACACGAACAGGATCGATGGATTGGCACAGTTCTTCGGATGATAGGTGTATACCGTCAACTTTATGCCGTTAATAGTTGCTGAGGTCGTACCTTTGCCGACCTTCCAGGCAAGTACTTGGCCTGAATACGTCAGACTACAGCCTAAGACGACTGCCCCTAACAGACGGATTAGAAATCGCACCTGTCGCTCCCATGGACGATCCCGCAGGGATGACATATCCCATTAGCGGCAGCTAAACAAATCAAAACCGGCTGAGCAGTAAAGAGTTCGTTCCTCCACGTCTGGTCCTCGCAATGTTCGCAAGCGACGCCTCCGCGGCACCTCAGCGTCCTGCGTGACAGGGTATCGGCTCCTTGTTTTGTCGGCACGTATCGCTCGCGCCGCCATTGCGATCGAGGAACCCAGTGCAAATCCGCGTACGGCATACGCATGAGCTTCGGAGCCTCACGCCAGTGCAGGGATGGCCAATCTAAGGCATCTGTCTTGAACGGCTACGACAACATCGGCGAGTCCAGGCGACAACGCCAGCAACCGATCGATTGTCGCGCGACCGGCTGCTCCTCCCATTATCTTTGGTTGGTAGTCGAGGCGCGGATCTCTGTTTTGAGCGTAAACTGGATAAATATCTAAACGGATCTGCTTCGCACCAAAGTGGAAGCAAGGCAGAATGGACTCCCCTTTGCTGTTTCCGGACCCAAATGCAAAATTGCCGACACTGTATAATATCGGCCGACCATTATAAATCTCGATCGGCTGAAGGATGTGGGGATGATGGCCGATGACTGCGTCCGCACCCAGGTCGATAAATAGCCGTGCTTTCATGCGGTCTTGCTCGGTAGGTTGGCGCTGGTATGGCAAACCCCAATGTACCATCACGGCGATCCGATCGACCAGTGGACGAAGTTGGGCCAGATCACGCTCGACGAATTCGGGCACATCTTGTGCGGAGCCTGGAAGTTCGCCACGAGCCGCTGTTCGACGGTTCCAGTAATATCCGAGAAGTCCGATGCGGATATCTGCGCCATCAAAAATCGCCGGGTGGTAAGCAGAGCTCTGGTTCCTACCACCACCGTACGGTTGGATATACTGTCGCTCTAACGTGGCTAGCGTCTCAACCACGCCACCCCGACCGCAGTCTTGAATGTGGTTATTCGCGACAGTCATGGCAGCGAAGCCTGCACGACGTAAGACAGAGGCTGACTTGGGGTCCACTTTGTATGAGTAGTTCCGAGTGGTACCTGCTTTCTCAGAGATGGTGGAGAACGGCCCCTCAAGGTTTCCCGTTATCAAAGCGCAGCGTCTAAAGATCGGCCTGACCCAGGCGAAGGCATAGTCTGGGCCAAACCTGCGGATACGATGACGCATCCGCATCCCGGTCATCACATCTCCGACCGCCGCCAAATGGTACGGAGCGCTGGCGGACGAAGAGAGGAACTGTTCAAGTTGGTCCGGGTCGATGAGATCGATGTCATCCGGAATTATGACCTCTGAAAACTTCTCGCGAATTTTTACAACATGGCGCCGGACTTCTTCCGATTCACTGAGGCGGTAGAGGGGTGGCTGAACGGAGGGTGCCAACAATGTCTCAACCGCTGAAGAACTAAAGCCGATCCCACGTTTCTCAAAAACGCTTCGGATCAGTGTTTCGTAACGGCTGCTGAATCTCATTCGGTCTGCATGAAGCAAACACGAGGCAAAGTTCTCCGGAAGTGACCTGAGGGCACGCGTTCGAATTCCGGAAGGAGCATACGGGCTATCAGAAAGTCGTCCCAGCGCCAAAAGGGCAGCTACAACTAACGAAATACAAGTAAGTTCGTCTCCCGGAAAAGCCTTGTGTAGGTCCCACATTGTCGCCGCTATGACTTGCGCGACCAGCGCCTCCGGCGGTGGCAACTCGGCGTCGTCCATACGCGAATCATTGGCAAGAGTATCCGATGGTACGAACTCGGCATCATGACGGAGGTGCCAACACCATACGTAGGGAGTCGACAGCATCGCGGCCGCAAAGTATGCGCTCAAGGCGTACTCAAGGGGACCAGGCCTACTGAAACTGGCGCGCGGTGCATGCAGCCTGTCAGCTTGGATGTCAGCGGTATGGCGCACAACGTGAAACCCGAATGCCTGATATATGAAACTGGCATTGTGCGAGGGGTCGCACAGATAAGCACCGCCTGAAATTCGTGGAAGCCACCCTTCCGCTGTGACTGCACGCCCCGGGCCGAACAGCAATTCCCCACAGAGGGGGATCGAAAAATCATCGAGATTTTCGATTCTTGCTGGATATCGGTATTTGGTCCCTTTGACCGGCACCAACCTAAGCAGATCCCCGTTAACTCCCCCTTGTTTCGGCTGGTGCGCATTAACGATCGCTCTGACCTTCGGCAACGGGCCCTCGCCGAGTGAACGCAGCACTTCGTTCACTCGATGAGCTATCAAGGAGACGTGGTAGTAGACGTTGACCTGGCCGAAGCGTGCCGCGGCCTCACAACTTTCCTGTTCACCAAGAATTCCGCCGCCGAAAGGCTTGAAAACATAGTTACCTTGTTTGTCGGGCAGTGCTTCGCCCATCTCACCCGTGGGCCAGTGAACATCCGTGGCTGGATGACCGATTACGTCCACGTACCGCCCACGCAGCCCTTGCCTCCCCGTGTTTTGGCAAAGATAAGGCAGTTCGACCTCGGTTGAATGCACCCGGCCGCCAGTAAAATCTGAATCGCAACGCTCCCAGACGTAAACAGATCCAGTCGCCATCTTTTTCCCCAAAGCTACTGCTTCTTCTGCGAACGCTGAGACGCAAGAATTCACAAGTCTTGCGCTCCGCAATCCTGCGAACCTTTCGCCGACGGGTGCTGAAATTGATCGAAAGGACATGCCGTCGGTTGCCCTGAGGCCAACTCTCTACAGGGCGTGGAGATTGTCCTTCAACATGCTCTGAGGCCGCATTTTCGCTCCATGGTGGGAAGCTGGATCCGAGTCTGCAGCCCAGCTTCCGGCAGCGTTTTGGCCTCAATTCGCCTGCCCCTGATGGGGGCTACACAAATCAATCTCCTGACGAGGCACATCTATCCGATGCTTGCGACCGGCTTTTTCTTCTCTCCGCTTATTCGAACTGCCTTACTGAGGCCGCCTGCTGAACCGTTATTCTCACCCGATCCAGCGAGCTCTTGCCGAGCGCTCTCCAATGCCTTCGCCGCAGATCCCTCCTTAATCACCTTAAGTTCTTCCGCGACCATATTTGATTTTATGAGACGCCACTTGTCGAGGGAGGCGGCGCGCACGAAGCCGTAAGCCGATGGCATACGGACCATCAGCCAGCCTAGCTTCAACAATTCCTCCGTGAAGCCTCTCACGAACGCCGCCCCGCCGACACGCCGTCCGGTCAGGCGCCTGAATGTCTTGTACGACATTCTTGCACGGGTTCGCGGCTGTCCCGCTTTGTTTGTGGTGCGTTTCAAAGTCAAAGCAACGAGTGTCGCCGCATCACTTAGCGAAACACTCGGTGTTGCAATCGGCGAAACAGTGTTCATAACCTTACTCTCCTTAGCTTGAGCAGAATCGATAAACTCATCACTGCTATCGAACGTCATTCGTCTCGGGCCGAACTGAAGGAAACGGGGCCACTTCATCGAACCAGCCATCCTTTTTTGCCAAATACGACATTGCCATTGCGTGCATGGCAGCCTTTATTTGCGGTGGCCGCGACTGAGACATAGATGCGAGGGCTTCCGCGGCTAGCTCACCAGATCTCGACAAAAGCGCCATTTTGGCACCCGATCCGTCAGTGCTCCATCTCAAAGTTAGAACCAAACCACCACTCTGTAGGTGCCGACGTAGGTCGGTATCAGTATCAGGCTCGGAACTGACCAATATTAGTCGTGTAATCGGCAAGGTCGACAGCGCACGGCGGGGCCATTCATCTTCGCTGTTGACAATGAAATAGCCCTGGTTTCCGCACTGCAACACTCGCTGAGCGAGATCTTCGAGAACTGTACCATTGTCTGCATCCGTTCGAGTCATCGAGACCGCACGGCAAGCACCCAGACAAAGACCGCTCGCCCAAAGTCTGTCCGGAGAGGCTGCATAAACCAGGGCTTCCAGGAACGGGTCTCTGGCCAGCATTTGCGGGGTTGTCCGCCGCCCAAATTCCTGGGGTACAGTGTTGATGTAAGCGCCTCTTTTCGACAAGAGACCAACTCTTCGCCCTTCCGCCTGGAACCGATGATCGATTGCTGTCGCCACCGCACCAGTGTGTCGATCGCCGATGACGAGTACGGTGGCAATTTCCGAAGAGCCCGGCTCATTGTACATATTGGCCAGGATTATCTCACTCACATCTCTCGAGGTCCCCGCTCGCGGCCAAAGATGAAACTCGATCCCCGGCCGTGCATTTACCTCGATGACAGTACACCCGACCTCTTTGTATGATCTTGCAATATCGGGCATGATGAGATCTATCCCGGCAATGTTAAGGCCGATGACTCTCACGATGCGCTCGCACAGTTGCCTGTTATCTGGATGAACGGAGTTTGTAACATCGACCGGGACGCCTCCACGGGCGAGGTGGCCGGTAGGTCGGAGAACCAAAGGCTGCCCGGAAATTGGGACGGACTCCAGCGTAAGACGACGCAAGGCTAGGTGCCGTAGCAGCTCATCGTCAATCTCTACAGGAGAAAGACGTCTCCCGTCTCTGTCGGGTTCTCGGTTCAAATCATGAATCAGGTCAACTATCGTTTTTTCACCGTCGCCAACGACTTGGGGGGGGCAACACATGACCGCCGCCACGAGATGATAGTCAACGACTGTCGCTCGAAATTCCGGGCCGGCGATGAACTGCTCAACCAAGACGCCAAACCGCTCTGACTGAGTGACGTCGTGCGCTATATCGAATGCAGCCTCAACTGCACGGCGTCCCCGCAGTTTAACCGAGACTCCCCGCCCCTGATTTCCCTGAACCGGTTTGACCACGACGGTCTCACCCAGCTGTTTGGCGGCAGCGACGGCCTCAGGTTTGGTGCGAACGGTAATCTGACGGGGTACTGGGATCCCCGCTTGCGCCAAAAGTCTGTTGCCCAGCCTTTTGTCCAAGGCCACCTTCGCCGACGCAAACGATGTAGAACCCGATATCGTCGAGAACAGCTGCTTCTGGTGCTTGCCTTGGCCAAGGCGAAGGTGGTTACGGGCAATGAATTCGAACGGGATGTGATTTCTCTTAGCTGCAGCTACAAGCACAGCGGTCGAATTTGAAAGACGTCGTCTCTTCGCCCTTTCCAGGTTTAGCTCCCGAGTCTGAGCGTATTTCGCTGCCCCGTCCTCGCCTCGCGCCGCCTCACCAATCGCGTCAACGACAGCCGAAGCAGCCGCGCGCGACATCTGCGGGTCATCCGACTCCCAAACGATTGCAAGATGGCTTTCGGACGGATCGCCTATTAGCGACGCCGTCGGCGAAAACGAATAGAAATTCATCGCGCGGCGAAGCTCAAGATCAGCGGACAGGATTGCGTCGGCAATGTAGCGAGGGACCAAAGCGTTTTGTGCACAACCGGGAAACATTTCGGACAGCGCTGAGCGAGCCAGCGCAGTAAAATCGGAGATGCAAGAAACCGCTAGCCGCCCGATATTCAGGGTTAATTTGACCACCGTGTTCGTGCTATGCACGTTAAGTCCCGATAGCACCTTAAAATTGACAATCTCAATTTGTCCAAACTCTTCAGATAGGCTGACCATAACCCCACTTTTGACCCCGGATGTTCACGCTCCGCCTGCTTTTCGACCGTCTCCCACAATACAGACTTCCTGACCACGCTTCCGCTGCAGCCACTTCAAATGCATCTCGAAACGGGCATCGCATCGATGGGCATGAGCGGCTTCGGCAAGACCCGATGTGAAGGGGCGAAGATGTGGCGCATTCCACCACATTTAAGCACGCTTTATCTCTGATCCCCCGCGTTCAGCCTAAACGCTACGGCCGCAGCATCCGGAAGTCGCGTTCTTATTCTCTTGAAAGACCAGTGGATTTCCCGCCGGCCTGATCCGGACAATGCAGCTGGATGGTATGTGGCCTCGCGGGGAGATGTCGTCATGCATTCGAATGGCAGAGATCCAGACATTATAGTGTTAATAGCCGTTAAAAGTCGTCAGCTTGGGTATGTATTTTGGGCATCTAATGCTATTTATCTAATCATATTTATCCAATCATATTGGTTATTGGATAATCGATTGCAAACGGAGAGGAGTATAGAAAAGGGCTTAATCTTATACATACAACAGAAAAGACTTCTAAATGCCATCCAAATGTAAGTTGGGGGGTTCATGTCCGTTTCAAGAATTAAGCGCGGGCGCCTGAAGAGAGCTAAACGAGCATTCGCCACCCGCCGGGTCGCCGCATCTCACATGCGCACACTCGTTACCGGACCTATACAGCCCGTCGCTGGCGATCTTGTTTTGGCGCGCGTTGATGAACTCGGCAATCACAGCAGACTGGAGCTCATCTGCGGGCGAAAGGCGATCATGTTTCGCGGAGATGAGATAATCCTCTGTTATGGAAACAGGTACGCTCCTGACCAGTTCGAGGCGGTAATAGGCCCCGATCTGGGGCCGTGCGACTTGGTAGCGGGGGGCGGCATCGCGGCATGTGAGCTTTCCAGGCATGCTCGCATGCTGGCGCCAACCAAGATCACCCCGCTCGGCCTGATTGGCGACAAGTTCGGCCGCCGGCTAAACGTGTGGGATTACAAGGTCAGCTCAGACGATTTACCCCCTTCTCTGCCGATTGTTCTGTCGCTTGGGACGTCAATGAACGCCGGCAAGACATTGACGGCAACGTCATTGGTCCGAGGGTTCAAAAAGGCGGGACTGAAGGTCGCGGCACTGAAAATTACAGGAACTGGCTCGGGTGGCGACACCTGGATTGTGCGGGATGCCGGAGCCGACATCGTTCTTGATTTCACAGATGCCGGATTTGCAACGACGTATTTAGCCCCGGTAGAGTTGATTGAGAAGGGTGCTTTCCGCCTACTGAACCATGCCGCTGAAAATGGATGTGACGTCGCTGTTATTGAGATTGCCGATGGGCTGCAGCAGAAGGAAACTTCCGAGCTAATTCTGGCTGAATCTTTTCGGAGCATGGCTCTTGGCGCGATTTTCGCTTCCTATGACGCGATGGGAGCAAAGTATGGAGTTGATACCCTCCGCGCTGCTGGCCACAAGGTACTTGCAATTAGTGGCAGGATCGGCCGATCGCCGCTCGGTGTGAGGGAGGCTGAAGAAGCCACTGGCCTGCATGTCTATTCCCCATGGGAGCTCCAGGATGGGGCACTCAGCCCCGTTCTAAAGGCTCGCGCTTCTGAAAAACTGGCTAACGGACAGGGCAATAATCCATATCTACGGCGTATTGCTGATTCCCCAAATCCAATGACGGCACTCGACCAGGGTCGAGCCTACTCTTCCCAGCTGCGAATTGATTTTTTGGGGAAGCTTGCGCACGAACTGATTCAGGCAGAGTTGGGAGAAACACCTGGTCCGGGAAGGCCTGCCAGTGACAGCAGGGCGACATGGCCCAGTCCCTTTGGGAGCGTCTCGGTCACCTTACCCGAGTTGCTATCGCAAAGCTCGAACCCCGCGTTTATGTCGATCCAGGCGCCCGCTGAGTTGATAGAAGCGGCAGTTTTGGCAAAAACCCGTGGAGCCCTCAAGTCATCTCTGGGCAGCCTGGTCCAAGCCCTCGGGTGCCCTCCCCTGTCCGCCACCCAAATGTACAACCTCGTGAGCGGAGCTTGGTCGATGTTCGAGGCAGTTGATCACGATGAACGCCTTTGGGCAGCAAATCGGCTTCAGCCAAATGTTCTTGCGGGACCTGCTTTGAGCCCTCATGACGATTTGGATGGGATGATCATGAATTTCTCGGGAATTTTCAACGAGGACCCCGACCAGCATGCCCCGCTTGGACGGGCGTGAAAGACGGTGTCCTTGCTGAGAACACGAGGTAGGCGGCGGTACAGCGCCCCCCTCAGCGAAATGTGGCGAAGGTCGATACCCGGCCTTGCTGCGGTTGTGGGTTTTGGTGTCTGTATCAATGCGCTCCGATTTGCTGGGCCGCTTTATTTTATACAAATATTCGACCGGGTCATTTCCAGCCGCAGCGTGGAAACCCTCGTTATTCTGACCTTGGCCGCCTTGCTCGCCCTGGTAACCGGCGTCGTGCTGGAAGCCATTCGTCGTCGTATGCTTTCCCGCTGGAGCGTTTGGATCGAGCACCACTTGACCAGCCAGTCCGTGAAAGCCGGATTGACGGCAGGCGTCCCCAATCCGCCGCTTCTGACCAGCATCGAGAAAGTCTCCAGCTTTGTTGAGCGAGGGCTAGCTGCTTGGCTGGACGTGGTCTGGGCTCCCGTTTTCCTGTTATGTGTATACTTGATCCATCCTGTTCTCGGCCTGATCGCGTTGGCAGGCATGGCTTTGCTGACAGGTATGAGCCTGCTCAAAGAAAAGATCACACAAGAGCCCCGCCAAGCTGAACGTGAAGCTGCCAAGCAGGCGAAAGAGGTATTGATCTCAGCGGAAAGGCACAAAGACGTAGTCGGCGCCTTCGCAATGGCCGACGCGATCGCCGGTCGCTGGGGTAGGAACAGAGTAGATGGCTTTTTGCAGCGGGAGCGGCTTAATGCCAGAGGATCGAGCCTTGATGCAGCGATCCGGGCGCTGAACCGTTGCGTTTACATAGTTCTATTGGCATCGGGCATCTGGCTGTTCCTGAACGATTCGGCGTCCCTCGGAGGCGTATTTGCAGCCCGGCTCATTGCCAGATTTGCTTACAGAATGGTGGAAAAGGCAGTTCGGGAGCTCAGAAGCCTCAGGGAAGCGCGGGAGGGATACTCTCAGATCAAGGCGGAGCTTGCCAAACCGTTGGACGTAGAGCCGTCTCTGCTTCCTGGAACGCCGCAAGGCTCGTTAGTTCTCGATCAAGTTACATTCAGGCATGCTGGATCGCGAGCAGACGTATTTAGGAAACTGTCGCTTTCTCTGGCTCCTGGGGAATTGCTGCTGGTCATAGGACGTGCAGCCACCGGCAAGACGACGCTTTCTCGTCTTCTCATTGGTTTGCTCAAGCCCCGCACCGGTCAGATCCGCTTGGGAGACATGGACATAACCAGGCTTCCGGATAATGTTAGAGTTGGCGGCATCGGCTATTTACCTCAGCATGTTGAACTTTTTGAGGGAACCGTCGCGGAAAATATTGCACGTTTTCAACAAAGTTCTATCGATGACGTGGTTTCCGCAGCAAAAATAGCCGGAATACACGAAGTTATCATTCGTCTGGGCCAGGGTTATGACACTTTGCTTAACGACTCGGTCGGCCTGTCCGGGAGTGAACGGAAGCGAGTAGCCCTTGCCCGCGCGCTCTTTCGCGCGCCGAGACTTATTGTCTTGGACGAGCCATTCGCCAATTTGGACGCTGCCTCGAAGAAGACCCTCGAGTCGGCGGTTAGGCTTATGAAGGATGCGGGAAGCTCGGTAATTGTCACCATATCCGGACAGACCAACCGTCTTGCCGGATTAGTTGATAGGTCGCTGATCCTAGGAAGTCGATCGCCCGAGCTCACCGGAGGTTCCGTTCGTCCCGTTGCTTTCGGGAAAACTGAATTGCGGAGCGTTAAGTGATAGCTTCGCTCGCCCTTGGCACCAAACACCCCGGTACCCAGCGAGCCGAAGATCCGCCGCCGTTTGGTAGGCGTTTAGTGATCTCTGGTTTCGCGATTGTCGCTGCCTTCTCGACCCTGACCGGCATGTGGCTTGTCGCGGCACCTATCCAGGGTGCGGTCTTGGCCACCGGGGTGGTGAATGTCGCGTCAAACGTAAAGACAGTTCAGCACCTCGAAGGCGGCATCATATCAGAGATATTGGCTCAAGAAGGAGATCGCGTGTCGCCAGGCCAGGTGTTGATACGATTGCAAAACACCGCTTCGGCGGCTGCTGCAAATGAAATCAAGGCGCAGTGGTACGAGGCGAAGGCTACGGAAGCGCGCTTGGTCGCGGAAAGAGATGGAAAGGACTCGATCGAAATTCCGCCTGAATTGAAAGCGTCCGGCAAATTGGCAGCGGATGCTGTTTCCGGGCAGGAGAGTGTCTTTCGGACACGTCAAAACCTCTTCAGAGAGCAGCTCTCCCTGCTGCAGCAAGCAACCGGAAGCATGGCGAAGGAGATAGAGGGTTTTGAAGGGCAAGTGGTAGCGGCTACCCGGAAGCTCGAGCTGATCGAGGAGCAATTAGGTGATGTGCGCAGCCTGTACGAAAGGAAGTTGGTAGTCAGGACGCGCCTTGTAGATTTGGAAAGAGAAAAGGCGGACGTGGGAGGTGCCCTAAGCGGGTATGTAGCGTCGATCGGCGCGACCCAGCAAAAGATGGAGGAGACGAAATTCAAGATTGCCGAACTTAGCGCCTCGACGACGGCCGATATCGTCGAGACACTAGGAGAAACCCGCGCCAAAATATACGAATACGAGCAGCGAATGGCCGCTGCTGATGACGTGGCGACGCGTACCGAGATACGTGCTCCTATCGGAGGCACCATAGTGGGACTTAAGGTCCACACGAACGGAGGGGTCGTAACGGCGGGAGAGCCGCTGATGGACATCGTCCCTCAGGAGGATAGCTTCGTTGTTGTGGCAAACGTTGACCCCCTCGACGTCGATCAGGTGAAAGTGGGGCTGCACGCGACGGTGTGGCTTAGCGCTGTGAACAGACGTTACCAGCAACCGATGAGCGGTGACGTTCGCACTCTTTCAGCTGACCGGCTAATTGACCCTCGGACCGGTCAGGCTTTTTATTCAGTCCGAATTGTTCTGAGGCCGGAGTCTTTGAAGCCTGGAGCATTGCAAGCTGGAATGGGCACACAGGTCATGATCGAAACTGGAGCGAGGTCAGCATGGGAGTATCTCAGCGCGCCGGTCTATGCCGCTATGGGACGTGCTCTTCGTGAATAAAGAGAACGAGCAATAGACAAAGACTTTTACGCTCCCGTTCAAGTATAATTGGGGCGAGTATCGAGTATTATGTCTTCTCCCAGATTCGCGGCCACCAGTCGACGCGTCGCCGCCGCTCGGCCCTGTCGACGCCGCGCATGCGCAGGCCGAACTCGACATTCTCGCGCACGGTGAGGAATGGAAACAGCGCCAAGCTCTGCCAGGCCATCGGCGTATCCCGCTGCCAGTTGACGGCTTTCGTCGATCAGCACGGCCATTGAACACCAAGTGTCTGGATCGCTGCCATTCGAATGCACGACGACATTGCTCCCGACAGCCACATATCATCCAACTGAAACGCAATTTGTATTTCATTTCTTTGATTAAGGTCATCTCAATAAGGGTGGAAACCATGGCCAGCAACGCCAAACTCGCTGAATCAGCTCGCGAAACGCCAAAGCTTAACATGAAACCGATCGAGGAGATTGACAGCAAGCAAATCTCCACGGCAATCCGACAAAATCGGCCGTTTGTTGTTCGAGGCTGGGTTGCAGCCTCCGACGGTTGGGGATTGGATGACCCCAAATGGGCGCGGCATACCGGGCAGGTTACGGTGGTTCCAGGGGACGAGACCACGGTTTCCACTGCATCCTATGTCTTACGCAAGAGCGGGATGACACACGAAATGACCTTCCGTGAGTTGTTCGAGCGGATCCTAGGCCAGGGGGAATGGCAACCACTGATCGATGCAAACGAGCGCTACTACATGTTTGGTGGGAAAGTCCCGAGCAGTCTTCTGGAGGCATTGCCTTGGCCAAGCGACCTGGAGTTCGTTGGCTCGTCTCCCTATGTTGCTTCCGAAGGGGTTACCGCCAAGGCGCATTATGATCATTGGTACGCATTCCTGGTGCAGCTACACGGGACAAAAGCCGTAAAAATGTTCCCCCCTTGGGATTATAGTTTCATCTATCCGCAGCATGAAAAGACGGCCGACAAGCCCAGGCGGGCGCTTGTGGATTTGAATAATCCCGATTTTGACCAGTTCCCGTTGTTGAATCAACTGCATGGAGAGATTGCCGTACTGAATGCAGGTGACGTTTTGTATATGCCGGTCGATTGGTGGCATGAGGTTGAAACCGAGGGATTCTCTGTCAGCATCAACCGGCGTTTGAGACGGAGTGCGCTGGACTGGGCCGGCGCTCTGCTTGTATTCGGCTATCAGGTCCTGCAAGGCGCATACCGTTACGGCATCGAACCGATCCCCACCGACGAAATTAAGACTCTGGCCCAGCATGCCTATGTTGAGTGGAAGAGCGACACCGGCAAAACCGAATACGATCAATGGTGCGCATTCCTGGCGCAGTTGGGGCGGGACCAAGCAAAGGCGTTGCGGATCCCCGAAGATCTCGGAGTCCTCATGGCGCGGTGGTTTCAGACCGAGCAAGACCTAACGAAGGCAGAGTTTGAGGCGCTCTCGCATCCCGCGGTTGGACTACCTGTTCGGCAGTGACCTGCATCCCGGATTTCTGACCGTTCTGAGCTGGAATTTTCCACTGAGTTGAAGTTTTCGGAGGTGCAGATCGCCTTCATCCTGCGACAAGCTGAGGAGGGGACGGCGGTTACGCGATGGTTTGGCTGAGCGCTGTGAGCAGACGTTACCAGCAAGCGATGAGCGGCGATATGCGCACTCTTTCAGCTGACCAACTGATTGATCCTCGGACCGGTCAAGCTTTCTATTCAGTTCGAATTGCTCTGAGACCGGAGTCTTTGAAAGCAGCGCCTGCAGCATTGCAAGCTGGGATGAGCACGCAGGTCATGATCGAAACTGGAGCGAGGTCAGCATGGGAGTATCTCAGCGCGCCGGTCTCTGCCGCCATGGGGCGCGCCCTTCGTGGATAAAGGGACGGGCAAAAAGAATTTGGAGCTCAAGTTAAAGTATAATTTGGGCGAATATAATGTCTTATTCCAGAATTCGCGGGACTAGAAGAGAGCTAAACGTGAATTCTCTACCCGCCGGGTCGCGGCATTTCACATGCGCACACTTGTCACCGGACCCATACAGCCCGTCTCTGGCGATCTTGTTTTGGCGCGCGGAAACACCGCTTACGATTTTCCTTGCTATAGTGCTTCATATGGCGCGCCGGCAAGCGGACTCTGCTCACCGGCAGCAACGCAGCTTGAATTGGCAGCTCGACGAGTGTGGGGAAAGGCGGTAGCGCTCTACCGACTCGACCCCCCGAACACGTTTGATGCCGCTAATCCTTGCCGCTCATCAGCTCAGAAAGTAGGCGCCTGCTGGGAAGGACGGGCCAGGCGCGAAGCCTCGTTTGATTCCCTCGCGACCGCCCAGCTTCGAGCATCCAACGTGAGATTGCTTCCTGTTGCTGTCGCAGGTGATCGCTTCAGCAGCTTGTTGCGCGTGATGTAGCCTGCGTTAACCCCCGGGATCGAGTGGTTCATCAGAAGATGGACGTCCAACTCCGCAACGCCTGCAGCCTGGGCGATTGTCCGGAAAGTCTGCCGCAGGTCATTCCCCCATTTCGACAGATCGCTGCGTTTCTCCTTGTGCTCGATGACGTGACCGCGTTCGCTCTCTGCTGGGAATAGCCAGTCACGCGATTGCTCGGGGTAGAGAGCCCTACCGATGCGCATCACTCGAACCAGGCAGCGGACGCAGACCAGGACCATGGAGTGCAGTCACCCGGCCAATGTTTCGGCTTGAGAAGCAGGGACGGAAGCCGCACCGAGCTTCGTATAAGCCGAAGGAACGCCGCGTTGACTAGCCGATGACCCACTAAAACCGTGGATTTATTGAAACCGCACGAGCATATTACGGGTCGGGCGCGCAGTGGTTGAAAATGCTTGCGTCGCGCTATGTTATTTGCATGCTGCGCCGTTTCTTTCTCTGTCGTTCGTGGCGCTGGCATGCTCTGATCCCTCAAAAAGGATGTGTCATTGGTTTTCAGTTTTTGAGACCGGCGGTGGGCCTATCGTTTGTCCGCTTGCCGAACAGGGAGGAAGACAATGGACGGAGAATCGCATTCCAAATCAAGGCGAAGCTTCCTGAAGTCGAGCGGACTTGTCGCCGGGCTGACGGCGACGGCGGTTACCGCTCCCTGGGTTCGAAGGGCAGGAGCCGCTGACACAATCATCTGGAAAATTCAAACCTCGTGGCCGGCTGGCGTCGGACTTGAAACTTTCCAGAGCTGGTGTGCGGCCATCAAGGAAAAGACCGGAGGCCAACTCGAATTTCAGCCGTTCAAGGCAAAGGACATCGTTGGTGACTTCGAACTCCTCGACGGGGTGAAGAACGGCGTTCTGGAAGCGATGAACTCGTTTTCACTTTACTGGGCCGGTAAGCTTCCCGCTGCGGCGTTCCTCTCCTCTTACACGATGGGGCTACGCTATCCGCACGAATGGGACATCTTTTTCTATTCGAAAGGTGGTCTGCAGGCCGCGCGCGACCTTTATGCGAAACAAGGTCTTTACTACGTCAACCGCATTCATCACGGCCCGAACATCATCCACTCAAAGACACCGATCCGCTCGATCGAGGATTTCAGAGACCTGAAGCTGCGCGTACCTGGCGGCATGATCGCCGAGACATTCGCAAAAGCCGGCGCCAAGACGACGCTGCTGCCGGGCGGCGAGGTGTTCTCCGCGCTGGAGAAAGGCACGATCGATGCAGCCGACTACACTGGGCCGGCGGTAAACTGGGCGCTCGGGTTCCAGCAGGTGACCAAGTACATTTCCATGGGCCCAGCCGGTCTGATGTCCGTATACCAGCCCGTCGACCTGATGGACTTTGCCGTCAACATGAATGTCTGGAACCAACTCCCGGACAACCTCAAGAAGTTCGTGGAAGACGAAATCCAAGTCTATTCCAATGTCCATTTCGGGGCCATCCAGAAGGCCGACATGGAGGCCTGGCAGAAATTCCTGGATGCCGGCATTGAAATCAATCGGCTTGGACCGGAGGACCTCCAGAAGTTCCAGGAAATCGCGGTGCCAATCTGGTTCGAGTGGGCCAACAAGGATAAGGACGCGGCGCGCATCTTCAAACTGCAGCTTGAGGTGATGGAGAACCCGACCGTCGGTTACGTTACGCCGGACATGTATCAGGGATTGTCGATCAACCTCTGAGGCTCTCCGCGCCCGTCCTGTCCGGGCGGGCGCACTCTACTGCAAGAGGCAGTCGCCGATGCCCTCACTCACATTTGTGCTGCCGCACTGGCTATACTGGTCAAGCCTCGTGCTTTTCCCGCTCGTTGCGGTCTTCCTTGTCCATCGCGAGCGGGCACAGCGCGATGCCGGCCGTCCAAATCTCTTTCTTGCTTACCTGTTCCTGGTCACTGCAGGCTTCCTCGGCATGCACCGGTTTTATCTGAAGAGCAGGTGGGGATTCATTTTTATCCCGCTGTTCATTGCAGTGCTTTGGACGAGCGCCCAGGTACGCGACGGACGTGAGGCAGTGTCGCTCGCGCGATCCCAGAGCGAACACGCCGAAAGGCTGTTGCCGCGTGCCAAGGCAGATGTAGCAGCCAGCAAAGAAGGCGCTGCCGATCGCCTGGCGAAAGCTGAGGCAGACGCCACGGTGGCGCGCGATAATCTGAGCGCCGCCGCCCATGGGCTCGAGCGCGCCAACAGCATCGGCCGAATTGCCGGACTTCTGCTTGGTCTCGCTCTCGCAGGCGACGCCCTTCTAATACCCGGTCTTGTGCGGCGCGCCCGCACCCGTGAGATCGAGCGCGCCGCGGCCGACCATCCGCTCGTAGTCGATGTGCCAGCCACGCCCGTCAAGCAACCGCTCGCGGTGTTCCAGCCGGTCGACTGGCTGGTACGCGTGACGGGCGAGTTCGTCGCGTATTGGTCGGTTCTCGCAGTGGTGGCGTACTACTACGAAGTGGTGGCCCGTTTTGTTTTCAACTCACCGACCAACTGGGTACATGAAAGCATGTTTCTTATGTTCGGCATCCAGTACATGCTGGCAGGCGCCTATGCCTACCGTGACGAAACGCATGTCAGGGTAGACATCGTCTACAGCCATCTCTCCGAACGCGGTCGTGCTGTCTGCGACATCATCACCTCGGCCTTCTTCTTCTTGTTCACCGGCACCATGCTGGTCACAGGATGGCGATTTGCGAGCGATGCCACGGCGGTTGGCGAACGCTCATTCACCGAATGGGGCATCCAATACTGGCCGGTAAAGCTCGCGATCCCCATCGGGGCAGCGCTCCTGTTGCTTCAGGGCCTATCCCGGCTGATGCGAGACATCGCCACTGCATTTGGAAGGGTCGGCTGAGCGATGGGCCTCGAGCTTCCGATCCTGTGGCTCAGCATATTGATGTTCGGGGGTCTGGGCGTACTTCTGCTGCTCGGATTACCGATGGCCTTTTGCACCGGCAGCCTTGCCGTTCTTTTCCTCTTTCTGTTCGGCAATTCGGCCATGCTGAACATGCTGCCGTCTCGGGTCTTCCCGTTCATGACGGATTATCAGCTCTCGGCGGTGCCGCTTTTCATCTTCATGGCCGCGATTCTCGAGAAGGCGGGCATCATCGAGGAGCTGTTCGATGTCGTCTACAAATGGCTGGGCGGACTCAAAGGCGGGCTCGCATCGGCCACGGTGATCTCCTGCACGCTGCTGGCCGCGATGGTCGGTGTCGTCGGGGCGACGGAAGTGACGATGGGCATGATCGCGCTCCCGGCCATGCTGCGCCGCAACTACGACGCCAAGCTCGCCTGCGGCTCGCTTCTTGCTGGCGGGACCCTAGGCATTCTCATACCCCCTTCCGTCATGGCGATCGTCTATGCCGTCGTGGCGCAGCAGTCGCTGGGCGAGCTTTTGATCGGGTCGGTATTTCCCGGGCTGCTGCTGTCCGGGATGTATGTCGCCTACGTGACGGCGCGCTGTTACATCGACCCCAAACTCGGCCCGGCGTTGCCGCCGAACGAGCGCATTGACTTCGCCCAAAAACTCAAGCTTTTGCGCCGGACGTTCATGCCGATACTGCTGATCCTGCTTGTGCTCGGGGTCATCTTCATGGGCATTGCCACGCCGGTCGAAGCCGCCGGCATCGGTACGTTCGGGGCTTTCATCGTCTGCGCCGCACATCGGCGCCTGACCTGGGACACGATCCGGGAGGCCTGTGTCGCGACGCTCAAGGCCACGGCGATGGTCATGTGGATATTCTTCGGCGCCACCATGTTCGTCGGTTTCTTCATCCTGAAAGGTGGGCAGAACTTCGTAGCCGAATCGATACTCGGAACAGGCTTGGCGCCTTACGGCGTTCTTGTTCTGATGATGATCATTCTGTTCGTCCTGGGCATGTTTCTGGACTGGGTGGGCATTCTCCTTCTCACCGTACCGATATTTCTGCCCATCCTAAAGCCACTCGAATTCGGCGGCACGTTTGGGCTAGCCGGTGTGGCTCCTGAAGACGTGCCACTGTGGTATGGTGTCATTTTCATGGTCAACATGCAGATGGCGTTCCTTAGCCCGCCTTTCGGCTATTCGCTGTTCTATCTGAAGAGCGTTGCGCCGCCGGAGATCTCGATGGCGACGATCTTTCGATCCGCAGTCCCCTTCTTGTGCCTGCAGGCGATCGGAGTGGGACTATGCATCGTGTTCCCCTCAATCGTCGTCTGGCTCCCGAAGGTCATGTACGGAGGCAATTGACCACATTTGCGGCTTGCCGACACCGAGGATCAGTCGAATTTGATAGCTTTTCGCTTGAACGGCGTCACCTTTTTGCCTTCCTTTGCGCGTCGTCATGAGATCGCTTCTTGAAACAATCCTGGCTGCGAGTGCGGGTTTATCGCACTCGACCAGTCTTGGTTATCTCGCCTACGCCGCCCCGGGAATGCCGCCCCATCTGTCCTTGCCGAGATGGCCAAGGAACCCGCCGCCGATCAGATCGTTTCGCGATAGATCAATCGGACGAGGAGAGACATGCTCGAAATTCTGCATGCTCACAATCGCGGGACACCGAACACGGGCCGGCTCTGCCAGTTCGGGGCTTGGCGCGATGCTGCGTGACGATGCTGCGTGACGATGCTGCGTGACGTCGATTATGTCCTGCAAAAACTCGACTGGATGCGCGCCGAAGGCATCTGGCCCAACGGCTTGCGATATCTGTGGACCGATGCATTCGGGGTCGTGCTCTACGTCTCGCTTTATGCGGAAACTGGCGAAGAGCGCTGGCTGGGCGAAGCCGAGCGGCTGGTGGCCGATGTCGAGCGTGTGCTCGGCCGCCGGCGCGGACTGAGGATCGGCGAAGCGGCCGATCGCGACGGCCAGTATTTCCACTATCTGGCGATGTGGCTGTTCGCCCTGGCGCGTCTCGGCGATCTGAAGCCGGAATACCGCAAGCGCGGTATCGCGCTGGCGCGTGACATTCACCCGGCGTTTGTGGTCCCCGGCCGCGGCGTGATCTGGAAGATGCAGGAGAATTTGAGCGGTCCTTACCCCGGCTACGGCCTCGGCAGCATGGATGCCTATGACGGCTACGTCTCTTACCGAATGCTCGACGACGAGGAACTGGCGCCCGAGATCGCGCAGATGCGTGACCTGATGGAGCGCGATTGGCGCAGCCTCGACATCGACCAGGACCTCGGCCTCGGCATGATGCTGTGGCTCGCCCATTTCTTTCCCGACGAGCCGTGGGCCGAGGCCCAGACAAGGCGTTCGCTGCGAACCCTGGAAACGATGTGGGTAGACCCGCCCGGCTATTTCAGCCGCGCGCCATGGCTGCGCGATACCAAGTTCGCCTTCACCAATTACGGCGTATCGCTCGGCCTGCAGGCCGCCGGTATCTGGCCGGGGCGTGTCGATAGGCTGAACGCCTTCTTCGAGGACTGGCGCTCCGGCGACGAATACGACCGCGAGGCGATCACCTGGGTGATGGCCTGCAGCTCGCATCTTCCCGGTGCTTTTCTGACCCGGGGTGGCGAGACAACGATTGAAAGCGACGAACCTCGGGAACGTTCCTCTGCCGGCGCGGTTGTCGATGAAAGTGCATCGAAAAGCAAAAGCAAGGAACGCGGTTGAAATGGCCACTCTCTTGGGACAACCGGGGAGCTGTTGGGTGGCGACGGCCACCTCCACGAACCATCCCCAGCTCGAAGGTTTGGTCCGTGCGGACGCCGTTGTCGTGGGGGCTGGAATCGTCGGGCTGACGACGGCGCTTCGCCTTTGCGAGACGGGCCGGTCGGTGATCGTCTTGGAAGGCTTGCGGACAGGTGGCCAGGTGACCGGCCGCTCGACGGCCAAGATCACCACGCAGCATGCGCTGATCTATCGTCATCTCATTGACAGCGTAGGCCGGGACCTGGCGTGGACCTATGCCGATGCGAATTCCGCCGGCGCCCGACAAATCCGCGACTGGGTTAACAACTACGCCATCGCCTGCGATCTCGAGAGCAAGGACGCCTATTGCTACACCTGCGATGAAAGCCGGCGCGCGGAGGTAGCGGCCGAGGCGGAGGCCGCGCGCCATGTCGGGCTGGAGGCCGATCTCCTCGACCGCGCGCCGCTGCCTTTCGAAACGGCCGCGGCATTACGGTTCCCCGACCAGGCGCAGTTCAATCCGGCGATGTATCTGGTTGGCCTGGCGGAAGCGGTGACGGCCCGTGGCGGTCGGATCTTCGAAAACAGCCGCGCCACCTCGATCGACGAGGCAAGCCGCTGGCGCGTCGTCACCGATGGCGGCGCCGTTGATGCCGGGCACGTCGTCGTCGCCACCAACATGACGGTGAAGAGCCCCGTCGGCATGGCGAACCGGACGCAACCGCGCTGCCACACCGCCATGGCCTTTCGGATCGATGATCCCCTTGCTGTCGACGGCATGTTCATCGGCATCGACGACCCGACGCATTCCATTCGCACAGGCCGTGATGCCGAAGGTCCACTGCTGGTCGCGCTCGGCCCCAAATTCAATACCGGCTGGGATGGCGACGTGGCGAAGCGGTTTGTCGAACTGGAAAAATGGGCAAGAAAGAACCTTTCGGTCGGCGACGTCGCGTGGCGCTGGTGCAATGAGGATTATGATACGGCCGACAGGATTCCATATGCCGGCGAGCCCTATCCCGCCAAGGCCGCCGGCTTCCACATTGCCACGGGCTTCAACGCCTGGGGCATCACCAACGGGACGGCCGTGGGCACGATGATCGCCGACCTGATCTGTGGCCGCCCGAGCCCTTGGCAAAAACTCTACGATCCGGCGCGGCCCTATCCCGAGGACTTCCACAAGAACGGCCGCAGTCAATCGATCGTCTCGAGCACCCACGACATTGCGCCTGGCATGGGCGGCGTGATCGTCAGGGGAGACGAAAAGATTGCGGCGTGGAGAGACACCGAAGGCGCACTCCAGGCGGTTTCGGCGATTTGCACCCACAAGGGCTGCACCGTAACCTGGAACAATGCGGACCACACCTGGGATTGTCCCTGCCACGGCTCGATCTTCGCCGCCGACGGTTCGGTCATCCACGGCCCTGCCCGAAAACCGCTTGCCCAGATTACATTGTGAAGGCGGCGACCGACACGGCCCGCGTCACGCCGGCCGTTCGTAGGTTCCGACCAACTCCGTCTCCTCCAATGCGTGTTTCTGGGCTTGCTTCCAGACCTGATGCACGCCCGCCTGTCCTGGTACGCTGAGGCTCGGCACATCGAGCGCGGCCAGCAGGAAGTGGTAATGGTGGACGCCGTGCCCTGCAGGCGGCTGCGGACCATCGTAATAGGCATTGCCGAAATCGTTGGTGCCTTGCCTGAGTGCCGACGGGCCGGGCTTGCCGTCTTCGGCCTCGGCGAGTCCGCCGGCATCCGGCGGGATGTTGAACACCGCCCAGTGCCCGAAAATCCCGCTTGGTGCATCGGGATCCCGCACGACAAGAACAAGGCTCTTGGTACCATCCGGGACACCGGACCACTTCAGCGGCGGCGAGACGTTCTGGCCGTCACGCGCATATTTTTCGGGAAGTCTTCCGCCTGCCCGGAACGCCGGGCTGATAAGGGTGAGTGGCATTGCTATTTCCCCAAGGAGGTTGCGACCGAGAAGCCCGCGCCTGCGCCGTTCACGCCGCTTGCTGAGCTTCGGCGACGCGTCTTATCTCGCCTGGCAGGGATTCCCAGACCTTGTGCATCTGTCCTTCTCCGACGTGATGGGCGAGCACCTTGGACACGACCCTGAATGCATCCTTGGAATCGACCGGACGGGTAAATTCCAGCTCCGCCTTGATCTTGGCCAGAAACTCGTCGAGCGACCGCATCTTCTCGGGAGCTTTGGAAGGCTGATATTGGTCATAGAAGGCGCCGCGCACCAGGATCGGCAGCTGCGAGCCGAGGTGGGCTGCAAGATCCGGCTGCATACGGTCGCGCAGGGCGTGCAGCACCGCTCCGAGAACGTGCCAGGCGACCTGCCGATCCGGTCCAATCTCGTCCATGATCTCGTCGAGCCAGATGTTTGTGGTCTGCAGTGTCTTGTCGAATACGTCGAGTCCGGTGGCATTCATCGAAATCCTCCTTTCGTTCAAATCCGACTAGGTGATGTGACCAAACAGCCGTACCTGCTCGTTGTTCCCCGATGCGCATGTCCTGATGCGCATTTATTGTCGGAGGTCCCGTCACGAGGGAATTCGGGCCGGCTTTTTGCCGCTGTTTTTCGACCACCTTTCTTGGCCGGCACCCGGAACATCCTCATGGGTGGACGAGTTTTGTTTGCCCGTGGCCGATCACATGGCGACGAGTGATGCAGACACGAAAAACAGGAGAAGAACCATGGCACATCACGATTTGGCGCCCCGGACGCCATCGCGCAGCCTCTACCCATCCGCGCGCGACCCGCTCACGTCATTCCACCGGCAGATTGACCGCCTGTTCGACGACTTCTTCGCGCCGATGGCCGAAGCGACTACGGCCGGCGATCTTTGGCCGAGCGTCGACGTACATGAAACAGACCAAGCCTATAAGGTCACCGCCCAATTGCCGGGGCTCGAGCAGAAGGATGTTGAGCTCAAGCTGCGCGAAAACACCCTCTTTATTACGGGCGAGAAGTGTTCGGAGCACAAGGAAGGCGACGGCGGCCGCACCTACAGCGAACGCAGTTATGGCCGGTTTCAGCGGACCATCCCCCTGGAAGCGGAGATCGATGCCGACAAGGTGCAGGCCACTTTCAGGAACGGCGTTTTGGCTGTCGAGCTTCCGAAGAACCCCGCTGCAAAGGACAAGACACGCCGCATAGAAGTGAAAGCGCGATAGTTGCCAAACTGAAGGCTGCCTGAGCAGGCGGCGTTCAGCCCAGATGGAGAAGGCCGGCGAGCACGGCGGCAACCGCCCAGGCGAGCGTCTAGCGCCGGGGATCGTCCGTCGCCTCGGAAACGCCTTCGAGAGCGATCTTGGCGGCTTCCTCATCGGTCCGCCCGAGGTCGGCCAGGGCGATGACGCCGACGAGGCGCTTGTCGTGATTGATCACCGGAAGACGACGCACCTGATGCTTGGCCATGATCTTCGCCGCATCGGTGATATCGGCGTCATCGAAGCACCAATAGACATGCTCGGACATGACCTCGCGAACGGTCGTGTTGCCGGCTGAGCGCTCCTCGGCGACGCCGCGCATCACGATGTCGCGGTCCGTCACCATGCCGACCAGCCTGTCATTCTCGCCGACCGGAAGGGCGCCGAGATTGTCGGCCCGCATTTTCCGGGCGGCATCCCTGATTGTCGTGTTCGGGCCGACCAGTTCGGTCCGACGGCTCATGATCTCCTGAACTTGCATGGGATATTCCTTTCCCTGATTGCCGAGGCAACAAGTCGCCAGACGGCCTGTTGCCACGCATCGCTAGATTGCCAGCTGGCCGGACGAGGCATGTACGGATCACTATCTTCGATCTTCCCGATCCGCGCTGAGGCGCGTGCCGGTGCCGGCACCTCGCGATCGAAACTATTCTTGGAACGTCCAGGCAGCGAGCGAGTTCCAAAATGGTACCGGTGCCGCAGCCATCCCACGGAATGTGGCCGCAGGCTGGTGAAAAAACATCCACCGGGAAAACAGATGCACGCGGATTGAAGGTCATGGCTATCATCTTTTCAGATCGCCGCGAGGCCGGGCGGCAACTCGCCGGGGAACTCGTTCGCTTTGCCGGCCGCGACGATGTGATCGTATTGGCGCTGCCCCGAGGCGGCGTGCCGGTCGGCTACGAGGTCGCGCAGGCACTCAAGGCACCGCTCGACGTCTTCGTCGTGCGCAAGCTCGGCGTCCCCGGTCACGAGGAACTGGCCATGGGGGCGATCGCGCCTTCAGGTGTACGTGTCCTGAACGACGAAATCGTCAACGGTCTTGCGATCCCGCCACATGTCATCGACGCGGTCGCTGCAAAGGAGGAAAAAGAGCTTCTGCGCCGCGAGCACCTCTATAGGGACGGGCGACCCCCACCGCAGTTGAATGGACGAACCATTATCCTCGTGGATGACGGGCTTGCGACCGGATCGACCATGCGGGCCGGGATCAAGGCGCTGCGAAAAAACCACGCCGCCCATATTGTCGCGGCCGTTCCCGTCGGTAGCCCCGACACTTGCGACGCGATGCGGGCGGACGCCGACGAGGTCGTTTGCGCGACGACACCAGAGCCATTGCTGGGTGTCGGGCGCTGGTACGTGGATTTCTCGCAGACGAGCGATGAAGAGGTCCGCGCGCTCCTCGCCAGGTCCGTGCCCAAGCCTGCGGCTTCCGACAAGCCTGCCGCTTCCGATGAGGAATTGGCTGGGCGCGCGAGCGCGGGTCCGGCGCCTGGCACCAGATCGACATAGCGGAGGTGGATATGGACCGGGATAGCGAGTACGTCGTGCATGTTCCCGCGGGGCTTGTCACGCTTGAGGGCAATCTTTCGTTGCCCCCGGATGCTCGCGGCCTTGTGCTCTTCGCCCACGGCAGCGGAAGCAGCCGCCACAGCCCGCGCAACCGCCACGTGGCCGAAAGGCTGAACGAGGCGAACCTCGCCACCTTCCTCATCGACCTGTTGACGGCCGAAGAGGAGCGGATCGACCAGGTCACGGCCGAGTTGCGCTTCAATATCGGACTGCTCGCCGACCGGCTGGTCGGCGTCACGGATTGGCTCGGCGCCTCGCCGGACACGTCGGGGTTGCGTCTTGGCTATTTCGGCGCGAGCACGGGCGCCGGTGCCGCCCTGGTGGCGGCGGCCGAGCGGCCCGACCAGGCCGCGGCCGTAGTTTCGCGTGGTGGCCGGCCCGATCTTGCAGCGCACGCCCTGCCGCGCGTCCGGGCGCCGACCTTGCTCGTCGTCGGAGGCGCGGACACGCAAGTGATCGCACTCAACCGCTCGGCGCTGGCGGCGCTCCGCAGCGAGAAGGAGCTCGCCATCGTCCCTGGCGCGACACATCTGTTCGAGGAGCCTGGCGCCCTGGACGAAGTCGCGGGTCTGGCGAGCCGATGGTTCTTGCGCCATCTGATTTCGGACAGATCGGCGTCAACGTCCTGACGGCTGGGGCTTGGATCACCAGTGCCGGGATCATTTGCGTCCTCAACGCGTTATGATCCTCATAAGACCGCGCGCAGCTGCAACCCGAATGGCTGTCGCAACACGTATGTGGGAGAAAGACAATGCCAGACAAGAAAACCATCGAGAAGGCCCGAAAGGACAAGCGCGAGGGCAAATCGCCGAGCACACAGGCCGGCGAGTTCGTGCACGAGGAGATCGATAAAATCCGCCGCGGCGAGCACGGCGCGCGCTCGACCCAGCAGGCCATCGCCATCGGGCTTTCCGAGGCAAGACGCGCAGGCGTAGACCTGCCCCCGCCCAAAAAGGGCAAGGTGAAGGAGAGCACGCGCAAAAGCGCCGAATACGCCTATGAGGCCGGCCAGGGTGAACGCACGCCGAAACGCCGCCCGCGGGTCTCGAAAGCCGTCTCCAAGGTGCTCGAGCACGAGCCGAAGAGCACGGCGTCGCACGAGGCGCTGGCGCAGCAGGCGAAGCGTGCGGCCTCGCGCCGGACGGCTGAGGAGCGCTCGGCCGCCGCCAAGAAGGCCGCCGAGACGAAAGGCGCCAGCGGAAGGAAGGCGGCGGCGCAGAAGGCCGCCAGAACGCGCGCACACCACGCATAGTTCAAAGACGGCAGTTCGCCCCCTGGAAATCCGATATGGCCCAAACGACCGGTATCGAGCTCTGCCCGGGCAGCGCGGGACAACGCCGCTGCCCAAGGCGAACCAGAGCCTGCATCTGCGGGACAACATCGACTTCGAAATCACCGCTGACGACACGGTGGCGCTGAACGAGCAATACTCGTCGCTCGCGATGCTGCCTGACGCGTGACACCGACCGGAGGTACTCGGCGGCAAGGGCAGCGGGAGACCGGTCAGGAAAGCGCAGCCTGTGTCTTGAGCATGATGCGTATCGCCCATAACGCGGAGAACTCTGATCATGACCTCAGCTGCCAGCACGACAATGCCGCGAGCCACCACTCAGGCGAGACATATCGCTTTGCTCGGCGCGCCCTCTAATCTTGGGCTGATGCCGCAGGAGGGTGAGCCGGAGCCCGGCGTGTGGAAGGCGCCGGAGGCACTTCAATCGCTTGGTCTCGCCGACCGTTTGGGCGCCGGTCCGTTGCGCTCGGTTCGGGCTCCGCTTTATCGGCCTGAGGTGGATCCTGCGACGGGCGTGCGCAATGCCCAGGCCCTGCGCCAGTATTCCAAGACGCTTGCCGAAGCGGTCGACGAGGAGCTGAACTCGGGAGGGTTCCTGCTCATGCTCGGCGGCGATTGCAGTGTGTTGCTTGGCCCTGCGCTCGCGCTACGGCGTCGTGGCCGCTACGGCCTTATCTTCTTCGATGGGCACACCGATTTCAAATTGCCGGATACCTCGCCGTCAAAGGGAGCCGCGGGCATGGATTTGGCCTTCGTGACCGGCCATGGCCCGACGCTCCTGACCGATTTCGGCGAGCACACTCCTTTGGTCCGTGAGGCCGACGTAGTCGCGTTTGGCTATCGCGATGTGCAGGACCCCGCGACTTACACGTCCAAGGCCATCTTCGACACCGATGTTCACCGGATGGATTTGGCTGCAGTGCGGCGGCGCGGCTTCGCCGATGCGGCACGCATAGCGCTTGACGCGGTCGCGGGGCAGGACGTCGAGGGTGTATTCGTTCACTTCGATGTCGACGTGCTGGACAGCGAGATCATGTCGGCTGTCGATTCGCCGGAGGCTGGCGGTGTCTTGCCCGACGAAGCTGTCGAAGCCCTTCGCACATGGTGCAACGATCCACGCGTGATTGGGATGGAGGTGACGATCTATGATCCCGACCGCGATCCGGATCGTCGCTGCGGCAAGCTGCTGATCGACATTCTGGTCGCTTCCCTTCGCGGCCGGTAGACCAATGGGAGTCCTGCACTTGTGCACGAACGCAATCCGCCGGCACGAATGGCCGTCGGTCTGACGGATCGCCGCGCGCACCCATTCTGTGGTGCTACCTCATCGGGAACCGTTCTCAACGAACATGGTTCCAAGTGTGCGACCGAAGCATTCGGCTTCTTCTGCCCGGCTATCGCCTAAGGAGATTCGCCATGACCGGCAAAACCCGTCCCACCGTCCTGATCACAGGCAGCAGCGGGTTTCTGGGCCAAGCCATCGCTCGCGGCTTGATGGAGCGCTACGACATCATCGGCCTTGATGTTGCCAGACGATCCTTGCCTGGCGTCGAGACGATCGAGATCGACCTTACCTCGGACGCGAGCGTGGCGAAGGCACTGGCCGAGGTGCGCGAGCGGAGCGGCGGCCGCGTTGCCTCGGTGATCCATCTCGCGGCTTATTACGACACGACCGGCGAGGATAATCCGAAATACGGCGCGGTGACCGTCGAGGGAACGCGCCGGCTGCTGAACGCGCTGAGGGGGTTCGAGACGGAGCAGTTCGTGTTTTCGAGCACGTTGCTGGTGCATGCGCCGAGCCCGGCGAAGGGCGCCAGGATCGACGAGCGATCGCCGATCGATCCGGCCTGGGCCTATCCGAGATCGAAGGCCGAGACCGAGACGCTGATCCTGAAGGAGCACGGCGACATCAAGGTTGCGATCCTGCGACTGGCGGGTGTCTATGACGAGGATTGTCACGCGGCCTTCATCGCCCAGCAGATCGCCCGCATTTTCGAGCGCATGCCGACCGCCTATCTTTTCACCGGCGACATCACCACCGGCCAGCCCTACCTGCATCTGGACGATCTCGTCGACGCCGTGGTGCGCACCGTCGACCGGCGCAGCGCGCTTCCCAACGAGACCGTACTGCTGATCGGCGAAGAAGAGACGCCGTCCTACGACGACATGCAGAAGCAGATCGGGCAGCTCCTGCACGGCGAGACCTGGCGGACCCTGTCCCTGCCAAAAGAGGTGACGAAGCTCGGCGCCTGGATGCAGGAGAAGGTTTTCGACCAGGAGACCGACATCAAGCCATGGATGATCGAGAACGCCGACGATCACTACGAGATCGACATCTCCCGCGCCAGGCGCCTGCTTGGCTGGAAGCCGCGGCACAGCCTGACCGCTACATTGCCGGAAATGATCCGGCGGCTGAAGGCGGATCCTACCGACTGGTACAAGAAGAACAAGCTTGAACCGTCGGCGGTCGCCGCTTCCGCGCCCGAGCTCGACCAGGCCGCCGAACGGCTGCAGCGCCCGCTCGAGCGCTCGGACGACGAGGTCGAGGCCGAAACCGAACGCCACCGGGCCGCAACGCTCTGGGCGCCGCTGACCAACGTTGCGGTCGGGCTGTGGCTCGTGGCGTCGCCCTTCACGCTCGGCCTGTTCGATCCCGCTTCAGCACCGATTCCGCCGGCGCTCGGACATGAGATCGCCTCGCCGGAGACGCGCGACGGCAGGCTCGGCATCAGTGAGATTGTATCCGGCCTCGCCATCCTGTCGCTGGCGCTTGTCGGCATGCGCCGGCGCTGGCACGGGCTGCAATGGCTCACCGCCTCGATCGGGGTTTGGGTGATGTTCGCGCCGCTGCTGTTCTGGACCACCAGCGCCGGAGCCTACGCGACCGACACGTTGGCCGGCATGCTGATCGTCGCGTTCGCGGTGATGATCCCGCCGACGCCGGGTATCAGCCGGCGTGCCCTTGCCGCCGATGACGACCGCCCGCTCGGCTGGAGCTATTCGCCCTCCCTCTTCACCCAGCGCATTCCCATAATCGGCCTCGCCTTTGTCGGCCTGTTCGTCTCGCGTTATCTCGCCGCCTATCAGCTTGGCCATATCGATGGCCTTTGGGAACCGTTCTTCGGCCCGGGCGAAACGCCGGCCGGCAATGGCAGCGAGGCGGTGGTCACCTCCTGGGTCTCCAAGGGCTTTCCGATCGCCGATGCCGGGCTGGGCGCCTTCGCCTATGCGCTGGATATCCTCGCCGGCGCGATCGGCGACCGCCGCCGCTGGCGCACCATGCCATGGATGGTGCTTTTGTTCGGCTTGCTGGTCGTCCCGCTCGGCGTGGTCAGCGTCGGCTTCATCATCATCCAGCCACCGCTCATCGGGGCGCTGTGCACGCTCTGCATCGTCCAGGCTGCCGTCACCGTCGTGCTCATCCCCTATTCGGTCGACGAGGTGCTGGCGAGCTGCCAGTATCTTTGGCGTGCCAAACAGGCGGGAGAGCCGTTCTGGCGCACATTCTGGTGCGGAGGAGCGGCACTTTCGGAAGACCAGACGCCGACGCCCGACCTCGACCGGCCGCTGTCGGCAGTGGCGCTGGACTTCGTCACCGGCGGTGTGAACTTCCCGTGGACCCTTGTCGCCAGCACGCTCGCCGGCGCCCTGCTGATGATCACGCCGCTCAGCTTCGGCACAAGCCCGCCGCTCTACTTCAGCGACCATGTCATCGGCTGCCTGGTCATCATGGTAGCCGTTACCGCGATGGCCGAGGTGGCGCGCGCCGTCCGCTTTCTGAACATCGCGCTTGGAGCCTGGATTGCCCTCTCTCCGTTCATCCTCGCCGGCGGTGCGGCCGCGAGCCTCGCCAATCTGGCGATCGGAGCCCTCCTGGTCGGGCTCAGCCTGCCGCGCGGCACGCGCAGCGCTGCGCATTATGGCGGCTGGGACCGGGCCATCGTCTGAGGATGTTCAGCAGCGCTGGACGATCGGCCAGGTGACTGCAAAGATTGATCCGCATCAACCTGTCGAACATATCGAGCGGGAAGTCGGCGAAAGGCGCAAAGGCGGCCGTACCCTTCCAACTTGAATTTTCCGCGTATCTGGGTTTCATAAGTCGGCAAATAACTTAGGGAGGAATTTCAACATGATAAAAAGGGCAATTCTCGGCGCCGGCATCCTCGCCGCCGGTATGTGGGCCGCGTCGTCATCGGCGTCCGCCGAAAGCCTGACCATGTATTGCGGCGTTGACGAGGTCTGGTGCCAGCAGACGGCGCGGGCGTTCGAGGAGAAGACCGGCATCACCGTCAATATGACCCGCAAGAGCGCTGGCGAAATCTATGCGCAATTGCGCGCCGAGGCCGCCAACCCAAAGGCAGACATCTGGTGGGGCGGCACCGGCGATCCGCATCTGCAGGCATCCGAGGAGGGCCTGACAGTGGAATACAAATCGCCGCTGCTCAACCAGTTGCAGCCCTGGGCGATCAAGCAGGCGGAAACGTCCGGCTACCGCACGGTCGGCATCTATTCGGGTGCGCTGGGCTTCGGCTACAACAAGGATTTGCTGGCCAAGAACAATCTGCCCGAACCGAAATGCTGGGCCGATCTGATCAAGCCCGAATACAAGGGGCACATCCAGGTCGCCAACCCCAATTCTTCGGGGACCGCATACAATATGCTGGCGACCATCGTTCAGCTGTTTGGTGAGGACAAGGGTTTCGAATACATGAAAGCCCTGCACAAGAACGTCAACCAGTACACCAAGTCGGGTTCGGCGCCGATCAAGGCCGCCGGTCTCGGCGAGACCACCATCGGCATCGTCTTCATCCACGACGCCGTGTCGCAGGTCGTCGCAGGTTTCCCGATCGTTCCGGTCACCCCTTGCGAGGGAACCGGCTACGAGATCGGCTCGGAATCGATCATCAAGGGGGCGCGGAACCTGGAGGCTGCGAAAAAATTCTACGACTGGGCGCTCGAGGCCGACGTCCAGTCCATGGCGCAAAAGGCGGGGTCGTTCCAGGTTCCGTCGAACAAGGCGGCAAAAACCTCCGACAAGGCGCCCGACCTCTCCACCATCAAGCTGATCGACTACGACTTCAAGAAGTACGGCTCGAGCGAAGAGCGGAAGCGGCTGCTGAAAAAATGGGACGAGGAGGTCGCATCGCTGCCGCAATAGCAGATGCGCTTCCGCGAAACCCGCTGGCCGATTGAACCGGTCGCCGTCCTTTGGATGGCGGTCGGATGGCTGGGGTTTGCCGTGCTGCCCTGGTACGGCATCGAGGACGGGTTCTTCGGCTTTTCCTGGCTGTTCGACGGTTACCCGTCCGACAGCGAATTCGCGCCGGCACTGGTTCTGGCCCTCAAGGGCGAGAAACTGTGCCTGGCGCCGCTCGGCCTGCTGCTGGTGGTGCCGCTGCTTCTGTGGGGCCGCACCAAATCCGATCCGGTTTTCAGCCGGCTGCTGATCATTGTCGGCGCCGCCGGATTTGGCTGGCTGTTGTTCCAGGGCTTCGCCATCGGGCTGCGCGGTTGGCAGTTCGGTTGGCTCACCAGCCTGTTCGGCGAACTTGGCGACCGCCAATTCGGCATGGGCTACGGCGCCTTGCTGGTCAGCGGTGCCTTTCTGTTCCTTTTCACCCTGGGTGTTGCCGCGCGCGGCGCCGTCTCTGGCGACGTCTTCGTCGTCGGCTCGATCGGCTTTGTCGTCGCCATGGTTGCCATTTTCATCTTCATGCCGATCCTGATGATGCTGGCCAATGCCATGCAGACCGACGACGGCGGCTACTCGCCTGTCGCGTTCCTGGCCAAGCTGTTCAGTTCGCGGCTGTGGAGCCTGGCTTGTCTTGCCGGCGGCAGCCGCTGCGGCGTGGCCTGGAATTCGCTGCTGCTGGCCGTGCTCGTCGGCCTGCTGACCATGTTTCTGGGGCTGGTGTTCGCGCTGGTCGTGACCCGTACCGGTTTCCGCCACGGCAAGCTGCTCCGCGCCCTGACCGTGTTGCCGATCATCACGCCGGCTTTCGTCATCGGCCTTGCCATCATCTTGTTGTTCGGACTGTCAGGGGCAGTGACGCAGAGCGTGGCCGGTCTCTTCGGTTTCCAGCCGACACGCTGGGTATATGGACTTCCCGGCCTGCTCATTGCCCAGGTTCTCGCCTTCACGCCGATCGCCTTCCTGGTGCTGATGGGCGTCGTCGAAGGCGTCAGCCCGTCCATGGAAGAGGCCTCCCAGACGCTCCGAGCCAGCCGCTGGCAGACCTTTTGGACCGTATCCCTGCCGCTGATGCGGCCGGGCCTTGCCAACGCCTTTCTGCTCGGCTTCATCGAGAGCATGGCCGATTTCGGCAATCCGCTGGTGCTGAGCGGCAATTACGACGTGCTGTCGACAGAAATCTTCTTTGCCATTGTCGGCGCGCAGAACGATGCGGCACTTGCCGCGATCCTGGCGCTGGTGCTGCTGGCCTTCACGCTCGGCGCCTTTTATGCGCAGCGCTTCTGGATCGGCAGGCGCTCTTACACCACCGTCACCGGCAAGGGCGACGCCGGCGTCCATCCGCGCTTGCCTGCCGGGCTGACATACGCGCTCTATGTCATCGCCGGACTGTGGACGGCATTCACCGTACTGGTCTACACGGTGATCTTCTATGGCAGCTTCGTCAAGCTGTGGGGGGTCGACCAGAGCCTGACACTGGAGCACTACCGGAAGGCGTTCTCCGTCGGCTGGAACGAATTCGGCATCCACTGGTCGGGCTCGGCATGGAGCTCCTTCTGGACGACCATGGAGATCGCGCTGATATCGGCGCCTCTGACGGCCGGGATCGGGCTTCTGACCGCCTATCTTCTGGTCCGCCAGAATTTCCGCGGCAAGAACGCCTTCGAATTTGCGACCATGCTCTCGTTCGCGATTCCGGGAACCGTCATCGGCGTCAGCTACATTATTGCCTTCAACGTGCCGCCGATCGAGCTGACCGGGACCGGCATCATCCTCGTACTGTCGTTCATCTTCCGCAACATGCCGGTGGGCGTGCGCGCCGGCGTCGCCTCGATGTCGCAGATCGACCGTAGCCTGGATGAATCCTCACTGACGCTTGGCGCCAACTCGTGGCAGACCTTCAGGCGCGTCATCCTGCCTTTGCTGAGATCGGCAATGCTGGCGGCGCTCGTCTATTCCTTCGTGCGCGCCATGACCGCGATCAGCGCCGTCATCTTTCTGGTCAGCGCGCGCTACGATCTCTCGACCAGCTACATCGTTGGACGTGTCGAGAACAATGAATACGGCATCGCCATCGCCTATTCGACGGTGCTGATCGTCGTCATGCTGATGGTAATTGGCTTGATGCAGCTGCTTGTCGGCAGCCGCAATATCGGCCGGCGCGGCATCCAGCAGGGCGACGGCGGCTGGAGCGTGCGCACCAATGTCAGCCTGCCCGGAACGGCCGGCGGCCCGACCACAATAGCAGGAGCCGGGTGATGGCCGAAATTCGCAGCAACGCCGCCTCGGTAACCTTCGACCATGTCACCAAGACATATCCGGGCGCCAGCATGCCGGCGGTCGACGACATCTCGCTTGCGATCGAAGCCGGCAAGCTGGTGACGCTTCTCGGGCCCTCCGGCTGCGGCAAGACGACGACGCTGCGCATGATCGCCGGCCTTGAAATGCCGTCCAGCGGCCGCATTCTGATAGGCGGCAAAGATGTCACCCGCCTGCCCGCCACCGACCGCGACGTGTCCATGGTTTTCCAGTCCTATGCACTGTTTCCGCACATGACGGTGATGGAAAACGTCTCCTATGGCTTGCGCTTCTCCGGCCATGACAAGAAGGAGGCTGCGTCTCGGGCCCGTGCCGGGCTGGAATTGGTCGGCCTGACCGGTTTCGAGGCGCGTCTGCCAAGCGAGCTGTCGGGTGGCCAGCAGCAGCGCGTGGCGGTGGCGCGCGCGCTGGTGCTCGAACCGCAAGTGCTGCTGTTCGACGAGCCGCTGTCAAATCTCGACGCCAAGCTGCGCCGGCACGTGCGCGAGGAAATCAGGGAAATCCAGATCAAGCTTGGGCTGACGGTGGTCTATGTCACACACGACCAGGAAGAGGCGCTGGCGGTTTCGGATCGTATCATCGTCATGATCAAAGCGGTGATCGCACAGGACGGCACGCCACGCGAACTCTACGACGCACCGGCCAACGCTTTCGTCGCCGACTTCATCGGCGAAGCCAATATCCTCGATTGCGAGGTGGTTTCGGTAGAAGGTGATGAAGCTGCCGTCCGGCTGGGTTCGCTGGCCTTGAAACTGCCGGCGCGAGGCCAGCTGGTCGGCCCGGCGAAGCTGGCCGTCCGTCCGAGCCGCATCGAGATCGGCCCTGCCGGTGCACCACGGACGATCGCGGGCAGGCTGGAAAAGGTCACCTATATCGGTAGCCATCTCGAGCTTGTCATCGCCACGCCGCACGGCCAGGTGTTTGCAATATCGCACAACATCGATGCGCCGTTTCAGGCAGGCGACAGCGTCGGCATCGGCTTTCCGGAGCGCGGACCGGTTCTGATCAAAGCTTGAAGGATTGCACGCAGAGCTGGCGGACCTGGGCGAACACACCGCTGCCGGCGCAAATCACCAGCGCGCCGTTTTCCAGAACCGTCTTTGGGTCGGGCTTGACGATCGTGCCGCCGGCTTCTTCCACCAGCAGCATGCCTGCCAGGCAGTCCCAGGCGTTCATATGCTCTTCGACATAGCCGAGCAGCCTGCCGGCGGCCGCATAGGCGAGCATCAACGCGCCGGATGCGTTACGGAAAAACACGCCGCCTTTTGAAAACAGCAAGCCGATGAGCGTTGCGACGTTTTGCATTTCGGCGCGGTTGGAAAAGCCGGTGCCCAACGAGCCGTCGGTCAGGCTGGTGGCCGCGCTTGCCCTGATCGGCTTGCCGTTGAGAAAAGCGCCGCCGCCCTTGCGGCAATGGAACGTTTCGCCGGTAGAGGGCTCGTGGATGACACCCACGACAGTGTCGCCGTCCTTGGCGCAGGCGATGACCACGCACCAGGCCGGGATGCCCCGCACGAAGTTCGCGGTGCCGTCGATCGGATCTATCACCCAGACATGCCCGCTCGATCCGGTGACCGAGGCATGCTCCTCGCCGACAATTCCATCGGTCGGGTAGGCGGCTTTCATTGCCGCACGGATGAACAGCTCGACCTCGCGGTCAGCCTGCGAGACCATGTCCTGATGACCTTTGCTCTCGATGGCGAGGCTGTCGAGGTCGCGAAAATACTTCAGGCCGAGCGCGCCGGCGCGCCGCGCGAGATCGATGGCGAACTGTTCGCGCGTTGCTGTGTCGGGTGTCATGATATCCTTGGGATGGCGAATGTGATCTGAGGAAAATACCCCAGCCAGAGAAGCTTAGCGGTGAAGATAAGAGTGTGCAAATGACGAGCCCTGCCTTTTGCGGGGCGGGCCCGAGGCCGACCGATCTTCCATGCGCCCGACAGCGACAGTCACGCTCATACGGGTCCGGTCATGTCGCCGTCGACATAGATCATCTGGCCGGTCATGAAGCTCGACGCGTCGGAAACCAGGAAGATCGCGGCACCGCCCAGTTCATCGACCTCGCCCACGTTGCCAGCGGCCGACCAATGCCGCGGCTCAATCCGGAAATTAAGGCGGTTTTACCGGCGAGGCCGAACAGGCCCGATAGGTCATCAATGCTTTGTTTCCCCAGAGATGCGGCCAGAGACAGGCGATCGAGGCCCCTGCCGGACATCGTAGGCGCGGACGATCGTTGTCAGCAATGGCGAGATTGCCGGCGATAAACGCCTATCCCCGCCAGGCACCTTCGCGGCGCAGATCGTCCATCGTGCGCGAAATGCCTTCGCGCAGGATCGACACCATGTCGTCGATCTGGTCGCGCGTGATGATCAATGGCGGCGACATCACGCGCATGTTGATCAGTGGCCGGACCAGCAGGCCGAGCTCGTGGCAATGCGCGTCGATGCGCTCGGCACCTTGATCCGCCTCGCTTATGACCCCGAGGCTCTGCTGGCGATGGCAGACTGAATAATTCTTAGCGCAGCAATGCGGCCGGCGACGATGGCGCCCTCGACGTAGCCCGGAAATGATGGCGACAGCTCCGACGAGGCGAAATGGATCCGCGACGCGCCGGCGCGGATAATGCGTTCGGCATCGGTTGCCGTCGCATCGACGATCAGATCACTGTAACCGCCGCCGCTCCAGCGATCCCCAGTCCAGTCGCGATAACTGAGATCGATGATGCCGGCCGCCTCGATACCGAGCGCCTCTTCCAGCTTTGACGTCACCTTTGCGCGCAACGCCGCGTCGTCCAGATCCCGCCAGCGCTGCGCCAGCGGCCCGCCGATGAAGACGACAAGGGCTGCGTGATCCTCGTCCCTGCTGGCATCGCAGGCAAAAAGCCCGTGCGGGTCGCGCCACATCACCATGCCGCTCAAGCCCCTGTCGCGCCAGAAAGCCTTGGGGTAGCGCACCAGCATTTTGATCACCGCGCCGCTTTGCCAGACGCCGAGGGCTCTCTTCAGCACAGCCGGCAGCGGCGGCACGAAATCCACTCTCGAGGCCATCATCGGCGGTACGGCGACCAGTACCGCTCGTGCCTCGATCGCGCCGGCAGGCGAAACGACGCGAACCCCTCCCGGCCCGTGCTCAATGGCCTCGACAGCTGTATTCAGCCGCAGTCGATCGCCGAGATCCCGCGCAAGATCATCCGCTAGCGAATGCATGGTTTCGCCCACGAAATACTGCAGCTCCGACACCTCGTTGGTGATGCGGCGATCATTGTCGATCAAGTACCACAGCGGCAGCCTTTCCATTGCCAGGCACCACAGGCCCTCGATCATCGACCGAAAGGCGGCCTTCGCATCGTCGGGATCGGCCTGGCGATCGAGCCATGCCGCGACCGTCAAGCCGACAATGGTCGGGTCGGTCGGTGCGATCGCATTCATCCGCTCGCGCATTCGCATCGCGGTGCCGTTAGTGCGCCCGGCTTGCGCCTCGCTCATTCGCGGCTGCGTGACGAATTCGCCTGCGACATGGGTCTCGACCAATGTCTTGCCGCGCGCTCGCACCAGCGCCATTAATTCCGGCATGTCTTCGCACAGGAACTGGCCGCCGCTGTCGATCCGCTCGCCGAGCCCGTTCTGCACGGCTTCGACGCGGCCGCCGACACGGTCGCGGGCTTCGAGCAGCACGACATCGATGCCGGCGTGGTTCAATTCACGCGCGGCCGACAGGCCGGTGAAGCCGGCGCCGACGATGGCCACATCGGCTCGTTCAATCTTGAACTTCATTAGCCGGCCTTGCTCTTCTCGAATGTCAGGGGCCGGATCATTGTCTTCATTGCTGGTCCACCCTCTTTTTGATGGTTCACGCCGGCCTGCCACCGCGGGCTGCAGAGTTCGGATAGTGCTTGGGGAATGCCGCAGACAGGAACTCGTTCGCGGCCTGCAGCGCCGTCTCGCGTGTGGCGTCCTCGGTGCCCATCATCAAACGCAGCCACAGACCATCCAGCATGGCGCTGAGCGCCAGCGCCATGACTTGCGGCTCATAGGCATAGAAGCCGCTCTGCTTGAGCGCCGCGCAAAGATCGATGAAGATGTTCTGGTAGACGGCATCGCGTGCGCTGCTCAGCGCCTGATATTTCGGTCGCGATTTGGCCTCGCCCCAGAAGGCACACCAGGCAGCCAGCTTGCGCTTGTTGCAGATCGAGCGGTCGAAATCGGCCGCCACCAATGCCTGCAACTGGCAGGCGGGATCATCGCCGGCCTTTTGCAAGGCGCTGCGCCAATGCGCCGAATACTCGTCATACATGTATTGCAAGGTCGCGACGAGCAGCTTCTCCTTGCTCTCGAAATGGAAATTGACGATGCCGCGAGACAGGCCGGCGCCGTCGGCAACGTCGGCCATCGTCGTCTCCGAATAGCCGCGCTTGGCCAGTGAATCGATCGTCGCTTCGATCAATTGAAGCTGCCTGGTCTCTTTCGACGCCTTGCGGCCGCGCTTATCGGAATCGCTTTTTCGCGCCGGTTCGAGGAGGGCTTCGCGCGCCTCTGTTGTCTTCATCGGGGTGATGGTCTCCAGCATCGCCGGCTAGCCGATCGGCTTCGGCCGCGAAGATCAGTGGGACGGTGTTTGCCACTGTCAAGCACCTTCTGCACGGCTGCCCATATTCGAATGTTCTCGTCGAGATTGCATCCTTGGAGAAAACGACGTCGAAGGCACCGTCGGCGAAAGGCAGCGATCCCGGCGATGCAGACCAGATCAGCGCCGCCGAGCCCGCCTGCAGCGGACCTTGGGTCGAGATCTACGCCAGGCGCGAGCTGCAATATCAAAAGCTGCTGAGGCGTGCCAAACTGGCGCCGCGGCTGGTCATCAAACTCGACCGCCGCACCAGTCCGCCCGCGGATTTCTAAATATGGCCGACGACACCGACAGTCCCGAACTCGACACCGAAGCCGCCGAACAGTGGCAGCTGATCAACACGCCGCTCGGCGAAAAATGGTCGGGCCGCACCCGCTATGCCGCGGCCATGTTCTTCTACAAACGCGGCGAGATGAACGCCGAGACGCTCGAGGTCTACCGCATCTGCGCACGCCTGGATTCGACGGATCCGCTGCCGATCATCCGTGATCGCGGCATTGGCCAGGACTGGCTTAAACGCATGGGTTTCGAATAGTCCGCCCCCAAAACGCGTTCCGGTCAAGCCGGCATCACCCGCTTAGCCGATGGTCCTTTCCAGCATGCCTAGCCAGTTGCGATAGGCGATCTTCTCGATCAGCGCGCGCCCGAAGCCGCGTGCCGCGAATGCGTCGAGCAGTCTTGGCAGGCCGGCAACATCGCCTATCACGGCCGGGATCATGGCGCCGTCGAAATCCGAGCCTAGGCCGACGCCGTCTTCGCCCAGCGCCTGCAGCAGCGAATCGACATGGCGCACCATGACGTCGAGGCCGGTGTCGGCGTTCATCCTGCCGTCCTCGCGCAGGAACCCGGTGGCGAAGTTCAGCCCGACCATGCCGCCGGAGTCGCGGATCGCGCCGAGCTGCCATTCGGTGAGGTTGCGCGAATGGCCGCAGATCGCGTGCACGTTGGAATGGGTCGCGACCAGCGGTGCGTCGCTGATCTCGACGACGTCGCGGAAACCTTTTTCGTTGAGATGCGAAAGATCGATCATGATCTTCAGCTGGTTGCAGGCTTTCACCAGCGCCTTGCCGGCATCGGTCAGCCCCGCCCCTGTATCGGGCGATGACGGGAAACGGAACGGCACGCCGTGGCCGAAGGCATTGGGACGGCTCCAGACGATACCGAGCGAGCGCAGGCCGGCTGCGTGGAGAACGTCGAGCAGGGTGAGCTCAGGGTCGATCGCCTCGACCCCTTCGATATGGAAGACCGCCGCGATCGAGCCTTGCGCCATCGCCTTCCTCACATCGCCGGCGCTGCGGCATACAGTAAGTGCCGAAGCCCGCTCCAGCCTGAACAGGATCGAGGCCATCGCTACGGTGGAGTTGAGCGCATCGGCGCGCGGAATCTCGGGTGGCAAGGGCTCGCTGTCGCTCGGCGCCAGCGGCACCGCGCCGCGTTTGGATTTCTCGACAGGCGGCGGGAAGATCGCGAACATGCCGCCGGCAAACCCGCCTTTCTTCGCGCGCGGCAGGTCGATGTGGCCACCTGGCATCCCCTCGACGAACAGCTTTTCGACGTCCGCATCCTTCGACTGGTAGAGCCGGAGCAGCGTGTCGTTGTGGCCGTCGAAGACGGGAACGAGATCGGATTCGGTCATGGAGGGCCATTCGGTTGAAGTGGTCGGGCCGCGGACGGCGAGCCGGTTGCTGGCAATACTTAGGCAAGGTTGGCGCTCTGCGCAAATCCCGCATGTTGCCGCTGTGTTTGTACGCCTCCAATGGCCAAAGGGGCACGCGGTAAAGCCGCGCACCCCTTCTCCTGTCATTCATCGAGGGGCTGTGCTTACCGCTTCAGCACGTCCGCCCATTCCGGATGGCGGCGGAATTGGGCATTGGCGAACGGGCAAAGCGGGATGATCGTCTTGCCCGCCGCACGTGCATCCTCGACGGCACGGGTGACCAGGCGAAGCCCCGCGCCCTGGCCGCGAAATGCATCCGGCACTTCGGTATGGTCGATGATGATCTGGTGCTCGCCGATCTTGGTGAAGGTCATCTCAGCCTCGGCGCCGCCCGGCCCACGCAGGAGGTAGCGGCCCTTCGAGCCGCGGTCCTCCATCTCGATCTCGGGCAATAGGTCAGACATGGCTTGCGGTCCTTTCATCCGGCGCAAGGGCGAACAACCGCCGCGCCGCCTCGATCTCGCTCGGCCGCACCTCATGGCCGCCGTCATGCCACTCGACTGTGACATCGGCGCCATCGGCGCGCAAATAGGCTTCAAGCCGCGCCGTCAAATCAGGCGGACAGATCGGGTCCCGCCTGCCGGCGGTGACCAGGATGCGGCTGCCGCCAAGGCTGCCCTTGACCTCCGGCTCGAACGGGATCAGCGGATGCATCAGCACCGTTGCGTCGAACAGCGACGGTTCGGCAAACAGCACCGAGGCCAGGATGTTGGCGCCGTTGGAGTAACCGAGGCCGAGCACCGAAGATGGCCTTGCCGTCTCGACATGTGCCTTGACGAAGCCGGCCATCTTGTCCGTCGCTCGCGTGATGTCGCCCATATCGTAAACGCCCTCGCCGGTCCGGCGGAAGAAGCGTGCGGCGCCTTGTTCCGAGACATCGCCGCGCGGTGCGACGACCGTCGCTTGCGGCGCGAGATCGCGCCCAAGCGACAGAAGCTGGGCCTCGTCGCCGCCGGTGCCATGGAAGACGAAGAGCAGCGGTCCGGCCGGCGAACCGCGCAGCACCTTGTGAATATATGAATCCTTGCTCATGACGTCGCCCTCAGTCTTCCAGTTTCTGCAGATGCTGCTCGAGATAGGGCCGCAAATGCTGGTGTTGCAACGGCAGTTTCAGCGCCTCGCCAAGGTGGGCGGTATCCTCGTCGCGGTCGAAGCCCGGCTCGTTGGTGGCGACCTCGAACAGCACGCCCCCCGGTGTGCGGAAGTAGATCGCCCAGAAATAATCGCGGTCGATCACCGGCGTCACCTGATAACCTGTATCGAGGAGTGCCTTGCGCACTTCGAGCTGCTTGGCGCGGTTCTCGACGGCGAAAGCAACATGGTGGACCGAGCCGGCGCCGAGATTGGCGAAGCCGGCCCCTGGCAGCGATTCGATATCGACGACGTCGGCGCCGTTGCCGTTCTTCGCCGCCAGCCGCCTGATGTTGCCGGACTTGTCGACCTCCTCATAACCCATGAATTTCAGCAGCTCTTCGGTGGCGCCGCCATCTTTCAGCCTGAGCGACACCGAGTGAAAGCCGCGGATCGCCTCGTCGGTGGGAATGCCACCCTTGGCCCATGGCGCACGGTTGTCCGCTCTGTCCTCGACCAGCGCAAACCCGTCGCCGTCGGGACCGGCGAAGACAAGACGCTTCTCGCCGAACGTCTCCTCGCCGGACAGCCCAGTGACACCTTGCTCGGCAAACCGTTTCTCCCAATAACCGAGCGTGCCCTCGGGCACCGAGTAAGCGGTGGTACCGACTTCGCCGACTCCATGGCGGCCTTTGCCGATGTTCGGGAACGGGAAATAGGTCATCACCGAGCCGGGCGTGCCGACCTCGTCGCCGTAATAGAGGTGGTAGACGTCGGGTGCGTCGAAATTGACTGTTTTCTTGACCCGGCGCAGGCCGAGCGTGCCGGTGAAGAATTCGTTGTTCTGGCGCGCATCGCTGGCCATCGAGGTAACGTGATGCAGGCCCTTGACCTGGTCGAGCATGTTTCTGCTCCTTCCCTTGTGCTGGTGCGGCCCTTGCCGCTGTCCACGCAAATATGAGCATCCGCCTCCTGGCCGCAAAGGCGGCAAACACAGAATGGACTGTGCTGTTAAAGTGAACGACGAAGCAGGTTTTGTTCACCATTCGGCAAACTGGACCGGCTTGCATACTCGTCGAAATTGCGCTCCAAGAACGACGCATGTAGCCAGCATGAGGATACCGCGGTTGACGGGAAAACGCCCCAACATTCTCCTGATCACCTGCGATCAATGGCGCGGCGACTGCCTGTCAGCTGCTGGCCACAAGGTGGTAAGAACGCCCAATGCCGACGCGCTGGCCGCCGAGGGCGTTCTGTTCCAGAAGCACTATGGCGGCGCCGCACCTTGCTCGCCGGCACGCGCCTGCCTCTACACCGGCCTCTACCAGATGAACAATCGTGTCTGCCGCAACGGCACGCCGCTCGACGCCCGCCACGGCAACATAGCCCTCTGGGCACGCGCCCTCGGCTATGATCCGACGCTGTTCGGTTATACCGACATGGCGCGCGACCCGCGCACGCTGGCGCCTGGCGACCCGCAGCTGAAAAGCTATGAAGGCGTGCTGCCCGGCTTCACCGTGCGCCAGCTTCTGCCCGAGCACCAGAAGCCCTGGCTGTCATGGCTCAAGGCGCGCGGCGTCGATGCCGGCGCCGGCTCCCCCGCCATTCACCGCCCGGCGGGCGAAATCCTGGAAAACGACGGCGCGATCAGCAACGGTCCGCCAATCTATTCGAAGGACGAGACGCCGTCGGCCTTCCTGGCCGGCGAATTCATCCGCTGGCTCGGCGAGCAGGAGCGCGATGCCCCGTGGTTCGCGCATCTTTCCTTCATCAGCCCCCACCCGCCCTTCATCGTGCCGGCGCCTTACAACGCCATGTACGATCCGGCCATCGGTCCAGCTTTTGACCGCGCGGAAAGCTGGCAGGCCGAAGCAGCAAGCCACCCTTATCTCGCCTATGAACTTAACCGGCAGGAACGGTCGAGATTCCGTCCCGGCTCGGAGGGCAAGGTGCGCGACTGGGGCGACGATAATTTTCGCCGCATCCGGGCGCTCTATTACGGCATGATCTCGGAGGTCGACGCGCAGCTTGGCCGCGTCTGGCAAGCGGTCAAGGCGGCCGATGCATGGGACGACACCGTCATCGTGCTGACCTCCGACCACGCCGAGATGATGGGCGACCATTTCATGCTGGGCAAGGGCGGCTTCTTCGACTGCAGCTTCCATATTCCGCTGATCATTCGCGATCCGCGCCGCCGCAAGGCTGCCGGCAGCAGCGTCGACCGCTTCACCGAGGCGGTGGATTTGGCGCCGACCTTGCTTGAGCTCACTGGGCTCGAGCTCACTGGCGGCGAAGTGCTGCCGCATCTCGACGGCCGCTCGCTGGCGCCTTTCCTGGACGCAACGGAGCCGGACAATTGGCGCGATGCGGCGCATTGGGAGTTCGATTTCCGCTCGATCGCGGATGGTGATGCCGAACGGTATTTCGGCGTCGGTCCGCGTCAGTGCAATCTCGCCGTCGTTCGCACGCAAAAATTCAAATATGTGCATTTCGGCGGAGGCCTGCCGCCCTTGCTCTTCGACCTGGAGAAGGATGCGCGCGAGTTGACCAATGTCGCTGACGACCCAGCCTATCTGCTGGCACGGCTGGAATTTGCCGAGAAGTTGCTCGCCTGGCGGGCCGAGCATCTCGACCAGTCTTTGGCGCTCGCCGAATTGACGGACAATGGCGTTGCCGGCCATGTCGCCGGCTTCCCCTCGAGATAAGCAAAGCCCGCGCCGTTGCCGGCGCGGGCTTCTCTGTCGGCCTGTGCGCAGCTTAGCGCATGATCATGCGCTGTTTCTCGCGATTTTGCGCATAGCTGGCCTTGTCATAGGGGGCCTGCGCCTCAAGCTGCTCCTTGGTGAAGTTCGTGTAGAGATAGCGCTTGCCGTTCCTGTCGGTCATGAATTTCAGGTTGTCCATGCCGACCGCCACCTCCTTCTCGCCGATGCCAAGGAAGCCGCCGACGTCGATGATGACTGCGTCGACCTTCTTGTCGCCGCCCAGCACGATATCGCCGATCTCGCCGACATTGACATCGTTGGCGCCGTAGACGGTTGTTCCGACCAGATCCTCGGCCCGGATTTCGCCTATCGGCATTTCAGTCAGTGTCGACTTGTCGATCGACCCGGTCTTGGTCTGGTCTGCCGTCGTTGCGGGCGCTGGGGCATTTTGAGCCGTCTTACTGGCCTGGTCAGTGTTGTTGGTCGTCGCAGTGTTATCGGTCGTGGCAGTGTTGCTGGCCGTCACAGTAGGCGTGACGACGGCTGGCGCATTAGCCGCGGCATCGTTCGACGCTGTGGTCGCCGGGGCCGGATCATAGGGCTTGCGGTCGAAATCCGGCTGCGCCGTCAGCTCTTCCTTGGTGGTTTGGGCAACCAGCCAGCGATCGCCGTTCCTCTCGGCCCACTGCGCCTTGTCGAAATCATAGGCGACGTTCTTTTCACCTATGCCGAGGAAGCCGCCGACACCGATGACCAGCGATTGCGCCTTGGCTTCCTTGTTGATGACGATGTCGTTTACGTCGCCGATGTTCTGGGCGTCGTCGCCGGTACCGTTGTAGACGGTCTCGCCGATGATATTGGTGGCAAGATTGCCTTCCGCGCGCTTCACGACCGGAGCGGGGTTGTTACCGGCCGGCGCCGCCGGGGCGTTCTGCGCCGTATCGGTGGAGGTCGACGGAGCGGCAGGAGCCGTAGCCGTGGTGTCTGTCGCCGCAGGCGCCGGATCATAGGGCTTGCGGTCGAAATCCGGATGAGCCGTCAGCTCATCCTTCGTCGTTTGCGCTATCAGCCAGCGATCGCCATTTCTTTCGGCCCATTGCATCTTGCTGAAGTCGAAGGCGACGTTCTTGGTCCCAATGCCGAGGAACCCGCCGACGCCGATGACGATGGATTTTACCTGGCCGCGTTCGTCGAAGACGACATCGGTGACCTTGCCGATATTCTCTGCATTGTCGCCGGTGCCGTTATAAACCGACTCGCCGATGATATTGGTGACAAGACTGCCCTCGGCGCGTTGCACCGGAGCGGCTGGAGCGGAATTCTCTACGGCGGGTGCTTGCGCCGGCGCCGGGGTCGTCGCCGATTGCGCAAATGCACCCGTCGCAATCAATGTTGCGACTGCTGTCGTGGTTAAAAGGGTGCGGATCATCTTAGTGTCTCCTCGTCGGTGATTTCGTGCACGCCGTGCCCGCATAGCGTCGCTGCGGGCGCAGCGTCTTCTGCATGTTCACAACGTTGTGACCACACTGTTGTTCCGAAAAAAGCCGTGGCGCACCCGGTGCCATGTCGAAGGTTCTCGGATTCGCCACGCTGGTCGAAAGGAACATTTTCTCGGCCGCCCCGTTCCACTCCCGGCTGGGACCCCGTCCCGGCCGGATAGGTGTTGGAAAAATGGAGCGGCCATGCGGTTTGCAGCGGTGCTGAACAAGGACGGCGGCACCCTGCGCACCATCGATCTTGAGGCCTTCGCCGGCCGGATCCGCGGTACGCTTGAGGCTGCTGGTCACTCGATCGATATCGACATCGCCGCCGGCAAGGATATCGTCGCCACGCTGGACGACATAGCTTCCAGGCGCGGCATCGACGTCGTGCTGGCTGGCGGCGGCGACGGAACCATTTCGGCCGCGGCAGCCCGTTTGATGAATGGGGAGAAGGCGCTGGCAATTCTGCCGGCTGGCACAATGAACCTTTTTGCGCGCGGCCTCGGTATTCCGCAGACCCTCGATGCGGCACTGAAATCGTTTGCCGACGGCGAGGTGATGGCGATTGACATTGCAACAGCCAACGGCCGGCCTTTCGTGCATCAATTCTCGATCGGCATGCACGCCAGGATGGTGCAACTGCGCCAGAAGATGGAATTCGGCTCGCGGTTGGGGAAGATGCGCGCCTCGGTGCGAGCCGCTTGGGCGACGATCAACAATCCACCGGCGATGAACGTAACGCTGACGATCGGCGAGGCCGAGATCAGAACCCGGATCACCGGTATCGGCATCACCAACAATCTGTTTGGCGAGGGCCACCTGCCCTATGCCGATAATCCGGCAGGCGGCGTGCTGGGCATCTATGTCACCGTGGCGCGGCGGCGCGGCGAGTTGATCAGGTTCCTCTTTGACGTCGCCCGTGGCAAATGGCGCGGCAACGAGCATGTCGAAATTCATCAGGCAAACCGCGCCGTTTTGACAATCCATTCGAGGAACAGGAAAGTTCAGGCCGTCATGGACGGCGAACTGGTAAAGCTCGATCGCGAGACGACCGTCGAAATCCATCCGCGCGCGTTGAATGTTCTCGTCCCTGCGCGCGCCGCCGAGGCAAAGGTTGCCTGACGTGGGATGCGTGATGTGGGGTTGTGTGATGCAAACTGGCGCGAGCGATGGAGAGAACCTAGCCGCTGGGCGTGTTGCCCTGTTCGGTCTTCGGCGTCTCGATCATCCAGCCGTAGATTTCGGCGACGCCCCAGGCGATAAAAGCCAGCAACAGCGCGGCGATCAGGATACGAAGGACATGCCGACCCCGCCGCCCTTGACGGGCTTTGTTTTCAGGAATGGTTTTTGGCATTGTCTGGCTCCATATTTGGCGCCGGCAGGCGTAACTGGCGGGGCGTTGGCTGGTAACGGTCCCCCGCCGCGAAAGTTCCGGCTCTGCAAGGCGGCAGACGGGCCGGTTGGCCTGACCAATCAGCGGAGCCGGCCACCGGGGGCATAGTGGACGACAATAGCCAGAACACGCCGGGCCTGCCGGCCGATATTCGCCGTGTGGTGGGCGCCGCGGACCGTCTTGCCGTGCTGCACGGCCTCGACACGCTGGACGGGGCTGCCGACCCTGATTTCGATCGTATCGGCGGTCTTGCCGCTTCGGCGATGCAAACGTCTGTCGCACTGATCACGCTGGTCGATGCCGAGCGGCAGTGGTTCAAGTCCTGTATCGGCCTCGACGAGACCGAAACCGCAACCGAGACATCGTTCTGCGCCTATACCATCGCAGCCGGCAACGTGCCGATGGTGGTGGCCGACGCGGCGGCGGATCCGCGGTTCAAAGCCAATCCGCTGGTCACCGGCGAGCATCATATCCGCTTTTACGCAGGCGTGCCCATCGTAATCGACGGCGCGCTGATCGGCACGCTGTGCGTGCTCGACCGGAAGCCGCACGCACGTCCCTCCTCTGTCCAGCTCGACCACCTGTCGGCGCTGGCCGGCCTTGCCGCCAGCCTGTTCACGCTGAAGGATGCAACCCGCAGTGCGGCGATTGCCAAGGCAGCACTGGTTCGAGAGGAAAAGCGGCGCGCTATCGCGCTCGACGCGGCTTCGCTTGCCAGCTGGGCATGGGATATCCGCAGCGATATGATCGACTGCGATGTCCTGCTGTCCGAATTATTCAACCTGCCGAAATCGAACAGGCTGAGGGCGCGCGACATCCTGACCGCCATCGACCCGCGCGACGTTCACCAGACCGAAACACGCTTTCGCGACGCGCTGACCGGCAGCGACGATTATTTTGGCGAATACCGTGTCAAAGGCCTCGATCCGCCGCGATGGATCGCAACGCGCGGCCGCGTCATAGAACGCGACGGCGAGGGCAAGCCAACGCTTATCTTCGGCGTCAACTACGACATTACCGAACGCAAACTTGGCGACGAACGTCAACGGCTGTTGCTGCGCGAGCTCAATCACCGCGTCAAGAACACTTTGGCAACCGTACAGGCGCTGGCGACGCAGACCGTTCGCCATGCCCGCCAGCCAAGCGAATTCCTCGAAGCCTTCAGCGCCAGGCTGCAGGCACTGGGCGTTGCGCACAGCCTGCTGTCGGACCGCGAGTGGCGCGGTATCGGCATCCGCGAGCTGGTGGAGATCGAGCTAAAGCCGTTCCAAGCCGCCGGACAATCGCGCATGGCGATCTCCGGCGCCGATGTCCTGCTCTCACCCGACCAGGCAGTCGGGCTCGGGCTGATCCTGCATGAACTGGCAAGCAACGCACTGCAATACGGGTCGCTCTCGGTTTCCTCCGGAAAGGTCGATCTCGATTGGAGGGTACAAGGCAGGAAGGGCGCACGGCGTCTGTTGCTGGCCTGGCGTGAAAGCGGCGGCCCGCGGGTTGCGCCGCCCGAACGCCATGGCTTCGGCTCGATCCTGATCCGCCGCAGCCTGGCCAAGGTCATTTCCAGCGAGGTGACCCATGAATTCCGGCCGGACGGCGTGGTCGCCGAAATATCGATTCCGCTCGAAGATTTGTGAGGCCAGCATTTTGCGACCGGCGCCAGAATCGTTTGCCCCGAACTATCCCCTCCGAACTATTCCCGTTTGCCGGTATCCGGATCATCGGAGCCGCGCTTCACGTTCTCGCGGTAGATAGCGTAGGCGGCGAGTGCTATCGCCGGGCCGAGAATCGCGCCCAGTCCGGCCTTCCCCGGGCCACCTTTGCCCTTGAGCAGCGCCGGCAGCACGGCGAGTGCCGCAGTGATGCCGATAGCCTTCATGTCGGCGTTGCGTCGCTTCGCCCGGCGCCTGGCGCGCGAGCCGGCCGACATCCGGTAGACGAGCAGGATGAGACCGGCGATTGCGAGAAAGCCGATCCCGAAGCTCAGGGAAGCTGCCATCGGCCCATAGCGGGCCGCCGTCCAGATATAGGCCGCCCCGACGAGGAAGCCGAGGCCGCACAGCGCCGCGAGCGCTGCGATCGAATAGACAATCGCAGCGACGCGTGCGCGTTGCACCGCCGCAATGGTTTCGCCCGAGGCGAGGCCCGAGATCAGCGATGCAAGCATTCCCATGCGTGCAGAACTAACGGCGCGCGAGAAGCGCGAAGAGGAATCCGACGCCTGCGGCGATCGCCAGCGAAGTCACCGGTTTTTCGCGCATATGCGCTATCATCTGCGCCTCGATATCCCTGGCGTTGCTGCGCAGGCTGTCGAAGGCTGCCTCGCCCTGGGTTCGCAACTGCTCGACGCTTTCGGCGGCGGCTCGCCGTGCTGCCCCGTAGCCATGTTCGCCAGTTTTGGCCAACAGCTTGGTAAGTTGGTCGATGTCGGCCTTCAATTGTGCGATGTCGGCCTCAATATCGGAATTCGTGCGGGCTTCGTTCGCGGCCTTTCCTGCGGCAGTCGCCATTGCTTCACTCTCCATGCTTTTGCTCGGTCGAAACGCCCGACAGACCCCAAGGTTCCGGCACGAACCTCTTCTAACCCTATCTCCGGCAGCGCGCGTTGCAAATGCCTTGCACGGGCCGAGGCCGACGCATCCGCGCCGGCACGTCTTTTTTAAATGACAGCATGCCAAATAACGATCATGACTTCCCCGTTTCACGTTAGAGACGCATTTAAGGAGATATTGCTGCGTGCGCGCATCACTTGAGGGTTTGCGGATTCTTATCCTGGAAGATGAGTTCCTGATTGCCATGGATATCGAGCAGCTTTGCCGCGACTACGGCGCGCTCGATGTGGTCATCGCCCGTGATCTGACTGAGATCGAACAGCAAGACGTTGCCGCGCAGTTCGATGTGGCCATCGTCGACCTCATGCTGAGCGGCGTTTCGACGCTCCAATTTGCTTCGCGGCTGCGTGAAGCGGGCATCCCGTTCGTCTTCGCCTCGGGCTATTCGGATACCGACGAGATCAAGAAATCCTTTCCCGGCGTCAGGCTGGTCACCAAGCCCTATTCGGGAGACGATCTCGTCGAGGCAGTGGTAACGGCCTGCAGGCGCACGCCTCTTCGCTGAGGCGCGGAGCGGTTCGAACACGCCGGCGCTTCACGCAGCAGTCGACCCAGTTACCTGAGCCGAAATTGCGTCCGGGCCATACTCGTCTTCACCGGAGATCTTCAGGATTTCCTGCAGCCGTGTGCGGGCGCGGCTGACGCGGCTCTTGATCGTTCCGACGGCGCAGCCGCAGATCTCGGCCGCTTCCTCGTAGGAGAAGCCCGACGCGCCGATGAGGATAATGGCTTCGCGCTGGTCTTCTGGCAGCAACTCGAGCGCGCCGCGAAAGTCTTCGAGGTCAAGCTGGCCGTGCTGGGCCGGGTGAACGGCAAGCCTGGCCGTCATGACGCCATCACTGTCCTGCACCTCGCGGCCGCGCTTGCGCATCTGCGAATAGAATTCGTTGCGCAAGATCGTGAACAGCCATGCCTTCAGGTTGGTGCCGGGCTGGAAGCTTTCATGCTTGTCCCAGGCCTTGACCAATGTTTCCTGCACCAGGTCGTCGGCCTTGTCGGCGTTTTGCGTCAGCGACACGGCAAAAGCCCGCAGGCTCGGGATCGAGCCGAGCAAGTCGGTCTTGAAGCCCTGGGAGACGGCCGCCATGCCTCAGTCCTTCTTTTGTACAGGTTCGGCCTTTTCCAACTGGCTGAGCAGTTGGGCGAAGCGATCCGGCACATTGTCGGAGACCAGCTCGTCATAGTATTGTTTGAGTTTGCGGCCGATTTCCGAGTTCGGCCCAAGCGGGTCGCGGGAAGCAGCCCGGCGCCCGTTGCCAACGCCACCCATGGTAGCTTTCGTCATGTTCTTCATTTCGCCCTTTTGTCCCAGCCTTAAGCCGCCCTTCAACACATAACGCAATGCAAGCGGCAGCCTCGTCTGGTTGCCCAACCCGCCTTTAAACGCCAGCCTCACATATTAGTTCCGCACGATTGGAACCTTTTTCAAGGAGCCAGCGTTTCAATAGCTAGGCTTGCAAACCGTTTTTAGCTGTAACATGCAATCACGTCATATGAGGGAGACGTCCACTATGAGCCTATCAGCAACCATCGCTCCGCACCTGCCGTTCCTGCGCCGCTTCTCGCGCGCCGTATCCGGATCGCAAGAGAGCGGCGACGCGCTGGTCGCCGCAATGCTCGAGGCCATCATTGCCGATGTCGACATCTTTCCGGACGCATCGAACGACCGTATCGCGCTCTACAAGGTCTTTGCCAAGCTCTTCACCTCGGTGGCCATTCGCGTTCCGCAGGAGCATGCCCAGTCGGCATGGGAACAGCGCGCCGCGGCCAATCTGAATGCAATTGCGCCTCGTCCCCGCCAAGCCTTTCTGCTGGTTGCGGTCGAAGGCTTCAGCGAAGACGAGGCGGCGGAGATTCTCGACGTCGACGAACAGCAATTCTCCGAACTTCTCGCGCAGGCGAGCAACGAGATCTCCCGTCAGGTGGCAACCGACGTGCTGATCATCGAGGATGAGCCGCTGATCGCCATGGATATCGAGGAAATGGTCGAAAGCCTCGGCCACCGCGTCGTCGGAACGGCGCGCACCCACGCCGAGGCGGTGGCGATGTTCGGCAAGGCGCGGCCAAAGATGGTGCTTGCCGATATCCAGCTTGCCGACGGAAGTTCGGGCATAGCGGCCGTCAATGAGATCCTGTCGTCGACCTCGGTACCGGTGATCTTCATCACCGCCTTTCCCGAGCGCCTGCTCACCGGCGAGCGGCCGGAACCGGCTTTCCTGGTTACCAAGCCGTTCAATCCGGACATGGTCAAGGCTCTTATCAGCCAGGCCCTGTTCTTTGACCGGCACGCGAAAGCCGCGGCATGAAACAGCGGACGGCCGAACTGCGGCCGCCGAGACAGCCGCTCTCTCGGATCAGATGGGCGTGACGCCGGCTCAATTCACTGGCAACCAACTGGGGCAACCAACTGGACCTTTCCACACACCGCGGCAATTCGGGCCCTGAAGATTTTCAGCATCGTCTTTTTCGGAAAATGGTGGAACAAACGGAGGCGAATCACGTTTTCACCGCAGCATTGGAAGGAGATCGATCATGCTTTACTGGGCGCTCGTATTTCTCGTCGTGGCGATTATCGCCGGTGCGCTTGGTTTCGGCGGCATCGCTGGCACCTCGGCCGGCATAGCGCAGATATTGTTCTTCATCTTTCTCGCCTTCCTGATCATATCGCTTATTGCCGGCCTGATCAGACGAGCGTGAATGCCAAGCGGCCATTCAAGCGAACACTGGAAGCCGCACCCCTCAAACGGTTTCCAGCCACCGCCGGGCAGTGTCCTCCAACGGGATGCCGCTCGGCGGACCGCTTTTTAAGGCTTGATACGAACCTCCTCCTTTTGGAACCCATTTTTCCGCGAACCGTTCAGCCCGACATGGGTTGAGCAAATTGACCGATGCGTTCCAGAGTCGGAAAAATGAAAGACCGCGGCCAGAGTGATGAGATCATCGCTTTGCATCCCGCCGAAAGCGGGATGCAGCTTGGCCGGGCCCTTCTCCATGCACTGCACAATGCCGGGATTTCCGTCCTGTACCAGGATCGCGAGATGAAGACGGTGTGGGCGCGCAACATGCGCGCGCCCTGGACTTCCGATGCCTCCGACAACACCGGCATCTTGCCGCCGGCGCAGGCAGAGCGTATCGGCGCCGCCAAGCACGACGTCATCGTCTCCGGCAATCCTCAACATCTTGAACTCAGCGTGCCGGCCGATGACGGCGCCCGCTGGTTTCAGGTGTGGATAGACGCCGACCGCAGCGAGACCGGCGCGGTGCAGGGCGTCGTGACCACCATGGTCGAAACAACCGAGCAGAAACGCCGGGAGCAGACGTTGAAGGCGCTGCTGCGCGAAGTCAGTCATCGCTCCAAGAACCTTTTGGCCATCATCCAGAGTATCGCCACCCAGACGGGCCGTTATTCCGGCAGCATTAACGATTTCCTGACGCGCTTCCGCGGCCGATTGCAGTCGCTGGCCTCCTCGCAGGATTTGGTTACGTCATCCAACTGGCGGGGAGCGGCGCTGCGCGAGCTGGTTTCCGGTCAGGTCGGCAGGTACGGCGCGGATCCCTTGCACAGCCTACGCTTCCGCGGCGCAAATCCATATCTCAACCCCAATGCCGCCTTGCACATCGGCTTGGCCATGCATGAGCTCGCCGTCAATTCGGTCAGCTATGGCGCACTGTCGCGCAGCGACGGTTTCGTCGAGGTGACGGCCGATCTGACGGCAGCTTCCGGTGGCGAGCCTGCGCTGTCGCTGACATGGGCCGAAGTGATCGGAGCCAACGACAATCAGCGCAGTGAGAAGCGTTTTGGCAGCGTCGCGCTCGAACGCGTCGTGCCCACTTCATTGAATGGAACGGCGACACTTGAGATCACCGGGAACCGCCTCGAATACCGCCTTGTCGTTCCTCACGGCAATTTCGAGACGGATTAACGAGCGGCGGTCGCCGCGCGAAGGCTTGCTGCGCATCGCCATCTTTAACCGACTGTTCACCATAAAGTCCGATCCTGTGCGAACGTGTCGATCCACCGGATTGAGTTTGGCACAAAATGAAGGGAATGGGCCTTGACGGCTGCCGACTTGAACAGACTGGAACAGGCCGCTCGCGTCTCGATGGGCGGTTTTCAGGATCCCGACGCGTCCGCAGCGCCCGCGCCTCGTGCTTCGCCCCTCCGCTTCGCCGCTATCGCGCTTATGGCCGCGATCGTCCTGACCGCCGCGTCCCAACTGATCTGAATCGAACTCGCCTCTGCTTGATCGCTTTGAAACCACTGCCCGAGTGCTCGGCCGTGCCCGTTCGCGGTCACCGACCTGCCGGGCCAGGCCCAACATGTCGTCGCCAGATGCCTTGCCGTCGATCCGGTGCTCGAGGACGACTATGACAGGATCGTCTGGAACGTGCGTCCCAGCGGCACGCTCGATGCGTCCTTGGAGATTTCCGGGTTCGTGGTAGCATCGAACGGCGCACGCCCCGAAAAAGACTATCTTAATCAACAATGAAATCGTGCGGGCAAAGGCCGTACTTTCATGCTAAATGGCGGCTGGAGCTTATTAAAGTGAGGACAAAAGTGAGGATGACTCCATGCGGAAGATGATTATTGCCATGGTTGCCGTGGTTGCGGTCAGCGGCTGCACCACCACGGAAGAGAACGTGGGTATCGGCACTGTGGGCGGCGCGCTCATTGGTGGCGCTGTCGGCGGCGGCAAGGGCGCTTTGATCGGCGCCGGCGCTGGTGCGATTGGCGGTCTGCTCGTTCGCCGTCTGCAAAATGGCTACTGCCAATACAGAGATCGTCACGGCCGGATTTACACAGCTCGCTGCAACTAGTTTCGAGCTCCAGGCGAACAGCAAACGCGGAGGCAGGCCACCTGTCTCCGCGTTTGCCCTTTTAGAGCGCTGTTGCGACGCGGCCCACGAGACGGCGTTTCAGGCCGGCAGCGGAACCTTGATTTCCACGTTCAAGCCATCTTCGCGAAAATCGCGCCTGATTGTGCCACGCAATTCGCGCGTGACGTTGAGATCGATCAGTCTGGTGCCAAAACCGCTCTTTGCCGGTGTCTCGAGCTTCTTCTGACCGGCCTCGCGCCAGTTGAGAGCCAATGTCCGGGTGCCGCTACGGGCGTCGAGCGACCAGTCGACCTTCAGCGCACCGACTGAATTGCCGGCTTCGCCATGCTTCAGCGCATTCGTCGCCAGTTCGTGAAAGACGAGGCCGAGTGCCTGCGTCGTCTTTTCATCGAGAAGAACCTGCGGTCCCGACAGCAGCCCTTCAGGAAGCTCGCTGCCGAACACCTGGCCTAGCTCGATGCGCAGCAGGTCGCCGAGATCGGCTTTCTGCCAGCGTGAGCGCGTCAGCATGTCCTGGGAAGCCGCCATCGCCTGCAGCCGGGCCGAGAAAGAAGCCGAGAATTCCTGGACGTCGGTCGTGTGCGATGCTGTCTGGCGCGCGATTGCCAGCACCCGCGTGATCGAGTTCTTGATGCGATGCTTCATCTCCTGCAGCATCAGGTCTTTTTCCAGCAGGCTCTTTTCGGTCGTTTCGTGAAGCAGCGAGACCGCCTCATAGGCCCGCTCCTGATAGCGGGCCACCAGCGCGATGGCGCCCGCAAGCAGCAGTCCGAACAATCCGAGCATCACCGGGATGGCGCGCGAGGAAGGTTGCGAGAAAGCACTTGTCGGCCTGAACAGGACGACCCACGGCCGGCCGGCGACGGTGATCTTGCGGGTGACCAGCAGCCTGTCGCCGAGGCTCGAAACAGGCGGCGTTTCCGATTGGAACAGCAGGTTGTCGCTGTCCACCGTGCCGTCATAGATCTCGGTGTTGACCGGCAGCAATGGTGCCCGGCTGAGCGCAGCCTGGAACAGATCACGGGCGCGGAAGGCCGCATAAAGGAAGCCGGCAGTCGAGGATCTCGTCGCGTTCACGGCGTCCGGCGCGGTTTCGACATTGAGCCGGACGAAGACGAGGAACCCGGTAAAGGTCTGCGCGGCACCCGTATCCTTGCCGAACTGCACGAGCCCGCTGGCGTGCTGCTGGTCGTCGGTCATCGCCTTTTCGATCGCCTCGCGCCGCGCCGGCCCGGTGAACATGTCGTAGCCGATGCTGGATTTGTTGGACGGATCCAGCGGTTCGAACAGCACGATGGGCGTACGCCACGGTAAGTTCGTGTCGGGATAGATCGGATGGCTTGCGCCGTGATCGTGCAGGATGTCGCGCTCGACCGCCGCCTCGTTGCCAGTTTTCGCCAGGCGAAGGAAACCGATGCCGCGCAGGCCGGCGAAATTATTCTCGATGTCGAGCGCGTTGAAGAAGGCCTTGAACTCGCCCTGCGAGATACCGCCATTGCGTGCGTCGAACAGCGCCCGGGTCGAACGCAGCAGCGACAGGTCCAGGTCGATGCGGCTTTCGATCCGGTTAAGCGCGTCGTCTGCCGTCGCCTCGAATTTAATGCGGGCCGCCTCCTGGGTGGCAAAATAGGCAAAACCCGCCATCGTCAGGCTGATCAGCGCGACGGCGATAAAAGCGACGGTCGGAAAAAGCTTCTTCAATTGCTGATACGTCCCGTGGACGGTTCGGCATCTTTATGGGCAAGTCCTGACGCCAACACAATGGCGAGGCCAATGCATGGTGACGGCTGGCACATTTTGGCGGCTTGTGATTAGCCGGCTAATTCTCGTTCATGCGGCGATCTTCAGCGCGCCCGGCCCCGGAATGGCGCCGGGTGGGCACTTGCCGAGGATGATCATGCCGAGCACCTCGTCCTGGGTGACGTCGGTTGTGCGCGTCGTTCCGACAACCCGACCGTTCTTCATGACGCAGACACGGTCGGCAAGCTCGAACACGTCGTGAATATCATGGCTGATCAGGAAGATGCCGATGCCGTCGGACTTGAGCTGCCTGACCAGTTCGCCGACCTGCGCCGTCTCTTGCGGCCCGAGTGCCGCCGTCGGCTCGTCCATGATCAGGATGCGAGCATTGAACAGGATGGCGCGGGCGATCGCCACCGACTGCCGCTGGCCGCCCGAAAGCTTTACCACCGGCTCCTTGAAGCGTTGGAAACGCGGATTGAGCCTGCCCATCACCTTGCGCGCCTCGGCCTCCATGGCGACGTCGTCGAGCGTACCCCAGCCGGTCATCAGCTCGCGGCCGAGAAACAGGTTGGCGGCCGCATCGACATTGTCGGCCAGCGCCAGCGTCTGGTAGATCGTCTCGATGCCGTACTTCTTGGCGTCGCGGGGATTGGAGATCGAAGCTTCCTCGCCGTTGACGAAAATCTGGCCCGCATCGCGCTTGTAGGCGCCGGACAGGATTTTTATCAACGTCGATTTGCCGGCACCGTTGTGACCGAGCAAAGCCATCACCTCGCCCGGGAAAAGGTCGACAGAGGCATCGTCGACGGCGCGAATGCCGCCGAAAGCGATGGAGATGTTGCGCATGTCGATCAGCGGCGTGGGAGCGGTTTTGTCTGCCATGCTCGTCCTTCCTCCCTATAGATCCTGCTTGAGCATCAAGTTGTACGAAAACCGGTTTCCACCTTGCGGGATCATGCTCAGACCCGTTTGCGATAGACGGTATCGAGCCACACCGCGACCACCAGCACGGCTCCGACAACGATGCTCTGCAGCGGCGAATCGATGCCGAGCAGCACCATACCGGACTGCAGCGACTGCATCAAAAGCGCGCCGAGCATGGCGCCGAGCACTGTGCCGGAGCCGCCGGCGAGCGACGTGCCGCCGATCACCGCCGCCGCGATGACCAGGAGCTCGTCCAGCGTGCCCAGCGCATTGGTCGACGAGTTCTGCCTGGCTGACGAGATCGCTGCGGCGATCGTCGCCAGCACGCCCATGATCATGAACACCTTCATGGTCACCCAGCGCGTGTTGATACCGGCAAGGTTGGCTGCTTCCGGATTGCCGCCGATGGCGAAGACATAGCGGCCGAAACGGGTACGCTTGGCGATGAAGGTCATGATCAGCCCTACGGCTACAGCCATCAGCACGGGTATGGCGATGCCATGGGCGATGAACAGCCCGCCTTCGGGAACGGTTATATTGTTGGCCGCCGCATATCTGTTCACGATGCCGACCGGCCAAGGATAGGAATTGGCAAGCCATATGGCGCCCATGATGACAAGGCAAGTGACGGCCCCGAGGAACGTCTCGGCCCAGATCGGGCGTAACGGGAAGCGGAACCGCTTGCGCTGCACCCGCCCGTTGAGCAGCATGAACACAACCGCCAGGCACGCGACAATTCCGACGATCCAGCTCCATCGCGCACCGATCGAACCCGTCGGTCCGCCGCCCATCAGCTGGAAAGTGGCATCCAGCGGCGCAATCGTCTGCCCACTGGCGACCCACCATGCGGCACCCCGCCAGACCAGAAGGCCGCCCAGCGTCACGATGAAGGCCGGCACCTCGAGATAAGCGATGATGTATCCCTGGAACGCTCCGATCAGAAGGCCAAGCGCGAGGCCGATGGCCAGCGCCAGGATCCAGATCCAGGGGTTGCCTAATTGCAGACCGACCATTCGCACCAGGAAATGCACCTGCGCAAAACCCATGACCACGCCGATCAGGCCTTCGGCGGAGCCGACCGACAGGTCGATATTGCGCATGACGATAACCAGCACCATTCCGGCGGCCATTATGGCCACGGCCGAAGTCTGCACCGACAGGTTCCAGAGATTGCGTGGCGTCAGGAAGGTCCGGCTGTCGAAGTCGAACGGATTGACGCCGAGCCGTACGCTAGAAATGACATGCAGGCCGACCCAGATGACCAGCAGCGCGCCGACCATGCCGAGCATGCGCGTGTCGAGTTCGGTTGCCTTGAGAAATCGGGCAACAATGCCGAGTTCGGATTCCCGTGCCCGGTCTGTCGTGCTGTCGACCGGCGTGTTGGACGTCGTGTCGGTCATGATGTTTCTCCCGCCGGGTTGCCGTCTGCCGCGGATGCCGGAAGCAGCCTAGAAGTTATCCGCCGGAAGCGGAAAAACAACTCTTGTTGGAAAAACGCCGCGGCGAGCGGCCGCGGCGTTCGGACTTTTCGGAAACGTCGGCTCAGTTGCAGACTGCAACAGCGCCAGCCGTCACCCCGGCGCAGACCTCTTCTTTCTTGATCCAGCCGGCGTCGATGACGACGTTGAGGTTGTCCTTGGTGATGGCGACCGGGGTCAGGAACAGCGACTTGACGGTATTGCCGCCGGGCGTGGTGAAATCCTTCACGCCGGCAATGTCGGTCATCTGCTTGCCGTCGGCCAGTTGCGAGGCGATCTCGGCGGCATTCTTGCCGAGCTCGCGCGCATCCTTCCACACCGACACGGTCTGTGTGCCGAGCGCGATGCGGTTCAGCGCGGCGTGGTCGCCGTCCTGGCCCGAAACCGGAACCGATCCGGCCAGCCCTTGCGCCGTCAGCGCGGCGACGACGCCGCCGGCAGTGCCGTCATTAGCGGCGACCACGGCATCGACCTTGTTGTCGTTGGCGGTCAGGAACTGTTCCATGTTCTTCTGAGCGTTGGCCGGCAGCCAGCCGTCCGTATAGGCCTCGCCGACATTCTTGATCTTGCCGCCGTCAATGGCCTCCTTCAGCACCTCCATCGAACCGGCAAACAGGAAATCGGCATTCGGATCGGAACCCGAACCCTTGATGAAGACGTAGTTGCCTTCCGGCTTCACCTTGAAGACTTCGCGGGCCTGCATGCGGCCGACTTCCTTGTTGTCGAAGGTCAGATAGAACACGTCCTTGTTCTCGATCAGCCGGTCATAGCCGACGACCGGGATGCCTTCGTCCAGTGCCTTCTGCACGGCCGGCCCGATGGCCGAGGCGTCCTGCGCCAGGATGATCAGTGCGCTGGCGCCCTGCGAGATCAGGCTCTCGACGTCGGTGAGCTGCTTGCCGGGGTTGGACTGTGCGTCGGCGGAAATATACTTGTCGCCTGCGGCCTCAATGGCCGCCTTCATTGCGGCCTCGTCGGTCTTCCAGCGCTCTTCCTGGAAGTTCGACCAGGAAACGCCGATGACCTTGTCTTTAGCCTGCGCCACCGACGCCAGCGCCAGCGTCATGGCGACACCCGCCAGAATGGCGGTCGTGAATTTCTTCATCATATCCTCCCTGCGCCGCGTACGGCGTGACCAATTGGCTCAAAGACCAGCTTAGAAGCTCTAATTTTTTCGAGCCTCGAAAAAATACTGGCCCGATCTCCGGCTGCTGTCAACATCGATTCTGATGGATTTTAATGACTCTGCGAGTTTTTTCGAGCGTCGGAATAAACGATGACAGCGCAACCTGCATCTGACACTATTTGCCTGCGTCCGACACTATTTGTCGGACATTACCGACGGCTTCCGGTTCATGAGCGGCCGCGGCAACCGGGAGGAAAGCAAAACAATGTCGGTCGGAATCCGCCATGACGATTTGCGCCGGCGCAACCGGGCGATGGTGATCTCGGCGGTGCGCCGGGCCGGCCAGCCATCGCGTACTGAGATCGCAGCTACTACCGGCCTCAGTCATTCGACCATATCGGCGATCTCTTCCGACCTGATACGGGAAGGCATCCTCGCCGAGAGCAAGGCAAGTGAGCCCGTTTCGTTGAAACGCGGTCGTCCGCAGGTCGGCCTCGCCCTCAACCCGGAAGCGGCGGCGGTGCTGACCGTGGTGTTGTCGCTGAATTTCCTGTCGGCCGCCATTATCGACTATACGGGACAGGTGGTCGCCGAGGAACAGCGCCGGCTGGACACGCTGACCATGCCGCGCGACGAGCTGATCCGTGAATGCATGGCCATCGTCCGGCGCCGGCTGCAGGATCCAGACCTTGACGTCCGCAGTGTCGCCCGCATCGCCCTGGCGATTCAGGGCATTACCGACTCCCCTGCACGCGCCATGCTGTGGTCGCCGATCACGCCGCAGACCGACATCGCCTTTGCCGACATGCTGGAGGACGAATTCGGCATCCCGGCAACGGTGGAGAACGACTGCAACATGATGGCGGTGGCTTTGCGCTGGCGCAATCCGGATCGCTATCGCGACGACTTCATCGCCATCCTGCTTTCGCATGGCATCGGCATGGGGCTGGTGCTGAAGGGCGAACTGTTCACCGGGACGCATTCCTCGGGTGGCGAATTTGGCCACATGATCCATCGTCCGGGCGGCGCGCTCTGCCGTTGCGGGCGGCGCGGCTGCATCGAGGCCTATGCCGGCAACTACGCCATCTGGCGCAACGCCAGGCAGATGAGCGAAGAAAGCGAACCGATCGCCGACGTCAGCGACGCCGACATGCGAGCACTGGCGGCCCGGGCGCGCGAGAAAGATGGGCCGGAACGCGAGGCCTACCGCAAGGCCGGCGAAGCGCTGGGTTTCGGTCTCGGCTCGCTGTTCGCGCTGATCGATCCGGCACCGGTCGCGATGGTCGGCGCCAGTGCCGCCGCCTTCGATCTGATCGAGCCGGCCTTGCGGAAGGCAATCGCCCAGACCGCCGGCGGCCAGCATTCGGGCTCGATCTCCTTCGATACAGAGCCGAACGAATTGCCGCTGATCCGCGAAGGCTGCGCGATGCGGGCGCTAAGCTTCGTCGACCAGGAGATTTTCGCGCCGGGCGCGCAAATGAGGCCCAGCGTCAGAAAGAACGTAGCCTGACCAGGCGGGTCAATCTTCCCTGATCGCATAGCCGGCACCGCGGATGGTGCGGATGACATCCGGCATCCGGCCGTTGTTGACGGCTTTGCGCAGCCGCCCGACATGCACGTCGACGGTGCGTTCGTCGATGTAGATTGTCTCGCCCCAGACATTATCGAGTAACTGGCTGCGCGAGAAGACACGGCCCGGATGCCGCATCATGAACTCGAGCAGCCGGAATTCGGTCGGCCCGAGCCTGATTTCGCTCTTCTTGCGATAGACCCTGTGCGATTCGCGATCGAGCACGATGTCGCCGACCTTCAGCACGCTGGACAGCACTTCCGGCTTGGCGCGCCGCAGCAGCGCCTTGACCCTGGCCATGAATTCCGGTGTCGAAAACGGTTTGACCAGATAGTCGTCGGCGCCGGTCGAAAGCCCGCGCACCCGGTCGCTCTCCTCGCCGCGCGCGGTCAGCATGATGATCGGCAGCCGCTCGGTTTCGGGGCGCACCCGCAACCGACGACAGAGCTCGATGCCGGAAACCGCTGGTATCATCCAGTCGAGCACCAAAAGGTCGGGCACATTCTCCTGCAAACGGATCTCGGCTTCGTCGCCGCGTGTCACCACCTCGACCTGGTAGCCTTCGGATTCGAGATTGTAGCGGAGCAGCACACCCAATGGCTCCTCGTCCTCCACCACCATTATGCGTGGTGCGATCATCGGCTGGGCACCCCCATCATGTCACCGGTGCGGACATTGTCGTTTCGTCCTGCTTCGGACGATTGACCGGCAATTGCTCGCCGGTCAGCACATAATACGCATTTTCGGCGATGTTGGTGACATGGTCGCCGATCCGCTCCAGATTCTTGGCGCAGAACAGCAGGTGCGTGCAAGCGGTGATGTTGCGCGGATCTTCCATCATGTAGGTCAACAGCTCGCGGAACACGGACGTGTATTTGACGTCGATGCGCTCGTCGGCGGCACGCAGCTTGGCCAACGCGGCCGCATCGCCTGCAGCATATTCCTCGATGACACCCTGCACCTGGATGAGAACCAGCTGCGCCATCGCGTCGATGGAATGCGACAGGTCCCGCGGCGTGGCGCTGAGGCCGACCGCACTCACGCGCTTGGCGATATTCTTGGCAAGGTCGCCGATGCGTTCGAGGTCGCCCGCCATGCGGATCGCTCCGACCACATGGCGAAGATCGTGGGCCATCGGCTGGCGTTTGGCGATCAGGGTGATGGCGCGGTCGTCCAGTTCGCGTTGACGCGCATCCATGATGGCGTCGTCGGAAACGACGCGTTGCGCCAGCACGTTGTCGGAATTCAACAGGGCCTTGGTCGCCCCGCCGACCATCGAACCGGCGAGGTCGGCCATGTCGCGGATCAGCTTGCTGATCTGCTCGAGATCCTCGTCGAAAGAAGCGACTGTGTGTTCGCCCATGGTCCTGTCCTCATATGCATGATCGGAACGGCTCAGCCGAAGCGGCCAGTGATGTAGTCCTGCGTGCGCTTCTCGCGGGGCGACGTGAAGATCTTCTCGGTCCGGTCGAACTCGACCAGTTCACCCAGATACATGAAGGCGGTCTGGCGCGACACGCGAGCCGCCTGCTGCATGTTGTGGGTGACGATGACGATCGTATAGTCGGCTTGCAATTCGTCGATCAGTTCCTCGATCTTGGCAGTCGACAGCGGGTCGAGGGCCGAAGCCGGTTCGTCGAGCAGAATGACTTCCGGCTTCACGGCCACGGTGCGGGCGATACAGAGCCGCTGCTGCTGGCCGCCGGACAGGCTCAAGCCGCTGGCGTTGAGCTTGTCCTTGACCTCGCTCCACAGCGCGGCGCGCTTCAACGCCTGTTCGACGCGGCCGTCCATCTCGGACTTGCCGAGGTTCTCGTAGAGCCTGGCGCCGAAGGCGATGTTCTCGTAGATCGACATCGGGAACGGCGTCGGCTTCTGGAACACCATGCCGATCTTGGTCCTGAGGAGGTTGAGATCCTGCGACCGGTCGAGAATGTTCTTGCCGTCGAGCAGCACCTGGCCCTCGGCCGTCTGTTTTGGGTAGAGCTCATAGATGCGGTTGAACACACGCAGCAGCGTCGATTTCCCGCACCCCGAAGGGCCGATGAAGGCCGTGACACTGCGCTCAGGCAGTGACAGGCTGATGTCCTTCAGCGCCTTGCTCTGGCCGTAGTAGAAGTTGAGATTCTTGACCTCGATCTTCGTCTTCTCGACGACCGTTTCGGCCATCGTCATGTCTGGGGACAACATCTGTGTCATCTGTCCTCTCTGCGTCCGGTAAGGCTGCGGGCGAGGATGCTCAAGCCCAGAACCGTCAGGGTGATTATGAGTGCGCCGGTCCACGCCAGTTGCTGCCATTCCTCGTAAGGGCTGAGAGCGAACTGGAAGATGGTCACCGGCAGGCTGGCCATCGGCGCGTTGATATTGCTGCTCCAGAACTGGTTGTTGAGCGCGGTGAAGAGCAGCGGCGCCGTCTCGCCGGAAATGCGTGCTATCGCCAGCAATATGCCGGTGACGATGCCGGACAATGCGGCGCGGTAGGCGACCGAACGGATCACCACCCAGCGTGGCGCGCCGATCGCGGCACCGGCTTCACGCAACGCGTTCGGCACCAGGTTGAGCATGTCTTCAGTGGTGCGCACGACCACCGGAATGACCAGGATGGCAAGCGCAACGGCGCCGGCAATGGCCGAGAAATGTCCCATTGGCCGCACCATCAGCTCATAGACAAACAAGCCGATGATGATCGACGGCGCCGACAACAGGATGTCGTTGATGAAGCGGACGACGGTGGTGATGCGCGAAAAGCGTCCATACTCGGCCATGTAGGTTCCCGCCAGCACGCCGATCGGCGTGCCGACGACAACGGCGATGATCGTCATCAGCAGGCTGCCCGCGATGGCATTGAGCAGGCCGCCGGCCTCGCCCGGTGGTGGCGTCATCTCGGTGAAGACCGCGAGCGAAAGCCCGGCTGTGCCCTTATAGACCAGTGCGCCGAGAATGAGCGCCAGCCAGGCAAGCCCGATGCCGGCGGCGACGACGCAAAGCGCCATCATCACCGAATTCCTGGCTTTGCGGCGGCTGTGGAGCGATGAGGATGTCGACATCGGTCAGGCTCCCGTACGGGCGTCGATCCGCATCAACATATAGCGGGCGGCGGCAAGGATCAGGAAGGTGATAACGAAGAGGATCAGGCCGAGCGAAACCAGCGAGGAGGTGTAGAGGTCGCCGTCGGCCTCGGTGAATTCATTGGCGATGGTCGCCGAGATCGTCGTGCCCGGCGCGAACAGGGAGGCACTGATGCGGTGGGCGTTGCCGATGACGAAGGTCACCGCCATGGTCTCGCCGAGCGCCCGGCCCAGGCCAAGCATGACGCCGCCCATGATGCCGATGCGGGTATAGGGAATGACCACGCGCCGGGTCACTTCCCAGGTCGTGCAACCGATGCCATAGGCCGATTCCTTCAGCACCGCCGGCACCGTATCGAAGACGTCTTTGGTGATCGAGGTGATGAAGGGCAGCACCATGATGGCAAGGATCAGCGCCGAGGTCAGAAGGCCGATGCCGTAAGGAGGGCCGGCGAAAAGGCTGGATAGTCCCGGCACGCCGTGGAAGACGTTGATGATGAAGGGCTGTATCGCCGTCTGCAGGAACGGCGCGAACACGAACAGGCCCCAGATGCCGTAGATGATCGAAGGAATGCCGGCCAACAGCTCGACCGCTATGCCGATCGGGCGCCTGAGCGGGCGCGGGCAGAGCTCGGTGAGAAAGACTGCAATGCCGATGCCGATCGGAACCGCGATCAGGATGGCGATGGCCGCCGTGACCAGGGTGCCGTAGATCGGCGCCAGTGCGCCAAATTTTTCCGTGACCGGATTCCAGCTTTCAGTCGTCAGGAAGGAGAAACCGAAGGACGACAGCGCCTGCCACGAGCCGGCAAACAGCGAGATCGCGACACCGCCGAGGATGACCAGCACAAGAATTGCGGAAGCGCGGGTGAGTCCGCGGAATATGGCATCGGTGAGCGCGAAGCGCCGCACCGTAGCTTCCCTGGCCCGGGCTGCTGCAGATGATGGCATGGCATCGGAAGCGATGGTCATTGGGTCCTCGCGATTAAAGGCAACAGGGAGGGCGCCGTCGACGCCCTCCCTGGAGGAGATTACATAGCCGAGTAGAGCGGCTTGCCGTCGTCGCCGACAACTTCCTTGGCCCACATGGCCTTGACGCTCTCGACCACCTTGTCGGGCATCGGAACGTAGTCCAGCTCGCCGGCCATCTCGTCGCCCTTGTCGTATGCCCAGGCGAAGAATTTGAGCGCTTCGCCGGTGGTCGCGGCATCATCCGGCTTCTTGTAGAGCAGGATCCACGTTGCCGCCGTCATCGGCCAGGACTCGGCGCCCGGCTCGTTGGCGAGGATGACGCCATAGCCCGGCTGCGAGCTCCAGTCGGCATTGGCCGCTGCCGCAGAGAACGCCGCCGTGGCGGGCTCGACCTTCTTGCCGTCCTTGTTGATCATATCGGTGTGGGTGAGCTTGTTCTGCTTGGCGTAGGCATATTCGACATAACCGATCGCGCCGCCGGTCTGGGAGACGTTGTTGGCAACGCCCTCATTGCCCTTGGCGCCGATGCCGACCGGCCATTCCACGGCCTTGTCGACGCCGACCTTTTCTTTCCAGTCCGCGCTGACGTCGCCGAGGTAATAGGTGAAGTTGAACGTCGTGCCCGAACCATCGGAACGGTGAACGACCGCGATCGCCTGCGAAGGCAGCTTGACGTCGGGATTAAGCTTCTTGATCGCTTCGTCATCCCAGCTCGTGATCTTGCCGAGGAAGATGTCGGCCAGCGTCGGGCCGTCGAGAACCAACTCGCCCGGCTTGATGCCTTCGAGATTGACGACGGGAACGATGCCGCCCATCACCATCGGGAATTGAGCCAGTCCGGACGCTTCAAGCTCGTCGCCCTTGAGCGGCGCATCCGAAGCGCCGAAGGTAACGGTCTTGGCTTTGATCTGCTTGATGCCGCCGCCGGAACCGATCGACTGGTAGTTAAGGCCAATGCCGGTGTCTTTCTTGTAGGTGTCGGCCCACTTCGCATAGATCGGGTAGGGGAAGGTGGCGCCGGCGCCGGAGATGTCCGCGGCGAGCGCGGCGGACAGGGTGAGGGTGGTCGTCGCCGCAGCCATTGCAATCGCAACGGCCGCCGAGCGGATGAAATGTCTCATGTGGCCTGCTCCTGTTCGGAATATGGTCTCTCGGCGCCATTCCTCCGGCGCCCGCTGAGGCCAATAGCCCCCGATTATTACAGTCGCATGACAGTTTCATGTCGCTCCGGTAACGTCGTCCAGCCGGGTAAGAAGGAGCGGCCGCGGGCTTTGTCGGCATGGGCCGCGGTTTGCCGCTGGAATCAGCAGCTTGCTTGAATTCCGGCCGGCATCGTCTGCTCGGCGATCGTAGCCACCGGCTTTAAAAGAAAAAAAGCCGGACGGGAGCGCGTTGCATGCAGCCAGAACGTGTCATGGCCGCGCCATCGCCGAAACAGGTCCGTTGGGGTAAATCTGACCCTGTTTCTTGCCGGCGGTCGCTGCTCCCGCCCGTAACTGGAGGAGCGGAACTTCGAATATCCCATTGTCGCCACTGAGCGCGGCTTTGGTATGGTGCGATCGCACCATGGCCTTACGCTGGAAGCGTTGACGAATCGCAAGGTTCTAACTCGCGCTGGACCTCCATCCGCGCCCGACCCGGCGCTGGATCTTCGAGCAACGCCTTCGACTGGAAATGCGACGACTCTACTTCACGGTATCTACTCCCTTCGCCCTATTCCGCCGGTTGTCGGTTAGGCCGAAGCAGCGTTATAAGCTTGCAGGGGTATTGCTGATGTCTCGACGGATTCTGCCTGTCTTCCTGTGCCTGGCGCTGCCTCTGGGAAGCGGCTGCGCGCGCAGCTATGACGGCACCGTCATCATTCCCAAGCCGCTCGATGTTCGCCGTTTCTGGGACAGGCCTTCGCCGCAGGCGCAAGCCGAACAGTCGCAACTGGAGACCGACGTCTTTCCAGTGGCGCCGCAAACGCCGAAAAGGCCGGCGGTGCGCAGGAGCGCGGCTTCCGTTGCAGCGCCTCGGAGGAGGGTCACCAACAACCCGCCCATGCTGTCGCCGGAGCCGACGAAGCCGCTAACTTGCAAGAATGTCAGCGAGCCCGGCAAACGGGCCCGCATGGTCTGCGAATAACCAGCCGACGTCGGTCGATGCGCACGGCTCCAGGCCTTGAAGCGGCTATCCGATCCGGCCGTCTCGGAACATCGCCCGCCTTGGTCAGTCCGCCGGGAAGAAGGCCGGCCCGACCACTCTCACCGGCCGCGCGCCGATCGCTCTTTCGATCGACTGATGCTGGGCAACCCCCTGCACTTCGGCAGCCTGCGTTTTTGCCTCTTGCGGAACGGCACCGGCGGTTTCGATCCCGGATTCAGGAATTTCCGCGACGATGCCAAAATCCGGCTTTGCCGTCGGCAACGGTATGATGGCATTGGTCATGTTGGCCGGTGTCACGGTTCGTGCCCTGAGCTCGGCGACGCGCCGATAATAGCGCTTGACGTCGCAGGCCTTGAAGTTCGCGTCGTCGCGGTACCGGAACGCGGCAGGTAGCTCCACATAGGGTTTTCCCGACTCGAGCGCGACCATCTCCTCGGTCTCGCGAGTGGCGTCGCTCAGCGTATAGAGGTCGACGCCGGCATCGTCGCAGATGTAGCGACACTGATCGACCATTTCCTTCAGATCGTCGCTCTTGGCGAACTGCGATTTTGGCGCGGGGAAGAAATATCCGTCCGACAAGCGAACGCAAAACAGCATCCGATTGCCGCCAATTGTTGTGCCTGCGGACTGGGCCTTGGGTGCCGTGCGTTGCTGCGCCGGCTGTTTCTTGGCAGCGGGGGCGGCGCAGCCCAGCGCGACAAACCTGGCCTTCAATCCGGACGTGTCCCTGCTCGAATTCGACAGTCTGGCGATCTGCCGTTGCACCTCCGCCTTGCTGCTGACCAGGTCGGCGCAGGGATTGAAGAAGAAGCCGGCCGTTCTCGCCGTGCATCTGCGTTGTCTCTCAAGCTTTTGAATCGCGGCGAGTTGCCGGCGCAGTTGGGCAAGCTCGGGGCTGGTCCCGCCGCTGCGCCCCGCCGAAAGCAATTGGCTCCTGATGGCACCGCAGCTATCCGCGTAGGAGAAGGATGTGCCGAGCGCAACGGCTATTGCCGACACCAGCATCAGAATCGTGAGGGGCCAGAAGCGTGTCATTGGAACGACCATTATCCTTGTTGCACCGAGAACAGGATTTCTTTGTCGACTATGGATAAGTACTAGCTAAATCAGTCTTTCCTAATTGGAGTAGATCAAATCGCCACCAGAGACTTTAGCTCTAGTGTATTAGATCCACTCGTGTAAATTCAATATTACATTTTTATTTCAAGAATGAGACGAACCGGCAGCAACGCCGGCGGACGCCCGCCACGGCGAAGTTTTGATGCGCGCGGCGGGTTCGGCATCGCGATCAATCCGGCGTTACCGGCCGGCCGTTGCTGAAACCTTAGCCCTGGGATCGGCGTTGAGCGGCCAAAGGAGGAGACCGCAAATGTCGATCCACTTCACTGTCGCGGACCTGACCAGGAATCTGTTCCATTCACTTGGGTTGGACCATGAACGCGCACCGAGGCCACTCGACCACGAGCAGAGGCTTTTGCTGGAGTGCTATCTCGCCGGCCAGATACCGGAATCGGCCTGGAGCGACTATGTCTTCGAGATGCCGGAACTGGCGCGACATGTCGAGGCCAGACGAAGGCGCCACTAAAGCGCATCGCGGTCGACCGGGCCTCATGCGACGCGCTTAGGTTCTTGTCTAATGCATGTCGTTGTCGCAAAACCGCTGCACACTTTTGCGCGACATGCACTAGATCCCGAAAAGTGGAATCCGGTTTTTGGAAAAGATCAAGGCGAAGCCTTCACTCGCGGTGCAGCCTGTTCTTGTTTGGGCGAGTTGAATTGCAGAGTGAACACCTTGCCCGGGATGCCTTGAGCCAACGCCGGTGAAAAGCTCAACGGCAGGCAATGGTCCACGGCCGCGACCGCCGCGTCGACAAAAGCTTGGCGCGTCTTCTCCTCGCCGGCGACGCGGATGGCGGTCGGCTTGGGCCGGCCGATCAGCGTGCCATCGCGCCTGAAGCTGAAGCTCAGGGTGACGGTGGAATTCCCGGCATTCGCCGGCGGGGTCCAGCACGCCTGGATGGCAGCCCCGACCTCGGGCATGGTGTTGAGCGTCGCTGCATTCGATTGACCGGCTGCACCCGCCAGCATGGCGCCTGCAATCACCATCATTCCAGCAATGCTTTTCATGGCAGGGCCTCTGTCCTTGAACCGCCCTCGAGGAGGGTACTACTTCGATGGTAGGGCCGACATCGGCGATGGCAAGATGCCGGCAACGCGCTTCATCAGCCATGCAGGCGTCGTGAAACGCCGTCTGGCGCAACTTCGGCAGGGGCTGAAATAAGCAAAAGGCCGGCGAGCAGCCGACCTTTGCTTTCCATCCGCGCCAGTACATCCGTGGTCGCAAGCTGGAGGTGGATACCAGTAGAAAGGGTTTCGGTTAACGAAACCTTAAGCTCCCCACACCGTGCAAACAGGGGAGAGTAAGAAAGAATTACCCCAGATCATTACCGGCTCCCGCAGAACGTGCGGACGATCGCCGGCCTGCACGTGCCTCAGGCGTTGGCCTGCGACCGCACATAGGCGATATAGCCGCGCACGTCGCCGGCCGGCTCGGCATAGGCCTTGCCGAGCTTCTTCTCGATCGCCGCCATATAGTCTTTTGCCCATTGGGGCAGCGCATAGTCGATGACGGCGAGGAATTCGAGCGTCGCCGCCAGACGGATGTCGGCGATCGACGGGTTCTTGCCGCCGATGAACGGCTTGCCGTTCCTGAAGAAGCTGTGAAACACCTCCAGCGGCTCGGCTATCGCTTCTATAGCGGCCTTCTGGGCTTCCGACTTCTTGTCGGGATGAGCGTCGCTGTGGCCGACCTCGCCGGCATATTGCGGGAAATTCAGCACAGGATATGTGGCGCGCGCCACATAGGGGTAGAGCGTCCCGATCAGGTAGAACATGGCGCTGTCGATCATTGCCCGCTTGGCCGGCGCCTTGGGATATAATTTCTCCAGCCCGTGCTTGTTGGCGAGGTACTGCATGATGGCGCAGCTTTCCCACAAGACACCTCTCGGCAGGCCCTTGTCCTCGATCATCGGCGTAAGATGGGCCGGGTTTCGCGCCATATATTCGGGCGAGCGCGTGAGGCCCCAAACGTCGGTTTCGGAATGATCGAGCCCGGCGGCGCGTGCAAACACCCGAACGCTCATATTGTTGACGCTGGGCTTCAGCATGCTGAGCGTGAGCGCCGGCTTTTTCGCAGGCTTCGCCTTGGCCTTCGCGGGCTTTCTGCCGGAGACCTTCGTCGCCGGCCTTGCCACTTTCGCCGCTGACTTGGCGGCGGCTTTGGCCGCCGGCTTGGCTCCTGGTTTGGCTGCCTTGGCGGCGGGCTTTTTCGCACTCTTCGTTGCTGTCTTTGCCATTATGTCCTCCCTTTGTTTGGCGTGTCGTCAGTATGGATTTTTCGGTGCGCGATCCTCCGACAAGGTCGTGCGCGAGCGCTCGACAAGCGCTTGGATCGCATCGGCAAGGTGCACTTCGGCGATGTTGTAGTCGCCGCGCGCGACGCGGATCTTGTGCGCCTGCATCAGCACGTCGGCATGGGTGAAGCCCGCCGGCGGTTCGAAACGGTAGGAGGCGAGTTCGATCAGCAGGCCGAGCGGATCCTCGAAATAGATCGAGTCCATGAAGCCGCGATCCTTGACGCCGCTGTGCTTGATGGCGCGCTCGTCGAGCCGGGCAACCGCCTGCAGAAAGGTGACGCGCGACACCGCGAAAGCGATATGATGGACGCAGCCCGTGTCGGTCGGCGTGCGCCGCTTGACCGGCGTGCGGCTTTCGTCGGTGAAGACGGTGATCAGCCGGCCGTCGCCCGGATCGAAATAGAGATGGCTTTCGCTTGGCTTGTCGAGGTTGGGCTGCTCGAAGATGAAAGGCATGCCAAGCACGCCCTCCCAAAAATCGATCGAGGTCTGACGCCCGGCGCCGACCAGCGTGATGTGATGGACGCCTTGCGATTGTAGTTTTTGCATCTGACTCCTCCCGGCCACGCCGTCTTGCCGCCGAACGGAAGTTCGGATGCCCAGTCGCGCTTGGATCGGCGCCCGGCATGTGACCGCGCCCGGCCTCGCTCGCCTGCGCTCCGCATTCCGCATCCTGCAGGAGTGCGGCCGGAGCTTTGATGAACGGATGCTAATTCAATCCGAGGCGTTGCGCCAGAAGCGCTGAGTTTCAAGAACTCCACGCAGGCGCCAAGAGCGGCACCGGGATCGCGGACGCCTTCGCCGAGCTCGCTGAAACGATCCGTCGCCGGCAGCTGTAATGGTGCGGCGGCCCGCAGGCCGCTGGGTTTCCCGAGCGGCCGGTCTGGCGACGGCAGGTCAAAGGGGCCTCGCTGACGCATGCCGCGCCTGGTTCGGATTACGGGCATCCGCGGCCCTTAGATGAAAATCACATATTCTTCATCGGCACGTCGGGATCGACATGTCCCCCATCGGCAGTGATCTTCAGCCTTGAGAGGTAGTGCTCCCATCCCCTTCGGTGGCTGTCACGCTCCTTTGCGTTCGGCAGTCCGCTGTGCGTGAAGCGGATCAGTGTCCCCGCATCCCTCGCGATCAGGTCGATCTCGACATGACTGGAGCCGGGCGGCACGGTCTCGTTGTCTTCCCAGCCAAAACTGTAGGCAAGACGGTGGACCGGGATCACCTCGGTGAACTCACCGCGCGCCATATAGCGACCACCGACATTGACGAGGAACAGACCGCCCGGCGTTGCATCCAAATTCGCTTCGGTCCCGATCCATCGCACGATCTGGTCCGGATCCGTCAAAAGCGCGAACACGGTCGCTTGTGGCGCGGCGACCTCAATCTCTGTGTAAACCGATTCCGCCATCGCTCACTCCAGGTCACATCCGCATCGAATACCGTGCATGATTGAAGCGAATGTGGGGAGTTGCAAGAAGATGTTCGAGGCGTAAGCATAAGCCGGTGCCGAGTGACCTTCTACCGATGCTTCTCGCAAAGTCGCTTTCATTCCTTCTGGACGACGCCGCGCATATTGGCGACGGTGGGCGACTTCTATTGCAGCTCTCAACGCATTTGATGGAAGACGGCTTGCCGATCATCGCCGGCGCGCTGGCGCAGGATGCTCCCGACCCAATCATTTCACGCCGTATCTGGCTCTGGCGAGCGCCTGGGGGTGAAGTGGTCGAGGGTTTGGGGATAGGCGCCGACCGCCAGAATGCCGATCCCCGGCTCGTGCTGCGGGAGTGGCTTGGCACGACGCGGGCGATCGTGTTCGACGAGCGAGCGGGCGGTGTCGCACCGACCTTGGTGTGGGCGTTCGATCATACTCCGGATGAGGCGCAGTCAGAGCTGCTGCGGCAAATCTCCCGGTTTGCTGCGGCTCCGATGACCGCACTCGCAGAACGGTCCGCGAAACGCGCATTGCTCGAAGCATATTTGGGAAAGCGCAGTGCAGCACATGTGCTCAACGGTCATTCTCGTCGAGTAAAGGGAGAGACGATACGGGCTGCGCTTCTGTGCGCGGACCTTCGAGGTTTCACCGATCTATCCGAGGTTCATGATGCAGACGAGATCGTATTGGTACTTGATGCCTGGTTCGATTGCGTCGCCGGCGCGGTGCACGCATTTGGTGGTGAGGTTCTCAAGTTTATAGGTGATGGCGTCCTCGCGATTTTCCCGATTGGCGAGCGCGATGCAAATGCCGCATGTGACGCTGCGGTACGCGCCGTGAAGGCCACGCGCGCCGGGATAGATCATCTCAACCAAACTCGGCGCCGCAATGGCGGCCCTGAGCTCGGATATGGCATTGGCCTGCATGTCGGCGAGATACTCTGGGGGAATATCGGCACTGCCGGCAGGTTGGACTTCACCGCGATCGGCAAGGCTGTAAATCTTGTCAGCCGCATCGAAGGGCTGTGCAAGCCGTTGGGACGGACGGTGCTCGCGTCGACAGTGTTCGAGGCAGAAACTACCGAGCGGATGATCGCCATGGGCAGTCATCCGCTCGGAGGAATAGCAGGCGCGCAAACACTTTTCGGCTTGCCGGAATAGATCGAATGGTTGAGCCCGCCGTGGATGTGTCGTTCGCAGCATATCTTGGTATCGTGCGAAGCCATGACTGAGAGAAATTCGAACGGCAAAGAAGCTACGATACTGCAACTGGAGTATGGCGCGTTTAGAGCCCAGCCATGCGCGTCGCGCGCAGCTTCGCTGGCGGGTGCTAAGGGCCTTCCCGGCATCCACCCTTCGAGGGAGAGGCGCCTTCGCCGAGCTCGCCAAAACGATCCGCCGCCGGCAGCTGTAGCTCAGGTCGGCTCCAGGCAGTGCCGACCAGCGTGATGGACGCCTTGCGATTGTAGTTTCTGTATCTGGCTCCTCCCCGCGTGGCATCGACTCAGCGCGACGTTCTGCGCGCCGCTAACGCTGTGCCTCAAGACCCACGATGCAATGCTAATGCAATCGGCTCCGCTGCGCCGGAAGCGGCAATGAGCCAAACCCGCCGCGACCCAAGGCGATGGATCGGATTGATGGTTTGCCGAGAGTTTGGAGAGACTTGGTACGCCCAAGGGGAATCGAACCCCTGTTCCCGCCGTGAGAGGGCAATACCATATAATACGCATTTTTCGCCACTGCGCGCCATTGTCCGCTTCTGTTGTTTATCTGTTCATGGTGGGTTCATGTTCGCCTCTAATGTGCCTTCGCCATTGTACGTGGTTGCGCGCGGGTGTATATTTGATGGATATTTGACGACTCAGTGATTTGGCCCATGGCAAAGACCTTGACGGAAGCAGCTCTGACGACTCGGAACGCCAGGGCCGGGCTCGCTGAAGGCGTCCATTGGCGTGGGCTCAATCCCGATGTCCATCTAGGCTACCGCAAGCAGAAGCGTGGCGGGCGCTGGCTGGTGCGCTGGTATCAGGGCGATCAGAAGTACAAGCAGGAAACGATCGGCACCGCCGACGATGGCAAGCTAGAGGCAGATGGCATCGAGTGTCTGACATTCGAACAGGCTAAGTCGGCTGCATCGCGGCTTGTCTCAACCAAGCGCGCCGACGCCTTGGCTTCTGCCGATGGTCCGGCGCCGACCGTGCGCCTTGCCGTCGAGGCATATCTAGTTTCGCGGAAGGGTCGAGGGCACGCCGCTGCCGCCGATGCCCGGCAGCGGTTAACCCGGCATGTTCTCTCTGCCCCTCTTGCTGACAAGCATCTCCATTCCCTGACAGAGCGTGACCTTTCGAAATGGCGTGAGGCGCTTCCCGGCAATCTCGCAAGCGCAACGGTTCGGCGCATCGTCAATGACCTTAAGGCAGCGCTTAACGCGGCGGCGGTGAAGCATCGCGCCCGATTGCCGGCCGAGGTGGCAATTATCATCAGGAATGGTCTAGCCACATCCCATGCCGAAACGCCTACGGCCCGCGACAAGTCGGCACTGCCGGACGCGGACATTCGCCGGATCATCGCCGCTGCCAAGGTGATTGATGAGCGCGACCGTTGGGACGGGGATCTGCTGCGGCTCGTGGTGGTATTGAGCGCCACAGGTGCAAGGTTCTCTCAAGTGAACCGCCTCGCCGTTGGTGATGTCCAGCCGAACCGCCTTATGGTCCCGACCAGTCGAAAAGGTCGAGGCGTCAAGAAAACCTCACACAGCGGCATTAGGGTGGGCGCTGATGTGATGACAGCGCTGCGGCCAGCTACTGCAGGCAGACGGCCTGGCGACCCGCTTTTGGAGCGCTGGAGGCATAAACAGGAGGCGGGCAAAGGCCACGATGGCGGCCAATGGGTTCGCGATTCTCGCGGTCCATGGCTTCACGCTTCCGAGCTTTCCCGCCCATGGGCTGAAATCGTCAAGTCGGCAGAGCTACCGGCCGAGACTGTTCCCTATGCTCTCCGTCATTCCTCGATTGTGCGCCAACTCCGCAATGGCCTTCCCGTGCGCCTTGTCGCGGCTTTGCACGATACGAGCGCCCGCATGATCGAGGCTCACTATTCGGCAGCCATCATCGACGCGCTGGACGATCTGTCCGCCGGCGCCGTGGTCGAGCTTATGCCGGTCGAAGGCAACAACGTTGTGAAATTGCGAGGATGACAATTTCTCAAATGCCCTCAGACCCGAACCCTCAAAAGGTTCAAAAGGTCTGAACGAATCCGTGGGGATAGGCAGGCCAGCCGATAAGCCGGGACGCACCGCCCGGTTTCCCCACGGTCCCCTCCATGGTGCTTCGCGGGGTGCGCGGTGAAACAAGAATGGATACCGTTTCTGGAGGCTGTCGAGCGCATGCGCTGGCGGCTGTTCTTAACCGACCACAAAGCTAAGCCTTTGTTGCGCGCTGCGTGTGGTACAGGCCGCGTCGCCGGACGAGGGCACTACGAAGAAAAGGGGGACATTGTTTTTAGTGCTGGCAAGGATCTATCTGACGACCCTACCGTCATGCGGATGGGTGGGCATTACTTTGTGCGCGAAACCTATCCGGCGGAAGTCGACCTCACCAGCCTTCAAAGCTGGGTTGCTTCGATGGAGCGGGATTCAAGCCTGCTTGCGTCGTCCTGGACAGCGCTCGGAACAGCGGAGGAAACCGAGGACAAGCAGATGACTGCCTCTTTCGAGGCAATTGCGTATGCAATCTCAGAGATGGGCGACGATCTCGCAGGGCTTTCGGTGGCTCGGAGAGCCGAGAATATCCGGGAGTTTCTGCGCGACCGAAAGAAACTCGTGCCAAGCGAAAAGACCATTCAAAGGTTCTATTCGGCCAAAATTGGCCAAGGCTAGACATTTCGGGACAAATCCCGATTCCGAAGTGTGGCCAAAATTGTCTCGCATTGTCAGTTACTTAGCGCGACAAAATCGCTGATCCTTTCCCACGTTCCACCACATCCAACGGTGAACGATGACGAAAAGGAGAAGCGAATGACTGCAATATCTCTCACCATCAAGAACGCCTCGGAGGCGTCCGGCCTCGGCCCGACAAAGCTATACGAGCTGATCAAGACGCGAAAAATAGAAGCTCGGAAGGAAGGGCGCCGAACCCTTATCCTGGCTGACAGCCTTCGCCGCCATATCGAAAATCTTCCGGCTGTGTCGTGAGGTGCAGCTATGAACATTCATGACAAAGCCGCCGGCCTGGCAGGGCTCGGCGGCTCGGTAGATAGGCAAGCTGTAGCGGCTACTTTCTACCCCAACCCCTCCAAAACGGCAATTGAAATCGACGATGGCACTTATGCCATAGCCGTCATTGCTAGCCGTTTTGGAGTTCCAGCGGCAACGGCGTTCGAAGTCTGCCGGTTGGCAGGGCTGGGGGTGCGATAATGGCTCCCCGTCCTCAACTTCCGGCCCTCACTGCAGAACGTGCAAGGGCACTGCTGATCTACAATCCTTGCCGGCACTCTCGATTCACTGGCCAAGATTGCGCAGGTCGGCAGCGTGGTACGTCAGGGCGACATGAACTACGCGCTCTCGATGGTATGCGGGCTCCGGCCGAAGGACCAGATCGAAGCGACTCTCGGTGTCCAGATGGCCGCCATCCACATTGCCACGATGAATAGTGCTATGTGCATGGGAGAAGCCAAGACGTGGGAGTTGAGGGAAGCGCACGAGCGGGCATTGAACCGACTCTCCCGTACATATGTGGCCCAGATTGAGGCTTTGAAGCGCTATCGCAGCAAGGGCGAGCAGCGCGTGATTGTCGAGCGCGTGAACGTTGAAAAGGGCGGGCAGGCCATCGTCGGCAACGTTGGCAATGGGGGCGGGGTAGCTGAAGAAAATGATCGATAACCCCATGAACCGCGCCCCGCGTTGTCAGGCTCGCAGCAAGCGCAGCGGGGTTGGCTGCAAAGCACCGGCTGTACGTGGACATCGCGTATGTCGCTTTCATGGCGCGGGCGGTGGAGCCCCCAAAGGCGCCGCTCATGGCCTTTATCGTCACGGACGATTCACTTGTGAGGCGATCGAGCAACGCAAAGAGATTGCCGCGCTGATTGGGGCGGCGCGGCGAATGGTTGAGACGGTTTGATGAGTGTCGCGACCTACTTCGCCAGGCTTCCGAGACGGCTACGGATATCCTCCCTCAACGGCAGCAGACTTTGCGCACATAGGTGTTGCCAAACGTCATGTATGCGTCGTCAGGAATAGCGCCCCGCGCTTTCAGTTCCGCCGCGAGGTTCTTAGCCACCACCTGATCGAAAGTGTCCTCGAGAGTAACCGCGAACCATCCATTTGTAGCAAGATAAGCCGCCAATGGGATGGAGGCCGAGCGAACATAGGCGGAAGCATCAGCCAGGTTGTCGAAGCTCTTGACCTGTATGTGGCGCTGCTCAAATGGTCCGCTTTCATACTGGTCCACATAAACCCAAGTGTCGTGCATGTAGCCAACCTGACCGTTGGCTTGCACCCGATACCAGCGAGCCACATTGCCAAGGATGGCGACCGGGCTCCCGTTGCGGAGATTAACGAGCGTGGCCGACTTTCCATCCGCGAGAGCCTTCAGCGGGGCCGCGCCCTTAGGGTGCCGAATGCGGCCGGTGTGGGCCTGCGGAATCGCCAGTGACGAGTATTCAGAAGCTGGCGGCAAAGAGGCAACGGGCGGCTGGGCCGGTGCTGGCTGGGGCGATGGCTGCGGGGACGGTAACTGGCTTCCGACCGGTGGCTGGCTTGCATTAAGGTCCAACGTAACGACCTTGTATTTCGCCATCTCGCTCTTGGAAAGATAGCGTACATCATCATTGTCATATTGCAGGGAAAGCTGAAGCAGAGCGGGGTCCACGCCCATCTCGATCATATAGGTGATGGTCTCGGCGGTAACTTGCTGGACAACGGAAACTGCATCCTCGGTGCTTATCGGAATGTCGCCACTGAACGAAGTTTTGTGAACGCCAATGGCACCAGGCTCAGCGTAGCGCACGACTCCACCTAGGAACGCCAGAGAACAGGCCGAAGCACATTCGAGAGCCCTGAACTGAGCCGTATTAAGGCCGAGTCTGCGAATGATGCGGCCAAGCTCCATTGCCTTCTGGATGTTGCCACCGGGTGACTGGAATGTGACCGCTACTGAGGCATTGGACCGTGCCAGCGCCTCGAAGCCGGCAAGGTCGTCCTGATAAGCGAAATCACCCGACACGACGATGTAGCGGAGCCCGGCATCCGTCTGCCCGGCGTGGAACTGCAATCCGGCATTGGCCGACGTAGCTCCCAGCAGCACCGGTGCGATACACAACAGGACGCGAGCGGAAAAGATGCGAGACATGGCCCAAGAACAACCCCAAGAGGCAGTCTAGCGCTCGGCGGACGAGACTGTCGAATCCTTGTTGCAGATTTGGTGATGGCAACCTTAAGTTCACGCCTTGATCGAGACCGGCAGGGGAGCACCGGCAATCCTTTCGTGTATGGGCGGCTGCTACTCAAACATCAAAATGTCGTGCAGTTCACGGTGTTGCCGAACCGATTGCAAGTCGTTGTTTTTGGCTGACTGTTTTGCATATTGGTAAAAGCCGCATTTGCTCTAGCGGATGCCCTGCCGCGAGACGAAATGGACTCGTTTTGGATGCATTGGGCCATGGCTGGCGTTCCCGGCTCGAAGCCGTAGGAGACGCATCGGTTCCGGAAATAGGTTGCCTGTTCCGTCTGGGGCGTGGTGGCAAACCAAGCCGGCGAGCCAGGCATCCCAAGCCCCGAACCGGAGCAGCCGCTTAAAATGATGGCCGCGAGCCCTACCGCCGCGAAACCGTGGCTTTTGCGCATGGTGGTTCCCCCTGCGCGCAATGAACGGTAAAATCCCCGCCTCCGCAAGGCCGCGCTTAACGATAATGGCGTGACTTGCCCTTCGCCATTTTTTGGTAGTGTCTCAGTTTGAAATTTGACCGGCTGTCATCCACCGCCGACCGACTGTCGCGCCGTGCGCCGAACTCCTATATGCTTAGCGGAAAGCATGAGGTGGTGGCGATGGAAAACGCACAGGAATTGAGCCCGCATTTGAAGTGCGATGTAGAGTTGGAACTGACCGGCCCCAACGTAGGCACGTTAAACAAATGGGCAGCAGATGCCTTGCGCGCGTTGGCCGACCGCTTAGAGCGCGGAGAGTTCGAAGACGGGTTCAGCGACGCGAAAGATAACGTTGGGAAGAAAATCGGGTCGATCTACGTAGATTACTCTGAGGCGAATTTCTGATGCCCACCGGACCTAAAGGCCAGAAGCGCCCCGCCGACTGATCGGCAATGCCGTCCGCGTCATGCGCATTGCCACTGACGAGGAAGCCGACGACGTGATTGATGACGGCAAAGACCCTGCCGCAAAGGCGCTGGGTGCGAAGGGCGGAAAGAAGCCCGCTCCCATCGCGGGCCAAAGGTTCGACAACGTCGTCAACTTTCGCCCGCCTGTCATTCCGGCCTCACCACATTGCGCCGCTCGAAGTCATCAACGTCCGAAGGCTTGATGCGAAGAAGCTTGCCAAATCTGAAGTGAGGCAGGTCACCCCTCTTGATCAAGTTTCGCACATGACGCTCCGAACAAAGCCATCGCGTCGCCAGTGTTCGAGGGGAATAAGCATTCGGGTGCCGCTCTGGCTCACTGCCGGCTGTCCCGTGCCCTAGGAGCTGGAGGATAGCCACTGCTGCGTCGTATGCCGCCCGGTCTGCGCTTCGCAACATCTCAAAATAGGAGGCCAGCAACTTCCTACGAACTGGATCTCGGCCCGCCGCTATTTCTTCGACGGCCCGTCTAACCAGTGCTTCATCTGGTGCCCGACGATCAGTGAAAAGCGCCAGGGTCGGAAACTTGTCCATTGCTTACCTGAACCCAAGTCGGATCAACTGGGCCTGTAACCATAGTTCCGGGCAGGATGTCGCTCCCTATTTGGAGCTCACTACCCGGCATCGACGTCTCATCTCGCGAATGTGCGAGGGCGTTGTAAATAGGTTTTTCCCTATTCGCTCGACTATCAGATTGCCTCGTCTGATTTCCGACCGCAGCGCAGAAACCGAAACAATCCCTCTCAGAAGCAGTTCGCTGGCTTCCTTCAGTGTTATCGGGTCGTCGTCCAGAAGGTCTTCGCGAGAGCGTGTCATGGCCTGCGCTTTCGTGCATCCGGGCCGCCCCCAGCCTTGCGGCTCATTCCTCGTGGCGGATAGGCAGCGGGGTCGGTTTCACTCCCAATCATCCGTCATCGTCCTCTTAAACTCATAGGACCGAATCCTGCTGCTCCTCGGCCCGTCTTTCCACGCGGAGATGTCTATATGCCCGTAACGCTCAGTTGCCAGCATCAGCATCACCAATGGGAAAGCATCGTCCGGCATTATAATCATGACCTCAAAGCCGCCTTTCACGCGGTCCAGGCTGCCAACGTCCTGCAACTTGGCATTGGCGAGTCTTTTCTCCTCGCGAAAGTGTGCACCTTCGTAAACCCTGATATCCGCAGTCAGACCGGCTTTCACCGACTTGCCACTATCCTTGGCCAATTTCCCTTTGAGCCGGAGCGCGCGAAGTTCTGCCAGGGGGTCCGGCCCCTCCATCCAAGCCGCACCGAGCGAATAGTCCCACTCCCACTTTTCGATGGCGACGTGCAGCCAAAAGTCAGGGTCTCTGAGCTTGCGTAGTCTGAACGGGCGATCCGGCATCAGTCTGAGCGCTCCGACAGCACTGACCGACATTGCGAAATTGTACAACCCCGCGCAAGCTTCGCCCCTGCTCTCCGCAAAGTTGCTTTACTCCCGTTCACTTCCCACGCAGTCGGACGCCTGGGCTTCCGTGATTCAGGAACTCGATCCCCTCGGCCTCCAGCACGGTCATCACGGCTCGCACCTTATCGAGCCCGCTCGTAAGCCCCTGAGCGCCCTTCTTCTCCATGGCGCTTACGGTGTTGATATTGATGCCGGCCCGCTTCGCAAGCGTTCCTTGGTCCATGTCAGCCAAGGCGCGGGCTGCGCGAAGCTGGTTTCCCGTTGTGAGCATTATGGTTGCTTTCCTTATTCAACTAGTATTTTTTCATAGTTATCTGTTGACTGCAAGATAATTGTCATTCATGTTGAACTGGTAAATTTACCTAGTTAACGAGGATTAAGCCACATGCCGAACATCACTGTTCGGGCTGCCGCCGAAGGCATGCCCGCGATCAACCGCCGCCGCATCCTGAACCTGACTGGGGCGGCTTTGGCTCTTGCGGCCACTGCCGCCAGCATTGGCAAGGCGCCAGCCGCGCCGATCGAGGTCGGGCCGGCAGCGCGGGAAAAGATGTCGCCAGAGCTTCGCGCGCTCATCAAGGGCCACAAGAACGCCTGGGCCTATTGGCACAGTGTCTGCGATTGCTGCGACGAAATCGAGCTTGGCCGCGAAGCGACGGCCGACGAAAACGAGAAATGGGAAGATGCCAACGACGCAGAGGTTTCGGCCCTTTGGCGCGTCTGCCGGTTCCCGGCTAAAGCGCCCGCGGACCTCGCCGCCAAAGGCCGCTATCTGCGGCGGTTCCACAACACATTCTTTGGCCACCTTCGGGAAGAGCACGTCGACGCGCTGCTCCTGTCGATGTCGCTGGTCGGGAAGGGCGGTGACGCATGAGTGCGGCCAAGGACAAAATGACCATCAACGACCTGGAGCCGCTGATCTGCGACTCCGACAACATGGTCGACGTGCTGTTGAACCTCTTGGAGCAGCATTTCAGCTGTCCCCCTCCCGAAAACGGCAACTACGTCATCACCGAGACGGAAGGTAGCCGCCTGTTCTTCGTAGCCAGCGTCGCGGAGTCGATGTCCAACAAGGCCAAGAAGGCCTATTACGAAGCGCTCGGATGGGACGCGTCATGACCGCGCCTTCAGACGACCTCAACGACCTGCAATCCGATATCGGGAACCTGCACCAGTTGCTCGAAGTGCTCTTTGATCGGACCATGGAACAGGAGTTCGAGCGCGACGGGAAGAGGGTCGCATTGCCGGACCAAATATGCGCGCTGGCGATGATCGGTCGGGACCTCGCCGAACGCCTGAACGAAGCGGCGGACGCCTGTCTTAGCAGGGTGCTCGCCGATAGCAGTGCTATGAAAACGGGGGCATGAGCCCTTCGCGACTGGAGAATGCCAAAGCCCGCTGCCTCACCGTGGCGGGCTTTTCATGTTGAGATGGGGACTAGCGGGATTAGCGGGCAAAACGCCGTCGCTTTCGAGTGTCAGCAGATGTGGTAAGGTTGATTGTCGCCGAGTAGCAGAGGTCCAGCAACAAATGACTTTGAGACGAACCAGAGCTTACGGCGCATCCGGCTTGGTTCTAGCGGTTTGCACTGTATTTGCTTGGCAGAACGCCACTGCCGCTCAAAATTGCGACGCAGCCGCGACGCCTGGCGTCAATTGGCAGGACTGTGACAAAAAGCTTCTAATCCTAACAGGACAGGACCTGAGCGGGGCGAACCTGTTCGGTGTTGATTTCACTTCGACCGACCTCAGGAACAGCAATCTCCTTGCGGCAAATTTTGAGAAGGCAACGCTTGTGCGTGCTTCCCTGGCCGACTCGACCGCCCAAGGCGCCCGGTTCGACAAAATCGAGGCCTACAGGACCGACTTCAGCCGTATGGACGCGCGGGGCGCTGTGTTTGCCAGCGCGGAAGTGCAGCGCTCGAATTTCCAGGGCGCCAATCTGACCAATGTAGATTTCACAAAGGCGGAATTGGGGCGTGCGCAGTTCCATGACGCCGATATCAGCGGCAGCCGCTTTTCGTTTGCCAATCTCGCGCGGGCGGACTTCCGAGGAGCGACGTTCACCGCGCCGATAGACTTTGACCGCGCTTTTTTCTTTCTGACCCGTGTCGAGGGCCTCGATCTTTCCAATTCGGCGGGTCTGTCCCAGTGGCAGCTCAACATGGCTTGCGGAGACGCGCGGACCGAGTTGCCTTCTGGCTTGACGAGGCCTGAAGATTGGCCCTGTCAATTCCAGCAGGAATAGAAGGATTTCCGCGAAGACGATTGAACCTTGGCGCGTTGGTCGGTGCTGAATGCAGCGATTCCCCGCTGCCCGCTAGTTCGCTGGCCCCGTGCCGTGCCATCGGACGAAAGCTGCATCCTTGCCGGTAATGTCCTTCACCGATTTCAACAGGGTTTCATGGACCGCTCGAAGCGCTCGATAGTGGTCGCAGGTGGGCGATAGCAGCGGCCGGACAATGCTCTTGTGAAGCTCTTCCGCAGCCGCCATGAAGCGGTCGATCTCGGCCTGTGAAAGTTGCTTAGATGGTTTGGTTCTGGCCATTGCGCGATCTCCGTTAAGTGGATCGCCGCACCGGCACAATGAGGACCATATTCCTAATTCGACCGCAAGAGATATTCTGCAAGATGGGACACCAGGACGACGACGGCGGCAATCACAGGCCCACCGTGAGCCGAGCCAACAGGGATTTCTCTTCTGAAAACAGACGGGAAACAGACGGGCGCCGGCACGTAGAGCCCGCCCTAGCGCGACCTAGGGCCAGGCGGTCACGGCCAGCGCCACCTAACTCCTGGTCGGTGGCCTTGCACACCGGCATGAGTGTTCGAATGGCGCGGATGGCTTCGATGGCTTTCGGCGTCGGCTGGAACCTAAAGCTCTTGTCCAGCTTATGGCGATATGAGCACACGCGGGATAAACTTCCTCGACAAATGGATGGCAGAACACCTGCCGGATACCGTCGGCACAGACGTCACCTCGGTGAGCGAACTGACCCAGAAACTGTTTGCCGACGCAATGAGAGAGCTGAAAAAGTGGATGCCCTCAAGCGAACATATCGTCTGCAGTTCATGCTCAATGCCGGGGAACTCGCTGTCCTGGATGCTTGGCGGTTTGAGAACAGACTGCCGAACCGTGCTGAGGCAGTACGGGCTTTGCTTCAACGCGGGCTCATGGCAAAGGATTATGATGCAGAGCCAAGCGCACGTTCGGCCAATTTCAGAGTTCTCAAGCGCCCCGACGACTAGAGCGTTCATAACGCGAGGGTGGCATAGCAAAAGCGAGTTGGCCTAGTCCACCATGTCACGCAGGGGCCTCTTGCGCTTCGGCGGCCTGTACTTCTCGACTAGCCTCATCCGGCCAGACTTTGCCCAAATGGACCCCGTGCGGAGGGCTTATTTGACCGTTATTTGATGGTTTTCCGGGGACAGCAGCTAAGCTGTTGATTTTATTGGTACGCCCAAGGGGAATCGAACCCCTGTTCCCGCCGTGAGAGGGCGGTGTCCTGACCGCTAGACGATGGGCGCGTTCAAGAACCGGCGATATAGGCTGACGGCTGGCAAAAAGCAACTAGGCTTAAGGCTGCCGATCGCGCCGGTGAAATATCCGCTGCAAGCCTAGCGTTTTGGCTCGATAAGGTCCCAGAGATTTCCATAAAGGTCGGCGAAAACCGCGACCGTGCCATAAGCCTCGTGGCGTGGAGCTTCGCGGAACTCGACGCCTTTTTCGAGCATCAGCGCATGGTCGCGGGCAAAATCGTCGGTTTCGAGGAACAAAAAGACCCGCCCGCCGGTCTGGTTGCCGACGGCGTGCCTTTGCGCATCGCCGGATGCTTCGGCGAGAAGCAGCCGCGCGCCCTGCCCTTTGCGCGGCGTGATCGTGACCCAGCGTTTGCCGCCGCCGAGATCGACATCTTCGGTGAGGACAAAACCCAGCCGGTCGACATACCACGAGATCGCCTCGTCATAATTTGCGACGACAAGCGCGACCGTGGCAATGCTGCGGTGTTCGGCAAAACCGGTCATTTGTTCCTGATCGAAAAACGCCCGACGATGCGGCGCTCAGTGATGTCATAAACGAAGATGGCGCGGCTGCCGTCGGGCAGCTCGGCGTCGATCGACAGGTGATTGCCGGAGAGCGATTGGCTGATCACCCTGGCGCCGACCGGCAGCACGATGTCGCCGTTGACCGTTTCGCCGATCGGCACCTGGATGTCGCTGCTTAGCGGAGGGGCGGCAGGCGGCGCGTTGCGCGCTTTGTAGACAAGTGCTGCGATCACCACCATAAGGGCGAGGAACAGCAGGCCGAGATTGATGGCGACGAAGCGGACGAGCTTCCTCCGCACCTTTTCGACCTCGGGGTCGAGCGGCTTTTCCTCGTCTTCGTCGGCAAGCGGCCGGGCCATGGCAGCAGATTCCGGAACTGTTTTCGATGAGCGCTCATAACGAAGAGGTCAGACAATTAATAGGGGCCGGACCGATCGTCCTGGAGGCGGGCGCTGATGCGGCCGGCCAGCGGCTCGACCAATGGCTGGCGGCCAGGCTCGGCCCCGACATGTCGCGCAGCCGGGTACAGATGCTGATAAAGCAGGGCGCCGTCAGGATCGGCGGCAGGCCAGCCAGCGAAACGAAGCGCAAGATGGCACAAGGTGACAGCGTGTCGGTCGACATGCCGGAGCCGGAACCGGCGGAGCCGCAAGGCGAAGATATTGCGCTGGACGTCCTCTACGAGGACAGCGAGCTGATCGTCATCAACAAGCCGGCCGGGCTGGTCGTGCATCCCGGCGCCGGCAACTGGACCGGCACGCTGGTCAACGCGCTGATCCATCATTGCGGTGATAGCCTGTCGGGCATCGGCGGGGTGAGACGGCCGGGCATCGTCCACCGCCTCGACAAGGAGACCAGTGGCGTCATAGTCGTCGCCAAGACCGATCGCGCCCACAAGGCGTTGTCGGAGGCCTTTGCCGACCACGGCCTGACCGGCGATCTCGAGCGCGCGTATCTGGCGTTGGTCTGGGGCATACCGGCAAGGCCGACCGGGACGGTCGACGCGCCGCTCGGCCGCGCCGCCGACCGGGTACGCCGCGCCGTGGTGCCGCAAGGCCGCGACGATGCCCGCCACGCCGTCACGCATTTCACCGTTGTCGAGCGCTTTGGCGAGCAGCAGCAGGAATTCGCCACGGCGAGCCTGGTCGAATGCCGGCTGGAAACCGGTCGCACTCACCAGATACGCGTCCACATGGCCCATATCGGCCATCCGGTGATTGGCGACCCCGAATACGGCCAGGCTTTCCGCACCAAGGCCAATCGGTTGCCCGAGCCGCTAAGAAGCAAGGTAAAAGCGTTTCCGCGACAAGCTTTGCACGCCCGCCTCCTTGCATTTCGGCATCCGGATACCCATCTAACGATGAGGTTCGAAGCACCGATACCGTGGGACATGGAGGAACTCGTCGACGGCTTCCGCAAGCTCTGAACCAACCACCTGAAAACCTGACCGGCGTTGTTCACTTCAACGTGACACACTGTTTCGTGTTGAACAAATGCCTGTCTTTCTGGTTTTGTTCCTATATATGTCGGTTGGCGCGAATGTGCCTTTGGCATTCGCGCCACATGCCCGCCGCGTTTCGGGGGCATCACTCCAATAGAGAGGGGGCGCTATCATGGCCCAGTCATTACCCAGTATCGTTTCCGGCGAAGGCGGTCTCAGCCGCTACCTGGAAGAAATCCGCCGCTTTCCGATGCTTCAGCCGCAGGAAGAGTACATGCTCGCCAAGCGCTATGCCGAGCATGAGGACACCACGGCTGCACACAAGCTCGTCACCAGCCACCTTCGGCTCGTCGCCAAGATCGCCATGGGCTATCGCGGCTATGGCCTGCCGATCGGTGAGGTGATCTCGGAAGGCAATGTCGGCCTGATGCAGGCCGTCAAGAAATTCGAACCGGAGCGCGGTTTCCGTCTCGCCACCTATGCGATGTGGTGGATCAAGGCCTCTATCCAGGAATACATCCTGCGCTCGTGGAGCCTGGTCAAGATGGGCACCACCGCCAACCAGAAGCGCCTGTTCTTCAACCTGCGCAAGGTGAAGGGCAAGATCCAGGCGCTCGACGAAGGCGATTTGAAGCCCGACCAGATCACCGAGATTGCCACCCGGCTGAACGTCTCGGAAGCGGAAGTCGTGTCGATGAACCGCCGTCTGTCGGGCGACGCCTCGCTCAATGCGCCCATCCGGGCCAGTGAAGGCGAGTCCGGCGAATGGCAGGACTGGCTGGTCGACGACCACGAAAGCCAGGAAGAGATGCTGATCGAGCAGGACGAGCTGGAAAACCGGCGCGGCATGCTGTCGGGCGCTCTTGCCGTGCTCAACGACCGCGAACGCCGCATCTTCGAGGCGCGCCGCCTCGCCGATGAGCCGTTGACGCTTGAAGAGCTGTCGGCCGAGTTCGATATCAGCCGCGAGCGCGTGCGCCAGATCGAGGTGCGCGCCTTCGAGAAGGTGCAGGACGCGGTCAAGGCCGCGGCCAAGCGCCAGACGCAGGCGCTGCGCACCATCGAGGCGCAGCCGGCGGCGTAAGGCCTTCCAAGGGAACAAATAACGGCGGCGTCAGGTAACTGGCGCCGCCGTTTTTTAAAAGCGCGTCGCGTTCGACCGGCCTTGTGCGACGCGCTTTAGATTCTTGGTTTATGCATGTCGTTATCGCAAACCGCTTCCACTTTTGCGCGACATGTATTAGCGGGTTGCCGGTTCCGCGGCGCCTTCGCGGATGTCCGATCCGCCGCCATAACTGCTCAGTAGCCTTGCCATGGCGTCCCCAGACGATCGCATCGATAGCGGCATTACCGCAATTTTCCCCAAGCCCTGAAAACCGCAAGACTGCAAGCTGTGGCGGCAATGTTGCGGCGCCGACCGCGGCATTCCACAACCCGGCGCTCGCGGCAGGCGGCGCGACAACGAGCCGCCGAGGCTGCGCCGGGCAGTTGAGCTCGTTTATTGAAAACGAAAGGCAGTGTGACGATGACCATTTCTCCGTTTCTGGCCGCTCTCGGATCCGAAGGTCCGCCAGCCGACCGAGCGAAAGACATGGCCCTGTATGGATGGCTGATTGGAAGCTGGGAAATGGACTCGGTCCACTACCTCGACGACGGCACAATCCAGAAATGGGATGGCGAATGCCATTTTGGCTGGGTGCTCGAAGGCCGCGCGATTCAGGACGTTTGGATCAGGCCCAAGCGCCCTGCGCCGTCGACGATGTATGGTACGACCTTGCGCATCTTCGACCCTGGGATCGATGGCTGGCATATCATATGGAACGACCCGCTCAACCAGGATCACTCGCGCCAGATCGGGCGGGCCGAGGGTAAGGACATTGTCCAACTCGGCAATGACTCGCGCGGTCTGCAAACTCGATGGCGTTTCACCGAGATCACTGCCAACAGCTTCCATTGGATCGGCGAGGAGAGATCTTCCGAGAGCAACCCTTGGCAAATCACGTATGAACATTTAGCCCGCCGAACAAAACCCTGACGCTGGACTAAACACTTAGCTGGCGTCTGCGCCGCTCCTCATCCGGCTACCGCAACCGTCTTCCGCATGGACCTATCGGATGCAAACATCGCAAAAATCGAATCAGGATCAATAACTTGGATGACCATCGCAGAACGATGAGGGCGGCGCCGAGTCTGAAATAGCATTGTAGTGCCAGCGACCCATCTCCTCACAGGCAATCGAGCGGAAATTTCAGATAGCGCCGCCCGTTGGATTCCGGTTCCGGCAGGCGTCCACCATTCATATTGACCTGCAGCGCGTGCAGGATCAGCCGCGGCATCGGCAACGTCCTGTCGCGGGCCTGGCGGAGCGCGACGAAGTCGGCTTCCGTCTTGCAGCCGGCAACATGGATGTTGCCGGCTTTCTGCTCCGCGACCGTGCTTTCCCACCGCGCTTCGCGACCGCCCGGCTGGTAGTCGTGACCGACGAACAGACGTGTCTCGTCCGGCAGCGCCAGGATGTCCTCGATCGAACGCCAGAGCCGCTCGGCACTGCCGCCCGGAAAGTCTGTCCTTGCGGTGCCGCTGTCCGGCATGAACAGCGTGTCGTGGATGAAGGCGGCGTCGCCAATGACGTAAGCGATCGAGGCCAGTGTGTGGCCCGGCGAGAACAGCACTCTTGCCGGAAGGCCGCCGACCGAAAAAGTTGCGCCGTCGGCGAACAGCCTGTCCCATTGCGAACCGTCGGCGGGGAATTCCGGCCAGTTGTAGATCACCTTCCACAATTTCTGGACGTCGATGACCTTTTCGCCGATTGCCGTCGGCGCTCCGGTTCTCCCCCTCAGATAATGGGCGGCGGAGAAATGATCGGCATGCGGATGCGTGTCGAGGATCCACTCGACCTCCAGCCCGCTTTCCCTGACGAAGTCGAGCAGGGCGTCGGCGTTTTTCGTTGCCGTTGCACCGGACCTTTCGTCGAAGTCGAGCACCGGATCTATGATGGCGCATTTGCGGGTCGCCATGTCGGCGACCACATACTGGACGGACCCGCTCGGCTTGTCATAGAAGCCGGTGACCTGCGACCTGGCCGATAATGCGTCCAATCCCAGCCCCCTTGATCCTCACCGTGGCAGGAATGACTTTCTCTGCCACGGCAAATGAAAGGCATGGTTGTCCGTCAACCAGGCGCCGTCAAGCACCCCATACTCACACGACCAGGAAAACCGAAAATTCTCCGTGCCGCCTCTGCCTGCTCAGGCGGAAGGCTGCTTGGTTTTCCTGAGATATGGCAGGATCGTCTCGTAGGCGCCGAAGCGCTTGATGGCATCCTCATTGGAGACGGCAGCGGTGATGATGACGTCCTCGCCCTGCTTCCAGTTCGCCGGCGTCGCCACCTGGTGCTTGGCGGTCAGCTGCATGGAATCGATGGCGCGCAGGATTTCGTCGAAGTTGCGGCCGGTCGTCATCGGATAGGTGAGAACCAGCTTGATCTTCTTGTCGGGCCCGATGACGTAAACCGAACGCACCGTGGCATTGTCGGCGGGCGTGCGGCCTTCCGAGCTCTCGCCGGCACCCGCCGGCAGCATCTCGTAAAGCTTGGCGACCTTGAGATCCTTGTCGCCGATCAGCGGGTAGTTCACCGAATGACCGGTCGCGGTCTTGATGTCGTTCTGCCACTTTTCATGGCTTTGGACGGGATCGACCGAGATGCCGATGATCTTGACGTTGCGCTTCCTGAACTCGCCTTCGAGCCCGGCCATTGTGCCGAGTTCGGTCGTGCAAACCGGCGTAAAGTTCTTGGGATGGCTGAACAATACCGCCCAGCCGTCGCCGATCCATTCATGGAAGCTGATCGGTCCTTGCGTGGTCTCAGCGGTGAAGTCCGGTGCGATATCGTTGATGCGAAGGCTCATGACGTGTCCCTTACCCTGTGCGTGCAGATCGCAGCCGGCGTTGCCCGGCGCTGCTTTTGCCTTTCTATCACTCCGGCGTCATCCTTCAAACGCCTGTTGCGCCGGCATCGGCCGGCGGCGAAATATTTTCATTGCTTCTCGGCAAATGCAGCAGGAATTTTCGCTGCGCTGGTTCAGGCCTTGTTCACTGCCAGCGTCGTCGCCAGGTCTTCCATGCGCTGGGCCAGTGCGCCGAGCGCCCCGGTCAGCACGGAATCGTTCTTGTCGGCCTTGGTCAGTGCGTCGTCGCGCGTCTTGCGCAGCGTCAGCACTTCGCTTTCCATGCCCTTGACCCGCTTCTGCAGTTCCGAAAGCTCGTCCATGACCATGATGCCGGCCATCACGGTCAGCCGCTGGTCGCCGATCTCGCCAAAAGAATCCTTCAGATGCGAGACATAGCGGTCGAAGCGCTCGGCAAGATCGATCAGATGCTCTTCCTGGCCCTCGTCGCAGGCCATCCGATACTGCTTGCCGTCGATGGAAACCGTGACTTGTGCCATTGGCCTACCTGTCCAGTACCGCGCGGATGGTTTCCATGGCTGTCACCAGCCTTCGCGACACTTCCTTGTTGGCATCTTCCAGCCGTTCGGCGCGGGCCTCGGAATTGTCGAGCTCCTGCGCCAGCCGCGAGCGGTCGGCGTTCATCCGCTGCACTTCGGCCTCGGCTTCCGAATAGTCCCGCTCGTGCTCGAGCTTGGCCGCGACGGCGTTTTCCAGCCCTTCGATGGCCTTACCCAGCCTGGCAATGACTTCCTTGAGGGTCGTTTCCCCGGTCATGGCTTTCGTCCTGCGCCCTGCCCATCACCGAATCATCCACGTTCAGAACGCGTTATCCCTGAAACATTACGCGTCGTGTGAACCGCACGTCAATAAAGCTGTCGCGACTGTCCCCTGCTAACGCTAATGTAAGTCGCGCATGGCCATCACAAGACCGGCAAAAGCACACCGATTTGTTGACTAAAAGGCCGCGCCTGCTATGTGTCGCGCACCCTTTTCAAGGGCTTTCCCAAGGCCCAAACCCCCATTTTGGAGGAAGCATGACCTCGCGCGAACAACATGACCGGATGGCCAATGCGATCCGTTTTCTCGCCATGGACGCCGTCGAGAAGGCAAATTCCGGCCACCCCGGACTGCCCATGGGCTGCGCCGACATCGCCACGGTGCTGTTCACCCGCTTTCTCAAATACGATCCGAAAAACCCGCATTGGCCGGACCGCGACCGCTTTATCCTGTCGGCCGGCCACGGCTCGATGCTGCTTTACTCGCTGCTCTATCTGACCGGCTACGAAGACATCACCATCGACCAGATCAAGCAGTTCCGCCAATTGGGGTCGAGGACGGCGGGCCACCCGGAATACGGCCATGCCGCCGGCATCGAGACGACGACAGGCCCACTCGGCCAGGGCCTTGCCAATTCGGTCGGCTTCGCGCTCGGCGAGCGCATCATGAATGCCGCTTTCGGCAATGATCTCGTCGACCACTACACCTATGTGCTGGCCGGCGACGGCTGCCTGATGGAAGGCGTATCCCAGGAAGCCATCGCGCTTGCCGGGCATCTGAAGCTGAACAAGCTGATCGTCTTCTGGGACAACAACAACATCTCGATCGATGGCCCAGTGTCGCTCGCCGATAACACCGATCAGGTCGCCCGCTTCCAGGCGTCCGGCTGGAATGCCAGCCATATCGACGGCCAGGACCCGGAAGCGATCGCCTATGCCATCGAAGCGGCCCGCCACTCCGACAAGCCGACGATGATCGCCTGCAAGACGACGATCGGCTTCGGCGCGCCGACCAAGGCCGGCACCAACAAGGCGCATGGCTCGCCGCTCGGCGCCGAGGAAATCGCCGGCGCCAGAAAATTCTTCGGCTGGGATTATCCGCCCTTCGAGGTTCCGGCCGATATCCTCGACGCATGGCGTACCGCCGGGCGGACCGGCGTCAAGGCGCGCACCGACTGGGAAAGCCGGCTTGCCAAGGCTGATGCCAAATTGCGCGCAGAGTTCGAACGCCGCATCAGTGGCACGCTGCCGGCCAACTTCGACGCCGTCATTGGCGATTACAAGAAGAAGCTCGCCGCCGACAAGCCGAAGGTCGCCACCCGCAAATCGTCGGAAATGGCACTGGAGGTCATCAACGGCGCCTTGCCCGAAACCATCGGCGGCTCGGCCGATTTGACCGGCTCCAACAACACCAAGACCAGCCAGACCAAGAACATCACTGCCGACGATTACGGCCAGCGCTACGTTCATTACGGCGTTCGCGAGCACGGCATGGCGGCCGCGCTCAACGGGCTGACATTGCATGGCGGCATTATCGCCTATGGCGGCACTTTCATGTGCTTTTCCGATTATGCCCGTCCGGCGATGCGGCTTGCTTCGCTGATGGGCATCCGCTCGATCTTCGTCATGACCCATGATTCCATCGGCCTTGGCGAAGACGGCCCGACCCATCAGCCGGTCGAGCATCTGGGAGCACTTCGCGCCATTCCGAACCACAATGTCTTCCGCCCGGCCGACGCGGTGGAAACCGCGGAATGCTGGCAGTTGGCCATTGAGTCGGAAAAGACGCCTTCGACATTGGCGCTGACCCGGCAGAACCTGCCGACGGTACGCAACGACTTCGTTGCGGAAAACCTCTCCAGCCGCGGCGCCTATGAACTTGCCGCCGCCAGTGGCGAGGCGGCGGTGACGATCTTCGCTTCGGGCTCCGAGGTCGAGATCGCGCTGGCTGCCCGCGAGGCCTTGGAAAAGCACGGCCACGCGACCCGCGTCGTCTCGGTGCCGTGTTTCGAATTGTTCGACAAGCAGAGCGCCGACTACCGCAGCAGGACGATCGGCAATGCGCCGCTCAAGATTGCCATCGAAGCCGGCATCCGTCAGGGCTGGGATCACTTCATCGGCACCGACGGCATCTTTGTCGGCATGACCGGCTTCGGCGCCTCCGGCACCATCGAACAGCTCTACCCGCATTTCGGCATCACAGCCGAGGCAACGGTGAAGGCGGCGGAAGCCCGTCTGCATGGCAAATGAAAGTGAGCCCCGCCCGGCAAAGGCTGGCATAGCGGTTTTGCCGGGCGGTGGAGCACTAATCGATTTAAATCCACGCCTCGGCGGCTGGATTCTTTGCCCGTCCGCCGTTATGAAGCTGCGGACTTGATCTTCGGCCTCCAACTCCCAGGGAGAGAACAATGACCGTCAGAGTTGCCATCAACGGATTCGGCCGCATCGGCCGCAACATCCTGCGCGCCATCCATGAATCCGGCCGCAAGGATATCGACGTCGTCGCGGTCAACGATCTCGGCCCGGTCGAGACCAACGCGCATCTGCTGCGCTTCGACAGCGTGCATGGCCGCTTTCCGCATGAGGTGACGGTTGACGGCGACCAGATCATCGTCGGCAAGGAAAAATTCAAGGTCACCGCGATCAAGGATCCGACGCAACTGCCCTGGAAGGAGCTTGGCATCGACATCGCGCTCGAATGCACCGGCATCTTCACCGCCCGCGACAAGGCCGTCGCCCATCTGACCGCCGGTGCCAAGCGCGTTCTCGTCTCCGCTCCGGCAGAGGGCGCCGATCTCACCGTCGTCTATGGCATCAATCACGACAAGCTGACCAAGGACCACATCGTCATCTCGAACGCCTCCTGCACCACCAACTGCCTGGCGCCGCTGGCGGCCGTGCTGAATGAGGCGGTCGGCATCGAGAAGGGCATGATGACGACGATCCATTCCTACACCGGCGACCAGCCGACGCTGGACACCATGCACAAGGACCTCTACCGCGCCCGCGCCGCCGCGCTGTCGCAGATTCCGACCTCGACCGGTGCTGCCAAGGCCATCGGCCTGGTACTGCCCGAACTCAAGGGCAAGCTCGACGGCATCTCCATCCGCGTGCCGACCCCGAACGTCTCGCTCGTCGATTTCAAGTTCATCGCCAAGCGGCCGACCACCGTCCAGGAGATCAATGACGCGGTGATCGCCGCCTCGAACGGTAAGCTGAAGGGCATCCTCGCCGTTACCCGTCACCCCAATGTTTCGATCGACTTCAACCATGATCCGCATTCCTCGATCGTGGCGCTCGACCAGACCAAGGTCATGGACGGCAACTTCGTTTCGGTGCTGTCGTGGTACGACAATGAGTGGGGCTTTTCCAACCGCATGGGCGATACCGCCGTCGCCTTCGGCAAGACCATCGCCTGATCGCAGAGCCAGCTTCTCGACCTGGAGACGCCCGGCTCAGTCCGGGCGTTTTTCATTGCAGCACGAACCGCCGAGGCACGCTCCGCTGCTCGGGGGTGCCAAAACTTTCGACGATCGGCAGCGTGGGGCAAAAAGCCACGCTGCTGCCTTGCAGCGGCCATGTCTTCGCCCCACTCTCCCGTGATGCCGGAGCATATCGACTAGGGGCGACCAACGAATGGAGCATGGTATCTATCTTGTGACGCTCGTTGGCGCAGCACTTGTCGTTGCCGCCGCGTTTTCAAGCCTGATCGCCTTCCGTTTCGGCGCCCCTCTCCTGCTGCTGTTTCTCTGCATCGGCCTCGCCACCGGAACCGACGGTCTCGGCATCCATTTCGACAATGCCCGAGTTGCTTATTTTGCCGGCTCATTGGCGCTGGCGGTCATCCTTTTCGATTCCGGCTTTGGCACGCCGCTCAACGCCTTGCGGCAGGCGGCCGGGCCGGCGCTGTCGCTGGCCACATTCGGCGTCCTTTTGACCACCGGACTCTTCGGCGCCGCCGCCTATTATCTGCTCGACCTGACCTGGCTGGAATCCTTCCTGCTCGGTGCCGCCGTCGCCTCGACCGACGCCGCGGCGGTGTTCTTCCTGCTGCGCGCCGGCGAGATTAATTTGCGCGAGCGCGTGCGGTCCACGCTCGAGGTGGAATCCGGCACAAATGACCCGATCGCCATCTTCCTGACCATCACGCTGGTCGAGGTCATCGCCGCCAATACCCACCCCGAGGCCAAGGTGCTGGTCACCGATCTTGCCGTCGGCTTCCTTGTCAACATGGGGCTCGGCGCGGTCATCGGCATTCTCGGCGGCATGGCCATCGTGCGCCTTGTCGATCGCCTCAATCTCGATCACGGCCTGCTGCCGATCTTCGTGCTGACGCTGTCGCTTATGGTGTTCGCTGCCGCCGGTGCCGTCGGCGGCTCCGGCTTTCTGGCGGTCTATCTCGCAGGCCTGATTGCCGGCAATTCCGATATCCGGGCCGTCACCATCCTCAAGCGCTTCCAGGACGGCATGTCGTGGCTGGCGCAGATCATCATGTTCCTGATCCTCGGCCTGTTCGCGACGCCTTCGCAATTTCCGGCGATCCTGGTGCCGGCAGTGCTGCTCGGCCTGTTCCTGGTATTTGTGGCACGGCCAATCGCCGTCTGGCTCTGCCTGGTGCCGTTCCGTCTGCCACGCCCGGAAGTCGCCTTCGTCTCGTGGGTTGGCCTGCGTGGTGCCGTGTCGATCCTGCTTGCCATCACGCCGCTGCTCGGCGGTCTTGAGAACGGCCGCCTCATCTTCAACACTGCCTTCATCATCGTGCTGGTCTCGCTGATCATCCAGGGATGGACCGTCGGGCCGCTGGCGCGCCGTCTCGGCCTTATCGTGCCGGCCCGCCTGGGACCGCTCGACAAGGTCGAATTGGAACTGCCGGGCTCCGCCCATCATGAGCTTCTCGCCTACCGCGTGGCACCTGGCAGCCCGGTGGCGCGCGGCGAACGCATTCCGCGCTGGGCGCGGCCGTCGCTGGTGCTGCGCGACGGACGCTCGATGCGCTTCCAGGATATGGGCCGGCTCGCGGCCGGCGACCATGTCTACATCTTCGTGCCGGACCGCTATCCGCGCCTGCTCGACAAGCTGTTCGCCAGCCGTGCCGTGGTCGATCCCGAGGACGCGGATTTCTTCGGGGCCTTCGCCGTCGATCCGTCACGCCCCGCCGAGGAACTGGAGACCGCCTACGCGCCGGGCCTGACCGAAGCGGAACGCAAGCTCAGCATTGGCGACCTGGTCACTACGCGGCTCGGCGGCCACGCCGAATACGCCGACCGCGTGCTGCTCGGTCCGATCGAGCTGATCGTCCGCGACGTCGACGACAAGGGCAGGATCACCGGCCTTGGCCTGTCCTTTGAGCCGACCGCGCCGGTGGCGCGCGTTCCGGTGTTCCTCAGCGCCGGCGAAATCCGCGATCGCATCGCCGCCATCATCCGCAACCGGCGCAAGCCGGCCGAGGCGCAGGCGGTCGAGGCGGCGGCCGAGATGGAACCGGTTCCGCAGCCCGTGGTGGAAAAGACAACTGGCGAAGGCTGACCGCTGTCCACCCGAGCCGCGGAACCCTGCCGCGAGGCTGAAGAATGGCTCGGCAACTGGTGTGGCGGGTCCATGTGGTCCGACATCGCCGGAAATGATCCCGATCGGCCGGTTGCGAGGGCGTCCGGCCGATCAGTCGCCAATTCTCCGGCGCGCCATAGGGGCGCGCTTAATTGTTGCGGGCCGCTACGAACTGCGCCGCTTGTTTCAGAAGCGCAGCCTGCTCGCCAAAAGGTTCGAGCAACGCATGAGCCTGGTCAACGAGGCCATGGAGCTGGCCCCGCGCCCAGTCCGGTCCGTGCAGCGCGACCAGCGTCGCCTTGCCGGCCGCGGCATCCTTGCCGGTCGCCTTGCCCATCTGATGCGCGTCGGCGGTCAGGTCGAGCAGATCGTCGGCAAGCTGAAAGGCAAGCCCGATCGCCGAGCCGAACTCGGCCAGCCTTTCGCGGTCGCCCGACGGCGCGCCGGCAAGGATAGCGCCCGCTTCGCAGGCAAAGCGGATCAGCGCACCGGTTTTCATCGCCTGAAGCCGGATGATGCCGGCCTCGTCCGGCCGGCTTTGTTCGGCTTCGAGATCGAGCATCTGGCCGCCGACCATGCTTCCCGCCCCGGCGGCGCGGGCCAGTGCCAGCACCAGCGTTGCCCTGCGCTCGGCCGGCAGCATTGTCGCCTCGTCGGCAAGGATGTCGAAGGCAAGTGTCAGCAAGGCGTCGCCCGCAAGAATGGCGGTCGCCTCATCGAAAGCCCTGTGCACGGTCGGCTGGCCGCGGCGCAAATCGTCGTCGTCCATGGCCGGCAGATCGTCATGGATGAGCGAATAGCAGTGCACGCATTCGAGCGCCGCCGCGACGCGCAGCGCCGCCTCGCCGTCGGCTGAAAACAGTGCAGCACTTTCCATGACCAGGAAGGGACGCAGTCGTTTGCCGCCGTTCAGCACGCCATGTCGCATTGCCGCCATCAGGCGTTCGGGCCGCGCGACCTCGCCCGAAAGCGTCCGTCCGTCGAGCAACCGCCTCAGCAGCGCCTCGAGCGGAACTGCCCGGGCAATAAGTGCAGCTTCGAACGCCATTTGGTCGTCTTTCGTCATGGTCGGGAGCGGTAGCCGACACTCAGACGTTGCGCAAGAAGCCAAGCGCCATTATGCCGGGGGCAGGGAGTAGCGCGGACTGGGTGGCTTGGCGGAACCGATCGTCGATCACGAAACCGAAGGGTTGGACATGGCGAGACCGAGACGCGGCAGCCGCATCGGTCTTCAACGCTGGGTCCGGCGCGGCATCGCCGTCGCGGTCGTGCTGGCGCTGGTGCCGGTGGTGCTGACCTTCCTGTACCTGCCGACATTCGTGCATCCGGTGTCGACATTGATGCTGAAGGACCTGGCGACGTTTTCTGGCTACGATCGGCGCTGGGTTTCCATCGACGATGTCGCGCCGGTGCTGGCATATTCGGTCATCATGTCGGAGGACGGGCAGTTCTGTTTCCATCGCGGCGTCGATCTGGGCGAGTTGCGCGGCGTCGTCGACGATGCGCTCGCCGGCGAGATGACACGTGGCGCCTCGACCATCACCATGCAGACGGTAAAGAATCTTTATCTATGGTCGCGGCCGTTGGGCTCGGTCCGTAAGGTCGTGGAACTGCCGCTGGCCGTCTATTTCGATGCGGTGCTGTCGAAACGGCGGATCATGGAGATCTACCTCAACATCGCCGAATGGGGACCGGGCATCTACGGCATCGAGGCCGCCGCCCAGCATCATTTCGGCGTCTCGGCAAAACAGCTGTCGCGCCGGCAGGCAGCGCTGCTTGCCGTCACCTTGCCGAATCCGATCGTGCGCAATCCGGCGAAGCCCGGGCCGGGACTGAGGCGGCTTGCCGCGTTGATCGAACGGCGCGCCGGCCGCGCCGGCGCCTATGTCGGTTGCCTGCGATAGTGTCAAAAAAAAACACGGCGACGCTGGCCAAAACGCCGTCGGGCGTGTATAGGCACCCGACTTTCTCAGATTCCGGCCCCTGATGTGGCCCTTTCACGAGGGCCGCCGGGGCGTTTTGACCATGTAGTGGAGCATATCCATGGCCGTTCCGAAACGAAAAACCTCTCCGTCGAAGCGCGGCATGCGCCGTTCTGCCGACGCACTGAAGGCCCCGACCTATGTCGAGGACAAGAACTCCGGCGAGATGCGCCGTCCGCACCATATCGACCTGAAGACCGGCATGTATCGCGGTCGCCAGGTTCTGGAGCCGAAGGAAAGCTGAGAGAGCTTTCGACGGTTTATGGGTTGCGAAACGACCGGCCATTGGCCGGTCTTTTTGCGTTTGCGACAACTGATCGTATCAGCCGGGCCTGACATTGTTGTTTCACGCCGTCTTTGTCCGTGTTTATCGGCCGCACGAAAATTCTTGACGGCGAACGCCGGGCGCACTCTACAAAGATCAGTCCAACCGGAGCCGCCACATGTTCGGTGCCATCCCGCTGCTGATCGTGCCTTTCATCCTCTACAATCTCGGGCTTCTGGGAATATTCGGCAGCGGCGACGATCCGTGGGCCACCGAAATGTTTTCGGTCCGGATGATGTCGGGTGGCGTGTTCTCGATGACCCTCGGCGACCTCATCGTGCTGATCGCACTGATCTTCTTGTTCGTCGAAGTGGTGAAGTCGACGCGCACGACAAATGCCTCGATCATGGACCATCTTTTGTCGACCTTCGTCTTTGTGGCCTATCTGGTCGAGTTCCTGCTGGTGAAGGGCGCCGCCCATTCCGTTTTCTTCACACTGATGGTCATAGCGCTGATCGACGTGCTGGCCGGCTTTTCGGTGTCGATGCGGTCGGCCACCCGCGACATCAATATGAGTTAAGGATCCCGACTCAGCCCGGGTCAGCGGTGAAGCCAGCCGCCTCGACGCCGGCGATGGCTGCCGTTTCATCATTGTCGGACGTGTCGCCGGAAATACCGATGGCGCCGATGATCGTGCCGGCGTTGTCGCGGATCAGCACGCCGCCGACGACCGGCAGGACGCGCCCGCCCGACACGTCGGAGACGCCGGCGATCAGATGCGGGCGCTCCTTGGCGAAAGCTTCCACCCGGCGCGAGCCCATGCCGATAGCGAGCGCGCCATAGGCCTTGCCGGCCGACATTTGCGGACGCAGGAAAGAGGCGCCGTCCTGACGCTGGAACGCGACCAGATGGGCGCCGGCGTCGAGCACCGAGACGCCAAGCGGCCTGAGCTTGAGCTCGGCACCCTTGGCAAAGGCGGCGGCGATGATTTCAAGGGCTTTGTCGAGCGTCAGTGCGGTCATGGCCGTCTCCTAAACGCGCCAGTTATCAACCGGCAGAACAGACTCCGAGTGAACTGTTTCGCGTGCGAAAGGAAGCATGCATTCTGGGAGCGCCGGCCTATTTCTTCTTGGCGCGAGGCTTCTTCACCGGGGCCGGAGGCGCATTGGCCAGGTCTTCCGCTTCCTTGGCGAGGCGCAGCGCCCGCAGCTTGTTGGTCTTGGCTTGGCGAGCGTCGCTCTCGGCGACATATTCCGCCATCGCCTTCTGGCGAACCGTGGCTGCCTCTTCCTGTTTCTTGAAACGCAAATCGGCCCGCGCACGGGCAGTGTCCTTAGAGTTCTCGACCAAGAGCGTTATCCAATCCGTAAATTATCTTCAGTCCCTTGATAGCAGAGCCAGCCCGCAATTGGGAAAATAAGTTGGTCATGGCGCCGGATCGCAGCCGACTCGCTCCGCCTTGCGGGCGACTACCGCATCGTATCCGGCCTGCAAAGTCGCGCGGACGGTGGGTCCAGATGGGGCGGGAGACGCACCCAGATGCTCGTGGCGCAACTCGTTCATGAACTTATCCCACATCGGCGGGCCGCCTTTTTCCAGAAGCTCGGCACGGATAGAGAGCTCTTCGCTGACCGGCAGCCAGACGCGGCCCCAGGCGCCGAGATGCGCCAGGATCGGCACCAGCGTAATCGCCATTTCGGTCAGGCTGTAGATCGCCTTTTGCTTGTGGGAGGGATCGTCCGCCTTGGTCAGCATGCCGAGCTCCATCAGCCGCTTCAGCCGGTCGGCGAGGATGTTGGAGGCGATGCCCTCCATCGAGCCGTTGAGCAGTTCGCGAAAGTGGCGTCTGCCGCCGAAGATGATGTCGCGAAGGATGATCAGGCTCCACCGGTCACCGAACACTTCGAGCGACAGGTTGATGGGGCATCCGGACCGACGATCGATGTTCATGCGAATCTCCAAAAACCGGTTGCACTATCGTATCGGTTTTAATATCGTGCAACTGATTGCAACTTGCAATCGGATTTGCAGCCCAAGGAGGAAAGTCATGAGAAACGCCGAACACCCCGAAATCGTATCCCAGACGTTCGGCGATCCGGCCCATCCGGCGGTGTTGTTGATCATGGGCGCGATGGCTTCCATGCTTTGGTGGCCCGAAGCGTTTTGCCGGAAGCTGGCCGGCGAGGGTCGCTTCGTGATCCGCTATGACAATCGCGATACCGGCCGTTCGACCAAATACGCGCCGGGCGAGCCGCCTTATACATTCGACGACATGGTGGACGATGCCGTCCGCGTCCTTGACGACCAGGGAATCCGAAAGGCGCACGTGGTCGGCATGTCGATGGGCGGTATGATCGCGCAGCTCGTTGCGTTGAAATACCCGCCGCGTGTCAATTCGCTGACGGTGATCAGCAGCTCGCCCCTGGGCATCGATACGTCGCATTTGCCCGGAACCACCGAGGCCTATAGGAAACATTCGGCCGAAGGCGCCAAGGTCGACTGGTCTGACCGTGGCCAAGCGGTCGATTTCATGGTCAAAAACGCGCGTGCGCTCGCCGGCACCGCGCATCCGTTCGATGAGGCGCGGACGAGAGCGTTCGTGGAACAGGACTACGACCGGTCCGGCGGCTTTCTCAGCGCGACCAATCACTTCATGCTCAAGGGCGGCGAAGATCGGAGCGGCGAGGACTGGACGGGGCGGCTGCACGAGATGAAGATTCCGCTCCTCGTTATCCACGGCACCGACGATCCGATCTTTCCAGCCGAGCATGGCGCCGCTCTTGCCGACGCGGTCGCCGGTGCAAGACTGGTCCGGATCGAGGGCGGCGGCCACGAGCTGCATCCCGACGATTGGGCCGCGATCATCGATGCGATCGTCGCCCACAGCCGGGCCACGTAGCAGCGGGCCGAACCTTGACACCGGATGCCCGCGAGACGAAGCACCAAAGATAGGAGCAAAAATGTCCCTGACGATGCATCTTCATCCGCTGGCCTCCTTCTGCTGGAAACCGCTGATCGCGCTCTATGAGAACGGCACGCCATTCACATCGGTCGTCGTCGATCTCGGCAACGAACAGTCGCGCGCGGCGTTCCTGAAATTGTGGCCGGCCGGCAAGATGCCGGTGCTGCGCGATGAGGCGCTGGACCGGACCGTGCCGGAATCGACGATCGTCATCGAATATCTCAACGCGTATTATCCCGGACCGGTCGAGCTGATCCCCGGCGATCTCGATCTCGCCCGTCAGACCCGGCTTGCCGACCGCTTCTATGACTTCTACGTCCAGGAACCGATGCAGAAGATCGTTGGCGACCGGCTGCGGCCGGAGGGCAAGACCGATCCGTTCGGCGTCGAGCAGGCCCGCGCCCAGCTGCGCAGCTCCTACGCCATCATTGAACAGGACATGCAGTCGAGGACATGGGCGGTGGGTGCGAGCTTCACCATGGCCGACTGCGCTGCCGCCCCCGCGCTGTTCTACGCCAACAAGGTCGAGCCGTTCGGAGACGAATATCCTGCGGTCAGGCGCTATCACGACCGGTTGCTGCAACGCCCCTCGGTTGCCCGTGTGATCGAGGAAGCGCAGCCGTATTTCAAGCTCTTCCCCTACAACAATGGCTAGAGTGGTTCATCGTTTCACGGAAACGCCGAACCGCTCTATCTCTTTGTTTTTGCGCAATTCCGTACGGAAAACCGTTTCACACTTTTCCTGGAATTGCTCTAGGCCCGATGCTGCATAGTTGCTCGACGCGCTGACGATGCCCCTCAGCTTCCGGGTGAACCGAGCTGCTCCGCATCCCAGAACTGGTCAAGCCAGATGTTGAGCTTCAGGAAGCCGGCATTGCTGACCGTATAGACGCGCCTGGTGCCTTCCGGCTTGGCGTTGACCAACCCCGCATCAAGCAGCACCTTCAGGTGCTGCGAAACGGCCGGGCGGGACACCGGCAAGCCGGATGCCAATTCGTTGACGGTCTTCGGTCCGCGCCGGAGCTCTTCCAAGAGATGGCGCCGGTTGGGATCGGCAATCGCCATGAAGGCGTCGGAAAGCATCATGCCTTATTTGTGGGGCAAAGCGCCTCGAATCTCAACTGTCGGCTTCAGCTTTTCTGCGCGGGTCGAGCCGCAACGCTTCCGGCGTCACCGAGCGATCGGCGGGCTGGGTCTTGAAGGCATCGCGGCCTTCGATCGGCACCGGCGCGCGACGGCTGATGCGCAGCAGCGTATAGCCAGCCAGGCTGAGATGCGCGAGCGCAGTGGCCAGGAACAGCCCCTCAGGGCGCATCCAGCCCATCAGGCCGGCGGCCACCAGCGGACCGATCATCGTGCCGAAGCCATAAAGCAGCAGCAGGCCGCCCGACACTTTGACGAAGTCCTCCGATCGCGCATGGTCATTGGCATGCGCCACCGCGATCGAATAGAGCGTGTAGGCGAAGGCGCCGTAGGCGGCGGTGCAGACGATGACGAAGACGCCGGAGCGCGGTTCGAACAGGAAGATGGCGATGGCAAACAGCGCAGCACCGAAGGCCGCGCCCGCCAGCACGAAACGACGGTCCGTCGTGTCGGAGAGCCGCCCGGCCGGAAGCTGCATGGCGGCACCAGCGATGACCACGAGGCTCATCATCAGCGCGATCTCGGCTGTCGAGATGCCGATGCGCGCTCCATAGACGGCACCAAGTGTACCCCAGGCGCCGTTGGCGATGCCGATCAGCACGCAAGCGATCGCCGACACCGGCGAATTGACGTAGAGCCCCTTGACGTCAAGCGACACGTCCTGCAGCGGCTTGGGGTGAGACGCCGTCGAGACCGCCGTCGGGATCAGCGACAGGCAGAACAGAATGCCGGTGATCATGAACAGCGACGCCGATCTCACATCGCCGCCGGCAACGATCATCTGACCGCCCATGATCGAGGCATAGGTGACCATCATGTAGAGGCCGAAGACGGTGCCGCGGTTTTCGTTGGTGGCCTTCTCGTTGAGCCAGCTTTCGATGACCATGAAGGCGCCGGCCATGGTGAAGCCGGTGAAGGCGCGCAGCAGGATCCAGGTATATTCGTCGATGATCAGGCCGGTGAGCAGTGCGACGATCGCTCCCGATGCGGCAAAGGCGCCGAAAGCCCTGACATGACCGGCGCGGCGCACGATGCGTGGCGCAAAGAAGCAGCCGGTGACGAAGCCGCCGGCCCAAGCCGTGCCCATCAGGCCGAGCGATGCCGTCGAGAAGCCCTCCACCTGGCCGCGCAGCGGCAACAGCAGACCGTGCAGTCCGGATGCCGCCAACAGGAACGCGGTGCCGCGCAGCAGCGAGAGGATCGGTCTGTAGCTTGCGAACATTTTTCAATCCGGCTGGGGTTTAGGGCACAAGTCTGCAGACAGCGGCATTCGGGCTTTTCGGCGGCGTGCCCGAGCTTTTGGCATTACCCGCAGTAACTACCCGCGGCGAAACAGCGCCTCTGCCGCCGACTTGGTCGAGCCCTTGGTCTTGAGCTCGGCTTCCAGCCGGGCGATCTCGTCGCGCAGGATGCCGATCCGTTCGGACAATTCGTCGACGGAAAGCAGCGACAGATCCTGCCCGATCTCGTGCGGGCGCGCTTTCTTCTTGGGTTCGTCGTCGAAGATCGCCATCGTCGCTCCTCCGTGATTGCCCATTTGCCTGATTTGCCAATGAGCATACATAGGGCAAGGGTATGGATGCAAATGGCGGGCAAGAGCTGGCACGAGAAACCGGCGGAGCACGACGGGAAAATTCATGGCGAACGCACAGAAAATTCCGGCGAAGATGATGGCGATCGCCATATCGGAACCGGGCGGGCCGCGGGTGCTGAAACCGGAAACCCGCGACGTACCGGTTCCCGGTCCCGGCGAGATCCTGATCCGGGTGCGGGCCGCCGGCGTCAACCGGCCGGACGTGCAACAGCGCAAGGGCGCCTATCCGCCACCGCCGGGAGCGTCGGATCTGCCGGGCCTGGAAGCAGCAGGCGAAGTCGCTGCCCTTGGTGACGAGATATCGCGCTGGCGCGTCGGCGACCGGGTCTGTGCGCTGACGGCGGGCGGCGGCTATGCCGAATATGTCAGAGTGCACGCCGGCAGCGTGCTGCCGCTGCCCGCCGGCTTTACCTACACCGAAGCGGCGGCGCTGCCGGAAAACTACTTCACTGTTTGGCACAATGTCTTCGAGCGCGGCGGCCTGAAGAGCGGCGAGACCCTGCTCGTGCATGGCGGCTCGTCGGGTATCGGCACCACGGCGATCCAGCTTGCTGCCGCTTTCGGCGCCTATGTCGTCACCACCGCCGGCAACAAGGAGAAATGCGACGCCTGCCTCAAGCTCGGCGCCGACCGGGCGATCAACTACCGCGAGGAGGACTTCGTCGCCGCAGTCAAGGAGGCAACCGGCGGCAAGGGTGCCAATGTCATCCTCGACATGGTCGGCGGCGACTATGTGGCGCGAAACTATGAGGCTGCAGCCATGGAAGGCCGCATCGTCCAGATCGCGACGCAGGGCGGGACGGTGGCGAGCGCCGATTTCTTCAAGATCATGGCCAAGCGGCTCGTGCACACAGGATCGCTGCTCAGGCCACGCACCGTGGAGTTCAAGGCGGCAGTTGCGGCTGCGCTCGAGGCGCAGGTTTGGCCGCTGCTCGGCACGCGCAAGGTTGCGCCGGTGATGGATACGATCTTCCCGCTCAAGGAAGCGTGGCGGGCGCATGAGCGGATGGAGGAGGGTGAGCACATCGGCAAGATTGTGCTCGATGTCGCCTGACGGCCCGCAAACAGGCTGAACGAAAGCTTAATGGTGCAATGCAACAAACGCATTGCGGCCATGCAAAAGCGTCTGTTCAATTTTTCATCGCCGATGCCTATTTACGCGGCATCAAAACGATGGAGGACTATCATGAACCCGATCCGCGCTTTCCGTAACTGGCGCATGTACAACGAAACCGTGCGCGAACTGAACCGGCTGAATGCTCGTCAGCTCAACGACCTCGGCATCAACCGCGGCGACATCGAGAGAATCGCCCGCAAAGGGCTTTGATCTCGAGCACGATCCCGCTCGAAGACCGGGCGCTGCTTTTCGGCAACGCCGAGCCGCGGTTCGGGATCAAGCTTTAGAAGCCAGAGCCGCAGCAGACGGATTTCCGTCGCCGGTTCCGAGCCCGCCCGACCTTGGTCTGGCGGGCTTTGTCTTTTTGAAGCTTTCGACTGCATGGCGTCATCTGCCGACCTTCGCGGTCTGCTGGTCGCGCTGCCGTGCCGTCCTTGACGCGCGCCTGCCAAAAAGATTGCGAAACGGCGAGCGAGCGGTTATATAGACCGCGATTTTCCCATTTTGGTGGCTCTAAACCACCGCCCGCGCGGGAACGCGGGCGAACGAGAAGGATTTTTGTAATGGCCAATACGCTGCTGATGCCAAAGGCGACCGCCGTCTGGCTGGTTGACAACACAGCGCTTTCCTTCGAGCAGATCGCGCAGTTCTGCGGACTGCATCCGCTTGAGGTCAAGGCGATCGCCGACGGCGAGTCGGCGCAAGGCATCAAGGGCATGGACCCGATCATGACCGGCCAGCTCACTCGCGACGAGATCGCGCGCGCCGAGAAGGACGCCAACCACCGGCTGAAGCTCTCCGATCCCAAGGTGCGGGTGCCGGAATCCAAACGCAAGGGTCCGCGCTACACGCCGCTGTCGAAGCGCCAGGACCGGCCCAACGCCATCCTCTGGCTGGTGCGCAACCATCCCGAGCTCAAGGATGCGCAGATTGCCCGCCTTGTCGGCACAACGAAGTCGACGATCGACCAGATCCGCGACAGAAAGCACTGGAACTCCGCCAATCTCCAGCCGATGGATCCGGTGACGCTCGGCCTGACGTCGCAGATCGACCTCGATATGGAAATCAACCGCGCCTCGCGCGGCCGCGAGCAGGCGCAGCCGGTCGGCGATACGCTGCTGCCGGCCGCCTTGACCGAACGGCTGGTGCCGGCGCCCGAAAAGCCGAAGGACGAGGACCGCGAACTTGACGCCAACGCCGTCTTCGCCAAGCTTTCGGCGCTGAAGTCGAAGGACAAGGACGCCGACGAAGAGGAGTAGGTCTGGCATCCAAAACAAAAAGCCCGCTTTCAAGCGGGCTTTTTTGTGATCTTCCGTGTCAGCTTCGCGCCGCCCGGTCCGGCGCCATGCCGTAATCCTCGCTGCGCTCCACCGCGCGATAGAAATCGGCGAGCTGCTTGCCGCGCTCCGGCTTGAAGGTGCGGCCGGCGATGACCACCGAGGCGATGCGGTCGATGCGGAAGGCGCGGAAATCGCCGCGCATCTCACACCAGGCGACCAAGGTCCACACCTTGCCCCAGAACCACAGGCCGAGCGGGCGGATGTCGCGCGCGGTGCTGCGGCCGGCCTCATCCGAATAGTCGATGGTCAGCACCTGACGTTTCTCGATGGACCGCTCGATCAGGTCGATGGCTTCGCGGGCGGCATCGCTTACCACCCACATCGGCGTGTGGATCTCGGTACGGGCGATGCGGTCCTTTTCGGCGTCGGGCAACACGGCGCCTATCTTGACCAGCGCCTCGTCGGCGGCTCGCGCCATGGCCGCGCCACCAAAGGCGCGCACCATGCGGGCGCCGGCGACCAGCGCGACGATCTCGTCACGCGTGAACATCAGCGGCGGAAGGTCGAAACCCTCCCTCATCATGTACCCGACACCGGCCTCGCCGTCGATCGGCACGCCGGTCGACTGCAGGTCTGCGATGTCGCGATAGATCGTCCGCTCGGAAACCTCGAGCCACGTGCCCAGCTTCTGAGCGGTGACCAGACGACCACCACGCAGATGCTGCACGATCTGGAAGAGCCTGTCGGCGCGGCGCATCGTATGGTCCCTCGGCGTCTATCGTTCCAGCCCTTCGCGCTTGCGCTGCGCGGCGACGAAGGCCGCGCCGAAGGACAATTTCCTCGTTGTCGGCGTGTTTGCGTCGACCACCCGCCAGAACGGCGCAACGTCGCCCAGCGCCATACCACGCTCAAGATCCTCGTTGGCGGCCTCGGCGACGGTGCGCAGATGATAGCCGATGGTGACCGGACATGTCATCTCGGCATCGTGCTCGATGGCGAGAGCGGTGCGCAAAGCGCGGATATTCATGTCGATGCCTTCGGGGATGGAGCGGATGAATGCATGGACCTGGCGAGCTGTAGGAACCAGCATCGGCTGGCCTTCGACGACGTCGCCGATGGTGCGTGGCGACGGTCTTATGCCGTTGATGCCAGGCGTGTTCAGCCTGTCGTTCCAGCTTTTCATCGATCGTCCTCTCGGCCATCCGGCTCCGGCGGCCATCGCACTATGGCACGAGCCTCCTGACACCATACTGTCAGGAGGCTTCAGCATGCCCATTTCAGCTCGTCGCCAGGTCGCATCCAAACGCCACGCAGAAAGCTTGCCTCAATTGCCGCCATTGCGGCGGTCGCCATACATGTCCGGCCAACCAATATCCTTGCGGATGTCCGCCGGCAGGGTGTTCATGAATCGCTGGGTGCGGATCTCATTGCGGATCGTCCGGATCTTGCCGACATAGTGCTGCACGCTACGCAGAATGGTAATACCGTTCATGGCTGGTCTCCTCTCTTTCGATGCAGGCACTATCGCACACCCCTGCTGACAGCAGTCTGTCAGGAGGGTGCGGCTCTCATGACCGGCGTTCCGATTTATCCATCGAAGTGACAAGGCAGTGCTGAAAAGAGGCCTGCCGCAGTGGAAGCCGGCGATCCCGGAGCCGCTTTGACAGCCAGCCGCGATGCTGATCAAAGGCTGCATGTCGAAACTTCTCGCGCTCGTCATCATCCTCATGATGGTCATCCAGCTCATCAAGCCGCTCGGCTGGCCCGGGCTGAAGCGGCGCAGCGATTTCTGGAAGCTGGCGCTGCTGGCGATGGCGGCGATTTCGATTACGGCGGTGCTCGGGCACTGGACGTAGTGCGGGCGGCCCGCTACGCGACGCCCGGTTCGTTGGCGAGCACCAGGCTGACCAGATGTTCCGCCCAGGCTCGGTAGCCGGCTTCCGAAGCGTGAAATCCATCCGATGCGAAGCCGGCATCGGCATCCGTGATCGGCAGCCGGGGCGCCGGTATGGCGCCGCGTTCGAGGCAAAGGCGCTCGCCCATCCGGTTCATTTCGACGGCGCGGATTTCGAGGATCTTGCCGAGCAGCGGCGGCATTGCCGGAGCCCGGGTGAACTCCAGCACCGGCGACCACACGACGCGCGCTTCCGGCCATTTGGCGCGCAGCGCGTAGAGCAGGCCGCCAAACTCGCGCTTGAAGCGCGGTACCGAATGAAAATTCTTGGTGTCGTTGGTACCGATGGCCAGCACGATATGCGTCCACGGATCGGCCGATAGATTGGGCAGCACATGATCGCGGATCTGGCCAGAGGTTGCCGAGTTGAAGCCGGCCGCCCGCCAGCGCACGGTGCGGCCGGTGCGTTGCGCAATCAGAACTGCCAGTTGCGCGGCCAATCCGTTTTCGGAATTGCCGATGCCTACCGAGGCGGCGGAGGAATCGCCAAGCACCAGAACCGAGATTGCTGGCGCCAGGCCAGATATCTCGTGCATGACCGGACCTTGTGCCGGCAGCATGCGGGCGGTGCGGCGACGCACGCCAAGTCCTTGCCAGACATAGACCGGAAAGGCGAGCCAGGTGAGAAGGGTCGGAAAGCGCCGCATGGCAAGTCCCTTTTAGGGCATAGCGAACAGCACTTAGCGCATGTCGGGCCGAAGACGAAAGACCTTGGGTGACCGCCTGTCGTCAATGGCAGCAGCTGTCCTGCATTTCGGGCGTATCCGCATATTCGTCGTGCAGCCGCACCCAGTCCACCAGGCTATGGTGGGGACCGGTTTCGTTGCGACCCTTCGGCGTCAGGTCGAGATAGTGATAGGCGCCGATCAGCGGATCGCCGCCTCTGGAGCGCGAGATAAAAGTCAGGAAGATGTCGCCTTTCTCGTCGCGATAGAACACGCTGGTGCCGGGAAGATCCTTCGATTGCCGCGCGCGCCGCTCGAAATTGTAGGTCGTGTCGCCGGCCGCGATCTGCTTGTCGGTGAATGACACCTGCATGTCGAAGTTGAAGTCCGAAGCGTACGACGACACCCAGTCGAATTTCCAGCCCATGCGCTGCTTGTAGGGCAGAAGCTCGGCCAGCGGCGCCCGCGCCACCACCACGAGCGAGACGTCGTGGTGCCTGAGATGCTGGTTGGCACCGTCAATGTGGTCGGCAAGGAACGAGCAGCCCTCGCAACGATAATCGGCGCCCGGCCCGAACATGAAATGGTAGACGATCAGCTGGCTGTTGCCGCCGAACAGGTCGGGCAGTTTCTTTGGCCCTTGCTCGGTCTCGAAGACATAGTCCTTGCGGATCTTCAGCCACGGCAGTTCGCGGCGTTCGGCGGCGACGCGGTCGCGAAAGCGCGTCAATTCCTTTTCGCGCGCCAGATGCGCCTTGTGCGCCTGAAACCACTCTTCCTGCGAAACGGTCTTGTTGTTTGGCATCGGTCTGCTCCTCTTTTCACGGAGGACGTTCGGCAGCGAGGAATACCGACACCGAGCTGCATTTTCAGTAGCAGGAAATTGCAGACCTTGCTGCTTTCAAACGAACCCGGGCACATGGCCCGGGTCGGAGGGAACGCAACCTGAATTCCGTCAGGCGGCTTGCTCAAGCGTCGGCTGCCATTGTCCAAGCGCTGCCAGATGGTTCATGTGGGCGCGATGGGCGAAGGCGGCCTGCGCGGCGGCGACGTTCGCTGCCTTGCCGCCCCAGGCCTTCTGCGGAGCGGCCTGCAAGGCGCGGCCGTAGGAGAAGGTCAGCTTCCACGGATGCGGGCCGATGGCGTTGATGGCATTGAGGTTGGCGGTCGCCTGCTCGTCCGATTGTCCGCCCGAAAGGAAGGCGATGCCTCCAATCGCCGCCGGCACCGTCTCGCGGAACAGTTTTATGGTCTTTTCGGCGACTTCCTCGGGGCTGCTGACCTTGCCCGATTTCTTGCCGGCAAGGACCATGTTCGGTTTCAGGATGGTGCCTTCGAGCACGACGCGGGCCGCATAGAGCTCGGTGTACAACTTTGTCAGCGTCGCCTTGCTGATCTCGTAGCAGGTGTCGATGTCGTGGGCGCCGTCCATCAGCACCTCCGGCTCGACGATCGGCACGATGCCGGCCTCCTGGCAAAGCGCGGCGTAACGGGCGAGCGCATGGGCGTTCGAGCCGATCGAGGTGGCGGAAGGCACGCCCTTGGCAACATCGATGTCGATCACCGCGCGCCATTTGGCAAAGCGGGCGCCGAGCTTGTAATAGTCGGCAAGGCGTTCGCGCAGGCCGTCGAGGCCCTCGGTGATGGTGTCGCCGGGAAAGCCGGCCAGCGGCTTGGCGCCGGCGTCGACCTTGATGCCGGGGATAGCGCCTGATGCCTTGATGATGTCGACCAGCGGTGTGCCGTCGGCGGCCTTCTGGTGAATGGTCTCGTCGTAGAGGATGACGCCGGAAATGTACTTGGTCATTGCATCGCTGGCGCGGAACATCATCTCGCGATAGTCGCGGCGACTGTCGGCGGTCGACTCGACACCGATGACGTCGAAGCGCTTCTTGATGGTGCCGGAGCTCTCGTCGGCAGCCAGCAGGCCCTTGCCATTGGCCACCATCGCGGCGGCAATGTCCTCGAGACGTTCGCTCATCGTGCTTCTCCTGAAAGAATTGATCCGCGCCCAGCAGACCACCAGAGCAACGCAGGTTCAAGTCGAACCATTTCGTCAAACAAGCGCGAATCGATTGAAAGTCGCGGGCGCACTCCTTCGCGCTGCTCTTGCGGCCGCGCTCAGCGCTCCAATACGTCGACGCCGGGCAAGGGCTTGCCTTCCATCCATTCGAGGAAAGCGCCGCCGGCCGTCGAGACATAGGTGAAATCATCGCTGACGCCGGCATGGTTGAGCGCCGCCACCGTGTCGCCGCCGCCAGCGACCGAGATCAGTCTGCCGGCCCTGGTGCGCGCTGCCGCGTGCCTGGCCGTCGCCACCGTTGCGTGGTCGAATGGCTCGATCTCGAAGGCGCCGAGCGGCCCGTTCCAGACCAGCGTCGCGGCGCGGTCGATCCATTCGGCAATGGTTTTCACGGTCTTTGCGCCGACGTCGAGGATCATGCCGTCGGCCGGCACGTCTGCTATGGCGACGGTCTCGCTGACGGCGCCGGCCCTGAACTCCCTGGCGACAACGCCGTCGGCGGGCAGGATGATGGCGCAGCCGGCCTCGGCCGCCTCGATCATGATCTGCTTGGCGGTGGTCGCGAGATCATGCTCGCACAAGGATTTCCCGACGTCGGTGCCGCGTGCCGCGAGAAACGTGTTGGCCATGCCGCCGCCGATGACCAGCGCATCGACCTTCTTCACCAGGTTCATCAACAGGTCGATCTTGGTCGAGACCTTGGCCCCGCCGACGATGGCGACAACCGGACGGACAGGATTGCCGAGACCCTTTTCCAGCGCATCGAGCTCGGCCTGCATGGTGCGCCCGGCGAACGCCGGCAGCACATTCGCCAGGCCTTCCGTGGACGAATGGGCGCGGTGCGCAGCCGAGAAGGCGTCGTTGACGAAGATGTCGCCGTTGGCGGCGAGCTTTTCGGTGAAGGTCGGGTCGTTCTTCTCCTCAGCTTTGTAGAAGCGGGTGTTCTCGAGCAGCAGCACGTCGCCGTTATTCATGGCAGCAACGGCATTTGCCGCCTTGTCACCGATGCAATCGGAGGCAAAGCCAACCGGACGGCCGAGCACGTCCGCCGTCGCCTTGGCGATCGGCTCGAGCGAGAATTCCGCCGCCGGTCCATCCTTGGGCCGGCCGAAATGGGCAAGCAGGATGACCTTGGCGCCCTTGCCGGAGAGCTCGGCGATGGTCGGCGCAATGCGCTCGATGCGGGTGGCGTCGGTGACCTTGCCCTCGGTGACGGGAACGTTGAGGTCGACACGCACCAGCACACGCTTGCCGCTGATATTGCCGATGTCGTCCAGTGTCTTGAAGCCGGCCATGCTGATCCCTTTCGCGAAAAATCGCGGGGACCTTACCCCGCATCGACGACGATGCAAGACCTGGCTAACGGTTCGCCGAAAATATGATTCACGTGTCGAGGACGAAGTGCCCACGGGGAGCAAGATGGCAGCAATGGCGCGAAACGCACCGACATATGGCTTACCGATTGCGCACCACGATGCATGCGCCGCCCACGCTTTGCAGCTTGTCGCAGATCGTGTCGGCCTTGGCTCTGCTATCGGCGCCGATCCGCACGGCATAGATGCCGCGCCTACCGATCGGGGTACGTACCCGGCTGACCACCGGATCGTGGCCGGCAAGCAGTGCCGGGAACCGGCTTTTCACTCTCAGCCACTGGTTGAGCGCCGCGGCGCGGCGGAAATTGCCGGCCACCTGCACCCCCCACGGCTTGATGTTGATCGACGACATCGGCACGGTTCTGGACATGATCACCGGCAGCTCGCGGCAAGCGGCAGCGAAACTCGCCTTCTTGTCGAGCGGCCGGATGACGCCGGCGTAGGCGGTATTGGTGAAGTTGTCGGCCGGCTCGCCCATGACGTCCAGAACGTAGCTTTCGGTCTCCATCGGCAAGAAGCCGCCGGAATTCAGCCAGCGCGACACCCGGGTCTCGCCAGCGTTGTAGGCGGCTGCGGCGAGGCCCAGATTGCCGAAACCGGATTTCATTTCGGCGAGGTACTTTGCCGAGGCCGGGATCGCCTGTTCGATGTCGAAGGAATTGGCGAGCCCGCGCATCCTGGCGGTGCCCGGCATGAACTGGGCAATGCCTTCGGCGCCGACCGGGCTGACCGCATTGGGATCGAAACGGCTTTCCTTCCAGATCAGCCGGGCAAAGAAATCCCTGGGCAGCCCGTTCCGGTCGGCATGGGCCTCGATCAGGTTGCAAACCTGGTCGATCAGCTTCTTTTTGGCGGGCCGTGGTGGATCGGCCTGAACGGCTGTCGCCCAGATCAGCCCGCAAATGAGAACCAGCGCCGCGCCGAGCAAACGCCGCATTCAACTACTCCGCCGCGGCTTTGTCGTGCTGCCCGAACCGCCGTTCGATATAGTCGGCGACCATCTTCTCGAAATCCGCGGCAATCGATGGGCCGCGCAGCGTCGCCGCCTTCTTGCCGTCGACGAATACCGGGGCGGTCGGCATCTCGCCGGTGCCGGGCAGCGAAATGCCGATATCGGCATGTTTGGATTCGCCCGGACCGTTGACGATGCAACCCATCACCGCGACCTTGAGGTTCTCGACGCCGGGATATTGTTCACGCCACACCGGCATGTTCTTGCGCAGGTCGGCCTGGATGTTCTGGGCAAGCTCCTGGAACACGGTCGAGGTCGTGCGGCCGCAACCAGGGCAGGCGGCGACGATCGGCACGAACTGCCTGAAGCCCATGGTCTGCAACAGCTCCTGCGACACCTGCACCTCGCGCGTGCGGTCGCCGTTCGGCTCCGGCGTCAGCGAGATGCGGATGGTGTCGCCGATGCCTTGCTGGAGCAGGATGCCCATGGCAGCGGACGAGGCGACGATGCCTTTCGAGCCCATGCCGGCCTCCGTCAGGCCGAGGTGCAGCGCATGGTCGGATCGGGTGGCAAGCTCGGTGTAGACGGCGATCAGATCCTGCACGCCGCTGACCTTGGCCGACAGGATGATTTTCTCGCGCGCAAGGCCGATCTCTTCGGCCATTTCGGCCGACAGGATCGCCGATTGCACGATTGCCTCGCGCGTCACTTCCTGCGCGGTCAGCGGAAAGCCTTGGGCCTGGTTGTCATCCATCAGCCGGGTCAGCAGCTCCTGGTCGAGCGAACCCCAGTTGACGCCGATGCGCACCGGCTTGTCGTATCGGATCGCCATCTCGACGATTGCCGCGAACTGCCGGTCCTTCTTGTCCTTGAAACCGACATTGCCGGGGTTGATGCGGTACTTGGCCAAGGCCGCGGCGCAGGCCGGATGATCGGCCAGGAGCTTGTGGCCGATATAATGGAAATCGCCGACCAGCGGCACGTCGATGCCGAGCCGCTCCAGTCGCTCGCGGATGGCCGGTACGGCGGCAGCGCTTTCGTCGCGATCGACCGTTATGCGCACGATCTCGGAGCCGGCGCGATGCAGGGCCGCCACTTGCGCGACCGTCTGGTCGACATCGGCCGTGTCGGTGTTGGTCATCGACTGGACGACGACTGGGGCGCCGCCGCCGACCATCACGCCGCCGACGTCGACACCGACCGACCTGCGGCGCGGGAAGGGTGAGGAAAAATATCCGGTCATGCCGGCTGCCTTTAATCTTGAAGGTCCGGGCATGAGGTGGAGGAGCAAAGATGGCTTGTCAATGGCGACTGGCGCGCAGGCCCAGCAAATCGGAAACAACAAGACGGCAGCTTGCCGCAAATCCGCGAGCGTTTCCGGCAGCATAGCGATGCCACCGGAAAGATCGCGCGCCGGGCGGCGCTTCTAGTCCTGGAAGGGCTTCAGTGGGTCGTCGGTTTCGCCTTCAGTTTTTCAATCTCGTCCTTGAGCGCCAGCTTGCGCCGCTTGAGATTCACGATTTCGAGGTCGTCTACCGACGGATGGGTCATCGCATCGTCGATTTCCCGTTCGATGTCGCCGTGTTTCCGCTGCAGCTCATCAAGATGGGATGCAAGAGACATGATTGGTTCTCCCGTTCATGATTTCCTCGGATTGCAGCCGTCATGGCACGTCCACCGCAGGCTCGCTTCTGTGACGGCATAATGACAGTGTGCCACCATCGCGCACCGATGTCGAATGCTGCGTGGTAGCATTCCACGCCAATATGAAATGTGATATGGGCTGCGCGCCGGTGCAAGAAGACCCGGTCCCGCCCAATCAGGCCCATAGTTTGGGCGCCGCAGACGTGCAGACGGTAAAAATGTCCGATCAGGAACAGGCAGATATCCGCCTCGAATATTCCCGGCTGAAGCAGGAACACGCCGATTTCGACGCGGCAATCAATGCGATGATTGCCATGAATTGCGACCCGCTGCAGATCCAGCGCATGAAGAAAAAGAAGCTCTTCCTTAAGGACAGGCTGATGGCGCTGGAAGACAAGATCATTCCAGACATTATCGCTTGAACGGACGCCGGCGCTGGCCTGCTGGAAAGGCGGCCTATGCCGCGATCGAAAGCCGCGCGGCGCGCTCGAGCAACAGCTCTATCAGGTCATCGGTCTTTTCGGTCGAGGTATCGATGGGAACCACCAGGCACATCGTCGCCTCGACCCTGCCCGGCGCTGAAAAGACCGGCGCGGCCAGACATTTCGTGTAGGCATCGACAAGGCCGGAGGTGACGCAGTAGCCGGCCGACTTGGCGACGGCGATGTCGTCTATGAAATCGTCGAGCTGCAATCTGCGGCCGTCCGGCAGCACGAGATCGTCCTCGGAGACCATATCCTCAATCGCTGCCCTGTCGAAGCCGGCGAGGAGCAGTCGCCCGGAAGCTGTCCAGGGGAGCGGTATTTGCAGACCGGTCGCCGAGCTGATCCGGAATGGCCTCGTTCCCGGGCTTGAATGGACGATGGTGTAGCGGCCGCTTTGCAGCATGCACAACTCCGAGGTCTCGCCGGTCTCGCGTGACAGATGGTCGACTTCCTGGCGCCCTCGCCTGAGCAGGTCGTTGCCCCGCACATAGTCCATTCCGTAGAGGTAGAGCTTCTTTCCGAAATAGACCCGATTGCCGTCCCCGGCCATTTCCAGCAGGCCTGCGTCGACCAGCGAGCGCACCAGCGTATAGGTCGTCGACCGCGGTGCATTCACCCCTCTGGCAAGGTCGCCAATGCCGATCGCACGCTGGGTCGTGTGGAGAAACTCCAGAATCTGGAGGACCCGGTTGAGGCCCTTCTCCCGAGAACCCGAGTTCTTGTCTTCGTCCAGACCGGCGTCCGGTCGAGCGGCCAAGGCATTGCCATCTTGCATTATCGATTCCTGATGTTAATCTGTCTTGTACAGAGTACAGGCGTCTCTTGTAAGGGACAATGACGTCAGTTGCAACCGATGCCTGTACTGCTGATCCAAAGGGGAACACAACACGAAAGGAGGTCGCCGTGAACGACACATCCAAAAGGCGTGAATTTCTGAAACTGGGAATGGCCGGGCTTGCAACGGCCGGAGTGATGAGCGCCGCTACCGCGGTCGACGTTCAGAAAGCGGCGGCCCAGGCAGCGCCGGACAGCCTGCTGCGCACCGTCCTCGAGCGCGGCAAGGTAATCGTCGGCACCGGCAGTACCAATGCGCCCTGGCATTTCGAGAACGACGCCGGCGAACTGGTGGGCATGGACATCACCATGGGTCGCATTCTCGCCAAGGGGCTTTTCGACGATCCGACCAAAGTGGAATTCGTCATGCAGGATCCGGCTCAGCGCATTCCAAACGTGACCACCAACAAGGTCGACATCACCATCCAGTTCATGACCATGACCGCCCAGCGCTCGCAGCTGATCCACTTCTCCCGACCCTACTACGTCGAAGGCATCGCCTTGCTGACCCTTCCGAACGCCGAAAACAAGACCTTCGACAAGCTGCTTGCCGGCGGTTCGGCGACGCGGATTTCCATCCTGCAAAATGTCGATGCCGAGGCTAACGTGCATATCGTCCTGCCGGAGTCGCAGGTGATGCAGATAGACACGCAGGCCAACGTGCTGCAGGCCTTGGAATCGAAGCGCGTCGACGCCGCCGCGGTCGATCTGTCAACGGTGCGCTGGCTCGCCTCGCGCAATCCGGATAAGTACTTCGATGCCGGCAAGAGCTGGTTCTCGATGCTTTATGGTGCCGCGCTGCGGCAGGGCGACCTCGACTGGCTGACCTTCGTCAACCAGACCTTCACCATCGCCATGTTCGGCCATGAAACGGCACTCTACGACGCTGCGTTCAAGGATTATTTCGGACAGGAGCCGCCGGCGCGCCATCCCGGTTTCCCGGTCATTTGATGCAAGCAGGCGGAAGGACAACGTCCTTCCGCCTTCTCTCATCACAGCCCTCCATGACGAGGACGCATGGGTTATACTCTCAACTTCAACCTTATCTGGCGGCATTTCGACAAGCTCTGGGGCGGACTGCTGCTAAGCCTCGAACTTGCCGTCATCTCGATCGCGATCGGCATCGTCATCGGGCTCGTTCTGGCGGTCTGGTACGTGTCGGCCGGACGTGCGGTGCGGACCATCATCGCGGGGTATGTCGAGTTCATCCGCAACGTGCCGCTGATCCTGCTCGTCTATCTGGTCTTCTACGGCTTGCCGACGGTGGTCGACATTGCCTACAGCGCGCAAACCTCATTCATTGCCACGCTGTCGCTCTACAGCGGCGCCTACCTGGTCGAGGTGTTTCGCTCGGGGCTCGAGGCGGTGCCGCGCGGTCAGCTCGACGCCGGCAAGGCAATCGGCCTGACGCCATGGCAAAGGCTGCTCGATGTGCGCCTGCCGACGATGCTGCGCATAACCCTGCCGGCGCTTTCCAACACATTCATATCGCTCTTCAAGGATACGTCCGTGGCGTCGGTCATCTCGGTACCCGAACTCACCTATGGCGCCCAGTGGATCAACTTCAACACGTTCCGCATTGTCGAAGTCTATCTGGTGGTGACGGCAATGTACCTGTTGACCGGCTACACGCTGCTTTTCGCGCTGCGGCTCGTCGAGCGCCGGTTCAAGGCGGCGCGCTGACATGCTGAGCCAGATCATCTACGCCTTGCCGTTCCTCGCCGAAGGCTTTGCCGTAACCTTGTGGGTGTCGCTGCTGGTCGTGGTGTTATCGCTCATCGCCGGCGTGCTGATGGGCGTCGGCCTTGTCTATGGTCCTTTTCCGCTGCGCTGGGCAGTGCGCATCTTCAGCGACACCATACGCGGCATTCCGATCCTGGTGCTAATCTTCTTCGTCTATTACGGCCTGCCCGCGGTGGGGCTGCATCTGGAATCCTTTTGGGCGGCCGTGTTCGCCCTCACCCTCTTCAAGACCGCACAAGTCGTCGAGTATCTCAGGGGCGCCGTCGGCTCGATTCCCAAGGGTCAGTCCGAGGCGGCGATGGCGATCGGACTGACCTTTCGCCAGCGGCTGGTCTACGTCATTTTTCCGCAGGCGTTCAGGCGCTTCCTGCCACCCTGGATCAATGGCGTCACCGACGCGGTGAAGGGCAGCGCGCTGGTCTCGCTGCTCGGCATCACCGACCTCATGCAGGCAATCAACCAGGTCATCGGCCGCACCTATGAGGCGATGCCACTCTACATTCTCGGTGCGCTCGTCTACTTCGCCGTCAACTACGCCCTCTCCTTGGCCAGCCGGCGCCTGGAGCGGCGTTTCTCCTTCATCCGGGAATAGCACGATGTCCAACGCCTCGCACCAGAATCCGGCACTTCTCGATGTCACCGAGGTTTCCAAAGCCTTTGGATCCGTCGAGGTCCTGCGCTCCGTCAGCCTGCAAGTGACACGCGGCGAGGTCGTGACTATCATCGGCCCCTCCGGCAGCGGCAAGACCACGCTACTGCGCTGCGTCAATTTCCTGGAGAGCTACGACAGCGGCTCGATCCGTATCGACGGCAAAGAAGTCGGCTATCGCGAGACGGGAACACGCCAGCGACGCAGCGAGCGCGACCTGGCGGCGATGCGAGCCGAGACCGGAATGGTGTTCCAGAGCTTCAATCTGTTTCCGCATTTGACTGCGGCCGGCAACATCATGCTTGGCCTGCGCAAGGTGCGCGGCAAGAGCAATGCCGAGGCCCGCACCATTGCCGAGCACTGGCTCGGCCGCGTAGGCCTCGCCCACAAAGCCGACAGTCTGCCGGCCGAGCTTTCCGGCGGCCAGCAGCAGCGCGTCGGCATCGCCCGCGCCGTGGCGATGGAGCCGAAGATATTGCTTCTCGACGAGATAACCTCGGCGCTCGACCCCGAACTGGTTGGCGAGGTGCTCGAGGTCGTGCGCAGCCTCGCCGAAGACGGCATGACGATGCTGATGGTCACGCATGAAATGGCTTTTGCGCGCGACGCATCGAGCCGCATCGTTTTCATAGCGGATGGCGGCGTCAGTGCCGTCGGACCACCCGCCGAGATTCTGGCGGCGGGGTTCGACAATGAACGCCTTCGCAGTTTCCTGGCGCGGTTTCGCGCCTCGCATTTTTGACATCGGACGGCGAAAGCTGTCGCAAGGAGCTTTTATGACGCCTTACATCCGGCTCGCGGAATTGGGCCTGACACTGCCCGAGCCGCCGAAGCCCATCGCCAACTTCGTCACCTATGCCGAGAGCGGACGGCTGATCTTCCTCTCCGGCCAGGGGCCGTTGCGCGCCGATGGCGCGCTCTGCACCGGCAAGGTCGGAGAGGATGTCAGCGTTGAAGAGGCTTACGGGCATGCGCGTCTGACCGGCCTGAACCTGCTCGCCGTCATGCATGCGGCGGCCGGCGACCTCGGCCGCATCGTGCGCGTCGTCAAGCTGCTTGGCTTTGTCAATGCGACGCCGACATTCGGCGAGCACCCCAAGGTGGTGAACGGCTGTTCCGATCTTTTCGCGGCCGTCTTTGATACGCTTGGCGGACATGCCCGTTCCGCGATCGGTGTCGGCTCGCTGCCGGGCAACATCACAGTTGAAATCGAGGCGGTCGTCGAGATCGCCGCCTGAAATCTTAAACAGGATCTACAGAGATGACGACCTATGCCGCTGACCGTTCCAACACGACAATCCGCGAACGGCTTGGCCTTCGCCCAATCATCAATGTCTCCGGCACGATGACGGCACTCGGTGCTTCGATCATCGTGCCAGAAGCGATTGCCGCAATGTCGGAAATGGCCTCGCAATGGGTCGAGATGGACGATCTGCAGCGCGCCGCAAGTAGGGTGATTGCACGCCTCACCGGCGGCGAGGCCGGCTTCATCACTGCATGCTGCGCCAGCGGCATAACAATGGCGATTGCCGGCGCGATGACCGGGACCAGCCTTCTTGCGATCGAGCGGCTGCCGGACGACACCGAGGGCCTCAAATCGGAGGTCATCGTTCAGCTTGGTCACATCGTCAATTATGGCGCGCCGATCGACCAGTCGATCCGGCTTGCCGGAGCCAAGGCAGTGCCTGCCGGCACGGTCAGCGTCACCCAGGATTATCATGTTGCCGAGGCGATCCGGGACCGGACGGCGGCAGCCCTCTACGTCGTTGCGCACCACACCGTGCAATACGGCATGCTCTCGCTTGAGGAGTTCTGCGAGATTTGCCACGCCAAGGGCGTGCCGGTGATCGTCGACGCCGCCTCGGAATACGATTTGCGTGGCTTTCTGGCGCGCGGCGCCGACATTGTTGTCTACAGCGGGCACAAATTTCTCTCAGGGCCGACAAGCGGCATCGTTGCCGGCCGCAAGGATCTGGTACGGGCCGCCTATCTCCAGAACCGGGGCGTTGCGCGCGCCATGAAGGTCGGCAAGGAGAGCATTGCCGGCACTATGGCGGCCCTGGAAGCCTGGGAGCGGCGCGACCATGCCGGCATTCGCCAGCGGGAAGACGCCGCACTGCATCTGTGGCAAACCGCATTGCAGGGCCTGCCTGGCATCGAGGCACGTATCATTCCAGATCCGACCGGAAATCCTCTCGACCGCCTGCAGGTGTTTGTTGCGCCGGAAAGCCGCTTCACCGCCGCCGGCCTCGCCTCGGCGCTTGCGGCGGGTTCGCCGCCCGTGATCGTGCGCAACCACGAGGTCGAGCGCGGTCACTTCTTCCTTGATCCGTGCAATCTCCATCCCGGCGAGGCGGAGATCGTTGCCGAACGCCTGCGAGCGGTGTTGAGTGCTGCCGATCGGCCCGCGGATGCGATGAAACCGGCTCGCAAGCAGTCCGCCGGAGCGCTGCGCTGGCCGGACTAGACATCGCCAGAGCGTGGTCGAGCCAGTGCCTTCCAGCGCCGGCTTCGCATCGGGCCAGTGCGCCATCACGGCAGTGTGAATGAACTTTTAGTCTTCGGGCGGAATAAACCACCCCGCCCATTGGTCTCCCAAACAGACGCCATTTCCGGCGTGCAGGAGACCGGTATGACCCACCACCACGACAATGAAGCTGACGGCATCAGCCGCCGTCATGCACTGGAATGCATGATCTGGGCCGGCACGGGAGTGCTGTGGACAATTTCGGCCGGCGTGCCGGTTTCGCTCAGCCTGCTCGGTGCGTCGCAAGCCGCCGAGGCCTTGGCCACCGGCTTCACTTTCCTCCAGATCTCCGACAGCCACATCGGCTTCGACAAGGCTGCCAACCCGCACGCCATCGACACGCTGAAGGAGGCCATCGGCAAGATCCAGGCGTTGCCGCAAAAGCCCGCTTTCATGATCCACACCGGCGACATCACCCATTTGTCGAAAGCCGCGCAGTTCGACAACGCTGCCCAGATCATCGGCGGCGCAGGCTTCGACGTGCATTATGTGCCCGGTGAGCACGACCTGATCGATGACGGCAATGGCCAGGCCTATCTCGACCGCTACGGCAAGGGCACCAAGGGCGCTGGCTGGTATTCGTTCGACCAGAACGGCGTCCATTTCATCGGCCTGGTCAACGTCGTCAACCTGAAGGCTGGCGGGCTGGGCAATCTCGGCGCCGACCAGTTGGCATGGTTGGCCGATGATCTGAAGGCGGTCACCGCCTCGACGCCAATCGTCGTCTTTGCCCACATCCCGCTATGGGCTGTTTATCCCGAATGGGGCTGGGGCACCGACGACGCGGCGCAGGCCTTGGCCCTGCTCAAGCGGTTCGGCTCTGTCACCGTACTCAACGGCCATATCCACCAGATCATGCAGAAGGTCGAAGGCAACGTTACCTTTCATACCGCGCGCTCGACCGCTTTCCCGCAACCGGCGCCGGGCACCGCAGCCTCACCCGGGCCGATGACGGTACCTGCCGGCCAGTTGCGCAGCCTGCTCGGCACAAGCAGCGTGACAGTCAAGCAAGGCGGGCAGGACCTCGCCATCATCGACAGCACGCTGGCCTGAGGGGAAATGCGATGATCCGCTTCCCATCCCGCGTCTTGGTCGTATCCCCTGTCACGTTCGGTTTGGCGGCGATCCTGATAATGGTTGCCATGCCACTGAACGCAGCAGACCAGCCAATGGTCAAGATCGAGAACTTTGCCTTCACACCGGCGGTGCTGACGGTAAAGCAGGGCACTACCGTGACCTTCGAGAATGACGACGACATCCCGCATCTGGTGGTCGCCAACGATGCCTCGTTTCGCTCCAAGGCGCTTGACACCGGTGACACATATGCCTTCACCTTCACCAAAGTGGGCGACTATGCCTATTTCTGCGGGCTTCACCCGCACATGCAGGGCAGGATCACCGTCGCTCCGTGAGGATTTTCGGAAGGTCTGTCCGGGATGCCGGGCGATGCGACGGTGTTGAACCAAGAGGCCGCGACCGAGCGCTTTCGCGAGGTGGTTCTGCCCCATCTCGCGGATGCGCTTGCGCTTGCCCGCTGGCTGACCGGCAACGCCGCCGACGCGGAGGATGTGGTGCAGGAGGCCTGTTTGAAGGCGCATGCGGGCATCGCCGGCTATGCCGGCGGCAATGCGCGCGCCTGGCTGCTGGCGATCGTGCGCAACGCCTCTTACTCCTGGCTGGCGCGCAACCGGCCGCGCAGTATCGTCGCCGTCGGCGACCTGAGCGACCTCGATGACATGACGGCTGCATATGGCGCCGGCCTGCCGGATACGGATAGTCCTGAGGCAAGCCTGATCGCCAAGGCCGACGCGGCCGCACTCGAGGCGGCGATCGCCGCGCTGCCGCACCAATTTCGCGAGACTGTGGTGCTGCGCGACATCAACGGCCTCAGCTATCGCGAGATCGCGACGCTGCTTGGCGTGCCGCTAGGCACGGTGATGTCGCGGCTGGCGAGGGCGCGCGGTCTGCTGATATCCCAACTTGGGAGGGCGCCATGAGCGCGCACAACGATGGACTGCCCGATGACCCGGCGGGCGTGGAGCTGATGATCCATGCCTTGGTCGATGGCGAGCTCGACGCAGCAGCAGCATTGGCTGTCGAGCGACGCATCGCGGCCGATCCGGCGCTCGCCGCCGAGCATGCCCGCATCGCTGCGCTGCAGACGGTCGTCAGCGGGCTGCCGAGGCTCGATGTCCGTGAGGATTTCAAGGCTCGCATCGCTGCAATCGGGACAGCCGGTACGGAGAAAGTGCTGCCGGCGCCGGCGCCCGCCGCTCGAGTGCCGCCGGCACACAGAGCGGTGCACCAATTTGGCGCGTTCGACTGGCGCGCGCTGGCGGCGTCGATCATCGTTACCGCCGTGCTGGCCAGCGGCGCGACGCAATGGATGATGCTGAGCAGGGCGCCCGACAGCTTTGCCGCCGCGGTCGCCAGCGGCCATCGCCGCAGCCTGCTGGCAGCCAGCCCCGTGGACGTCGTCTCGTCGGACCGGCACACGGTCAAACCCTGGCTGGATGGCAGGGTCGGCCTGTCGCCGCCGGCACCTGACCTTGCCAGTGACGGCTTCGCGTTGCTCGGCGGCCGGGTCGAGGTGATCGCCGACCAGCCAGTGCCGGCACTGGTCTACAGGCACCGCGAGCACCTGATCACTCTGGTCGCCGCGCCCGAGGAAACCGGCTCGACAGCCGGACCGGTCGATCTTTCTGCTGGTGGCTTCTCGCTGGTCCACTGGAGCGACAGCACCTTTTCCTACTGGGCGATTTCCGATACCGAACGGCCTGAACTTGACGACTTCGTCAACCGCTTCCGAGCAGCGGCCGCCCGATGACAGACCGCCCCTGTCCATGTGCGTAGCCACGGAGACGGCACAAGCGGCTTTGCCGTTTCCGGCCATCCTTGCGGCTCCCCTCGATTTCAGCTAATGCGCGCTTTTGCCGCCGGAGAGCAGAAGCTTGGACGATCACCGCGCCGACGTCGCCATCATCATGGGCAGCCAGTCCGATTGGGCGACGATGCGCCACGCCGCCGAAACGCTTGAGGCGCTTGGAATTCCGCACAAGCGCCTGATCGTCTCGGCCCACCGCACGCCCGACCGGCTCTATGACTTCGCCAAGGGCGCCAAGGCGGCCGGCTACAAGGTGATCATCGCCGGTGCCGGCGGTGCGGCGCATCTGCCCGGCATGACGGCGGCGATGACGCCGCTGCCGGTGTTCGGCGTGCCGGTGGAATCAAAGACGCTGTCGGGCCAGGACTCGCTGCTATCAATCGTGCAGATGCCGGCCGGCATTCCGGTCGGCACTTTGGCCATCGGCAAGGCCGGCGCTGCCAACGCTGCACTTCTGGCCGCCGCGGTGCTGGCGCTGAGCGACGAAAAGCTCGCCGCCCGGCTGGATAGCTGGCGCGCCGCGCAGACCGCCAAGGTGGCCGCCGAGCCCACGGACGCGCCGTGAGCCTGCCGGCGGGATCGAGCATCGGCATCATCGGCGGCGGCCAGCTTGGCCGCATGCTGGCGATGGCCGCGGCCCGCCTCGGCTACCGCATCGTCGTGCTGGAGCCGCAGCCGGATTGCCCGGCGGCACAGGTCGCCAACCGGCAGATCGTCGCCGCCTATGACGACGCGGCCGCGCTTAGCGAGCTGGCTGCGGCCAGTGCCGTCGTTACTTATGAATTCGAGAACGTACCGGTCGCGGCCGCCGCGGCACTTGCCTCTACGGTGCCGGTCTATCCGCCGGCACGCGCACTGGAAGTGGCGCAGGACCGGCTGGCGGAAAAGAAATTCCTCAACGGCATCGGCATACCGACCGCGGATTTCAGCCCCGTCGACAATGACCAGGAACTGACGGCTGCGCTGAAACAGTTCAACGGCAGCGGCATATTGAAGACGCGCCGCATGGGCTATGACGGCAAGGGCCAGCGTGTCTTCCGCAACATGGAAACAGGCGGCTTTGCCGGCACTTGCGAGGCGATGGGCAACGTGCCGTTGATCCTGGAATCCTTCGTCACCTTCGAGCGCGAGATTTCGGTGATCGCCGCGCGCGGCAGCGACGGCTCGCTCGCCGCCTACGATCCAGCGTGGAATGTCCATCGCAACGGTATTCTTCACAGCTCGACGCTGCCGGCCGGAGTAAAATCCGAGACGGCGGCTGCGGCTCAAACGGCGGCGGCAGAGATCCTTGCAGCGCTCGACTATGTCGGCGTCATCGGCGTCGAATTCTTTGTCCTTGCCGACGGTTCGCTGTTGGCCAACGAGATAGCGCCGCGCGTCCACAATTCCGGCCACTGGACGGAGGCCGCCTGCACCATCTCGCAATTCGAGCAGCACATCCGCGCCGTCGCCGGCCTGCCGCTGGGAAATCCCGCCCGGCAGTTCGACTGCGTCATGGAAAACCTGATCGGCGACGATGTCAGGCGCGTTCCTGAGCTGCTCGCCGAGCCCGATCTGATGCTGCACCTCTATGGCAAGGCCGAGGCGCGGCCCGGCCGCAAGATGGGCCATTTTACGCGCGTGAGCCGCCGCAGCTAGAGCATGATCCCGAACCGAAGGTCCGCGCTAGCGAAAAGTGGAATCCGGATTTCGGAAAAGATCATGCTCAAACACAAAGTTAGAACCTACGCTTACTGGATTTCGCCGCTCTCGTCCTCGTCGGGGCTGGCGCAGCTCACATCGCCTTCCGCGCAGGTCGAATCGGCGGTGAGCTGCTTGGTGCGATCGTCGGTCAGCCGCGTCAGGCATTCCGATATCAGCATCGGATAGATCGAGCCGCCTTCGCTGTCCGCGGCGGAATAGCTGCATTCCGCGTCGCGAAAAGCGATCCAGGCGCGCTGCGCCGTCTGCAACAGCTTCCTGGCTTTTGCGTCACTTCCGCCGATGAGATCCTGGTAGGCCTTGTTGAGCTTGGCGTCGGCGGATTTGTAGTCCGCGTCGGCGCAGATGTTCATCATCTGCTGGCTGTCGTCGTTGCGGTCGCATTCCTGCGCATAGGCAACAGAACCTGCCGCGAGGACGACAAGACAGGCGGACACAAGAATTCGGCGCATGACGATCTCCAATTCGCAACCGCATCATTCCAGCCGTCTCAACCCTGCGCAACGCCGCAAGACGCCAGTGGCGGATATTTGATGATACGAAACGGTCCGTATCGTTTAGGCAACGCGCTTGCGGTTGACACGGGCAACGCTCCTCGTCTATGAGCCACGCACAGTTCAAAGGCGCGTCTGTGGGCGCGCCTTAATAATTCGGCCCGTGACCGGGCCCAGACCGACGGGCAAGACCATGAAAATCAAGAATTCGCTCAAGGCGTTGAAGGCGCGTCACCGCGACAACCAGCTGGTTCGTCGCAAGGGCCGCATCTACATCATCAACAAGACCGCGCCGCGCTACAAGGCGCGCCAGGGTTGAGTTTTCGACGGAGGCTGCGCGCCTCCGTTCGCATGATACGACTCTCACGCTAAATTCAGTTTGACGATCCGGCGTCGGGGGCTAGATTCCCGCGATGCGGATTCTTTTTGCATTTTTCACGGCTTTCCTCGTTTCCGGCGCTGTCTCGCTGCCGGCGTGGGCTGAAGATCCGACCACAACTCCGCCGACAGCACCTCCGGTCGTCAAGACGAAACAGGCGCGGCTCGATCAGCTGTTTGCCGATCTCAAACGCGAACGCAATGAAAAGGCGGCCGAGCGCATCGCCGGACGGATCGGCAGCGAGTGGTCCCAGTCGGGCAGCGCCTCTATCGACCTGATGATGCAATGGTCGCAGAAGGCGATCGAAAACCAGAAATTCGATGTTGCACTCGATTTCCTCGATCAGGTGGTGACTTTGCAGCCGACCTATGCGGAAGGCTGGAACCGGCGCGCCACTGTTCATTTCATAATGAAGAACTACGGGAAGTCGATGGCGGACATCGACCGCACCCTGCAGCTCGAACCACGCCATTTCGGCGCGCTTTCGGGCCTGGCTCAGATCATGGCCGAAACCGGCCACAAGCAGTCGGCACTTGAGGCCTGGCAGCGCGTGCTCGGCATCTACCCAATGATGCGCAGCGCCCAGGACCAGGTCGCCGCACTTTCCGAGGAGCTTGCCGGCGAAGGCATTTGAGACCAGTAAGGGAGTAGGGGAATAGGGGAGTAAGGTAGTAAGGTAGTATGTGAGAGGTGCAGATTGCACTGTGGCACACATGCGCCCTACTCCCCTACTCCTGAACCGGTCACAGGCTGATGCAAGCTGGCGGAGTTCGGCGTCTATCCTAACCCGACTGCCGTCGATGCGCCCGGCTGGCGCCGTGTTTACGACGCGCCATGCAGCCGGCCTATCCGGCAGCCGCGGCCGACATTAGCGGCCGACTTCCGATCCGACATAGGCGATGCGCAACATGTTGGTCGAGCCCGGCGTCCTCAGCGGCACGCCGGCCGTGATGATGACGCGGTCGCCCGGCTTGCCGAAACCTTCATCGAAGGCGATGCGGCAGGCGCGGTCGACCATGTCGTCGAGGTCGCTGGCGTCGGGGGAAACGACGCAATGCGTGCCCCACAACAGCGACAGCCGCCGCGCCGTGTTGAGGATCGGCGACAGCGCCACGATCGGCACTTGCGGCCGCTCGCGCGCGGCGCGCAAGCCGGTCGTGCCGGACGCGGTATAGGTGATGATCGCCGACAGCTTCAGCGTCTCGGCTATTTCGCGGGCGGCGAGCGAAATCGCGTCGGCTCCAGTCGCTTCCGGTTCCGAGCGCTGCGCGTTGATAATTCCGGCATAGGTCGGGTCGGTTTCGACCTTGGTGGCGATCCGGTTCATCATCGCCACCGCCTCGACCGGATAGGCGCCGGCGGCGGACTCCGCCGAAAGCATGATCGCGTCGGCGCCTTCAAACACGGCGATCGACACGTCCGACACCTCGGCCCGCGTCGGCACCGGCGCGGTGATCATCGATTCCAGCATCTGCGTGGCGATCACCACCGGCTTGCCGGCACGGCGCGCGGCGCGGGTAATCTGCTTCTGAATGCCAGGCACGGCTTCGAGAGGCATCTCGACGCCGAGATCGCCGCGGGCGACCATCAGCGCATCCGAAAGCTCGATGATCTCGGCCAGCCGGGCGACGGCCTGCGGCTTTTCGATCTTGGCCATGATCAGCGCCCGGCCGCGTGCGATCTTGCGCGCTTCGGCCAGGTCCTCGGGCCGCTGCACGAAGGACAGCGCCACCCAGTCGACGCCGGTCGCCAGAACCGCGTCGAGATCCCGGCGGTCCTTTTCCGTCAGCGCGCCGACCGGCAGGTCGGTGTCGGGCAGGCTGACGCCCTTCTTGTCGGAAATGGTGGTGCCGGCGACGACGGTGCAGACGATCGCCTTGCCGTTGCTGCTGACCGCCTTGAGCTCGAGCTTGCCGTCGTCGATCAGCAGGCGATGACCAGCCTCGACCGAACGCAGGATTTCGGGATGCGGCAGGTAGACCCTCGTCGAATTGCCGGGCTCGGCATTGTCGTCGAGCGTGAAGGTCTGACCGGCGGTCAGCACCTCTTTGCCGTTGGCGAACTTGCCGACGCGCAGCTTTGGCCCTTGCAGGTCGGCGAGAACGCCGATCGGCCGGCCGACCGCCTCCTCGACGGCACGAATGCGGCCGACAAGCGTACGCATCAATTCATGGTCGGTGTGGCTCATATTGATGCGGAACACGTCGGCGCCGGCTTCGAACAGCTTCTTCAGCATCTCCTCGGACGAGGAGGCCGGACCGATGGTGGCGAGGATCTTGACCTTGCGGCTGCGTCTCATTGACTGTTTGTTCCCGGGGCGGCTGGAGCGCCATCCGTTGCGGGCTCGTCAGTCAGCTGGACCATCCAGCTTGCCTGCTCGCCCGTGTCATATTCCTGGAATCCGGCGCGCTGAAAGCCCCGGGCGACGCAATCGGTAACGCCGGCGATCTTGAACTCTTTTTCGGCCACGCACATGTTGATCGGGCCATCCCAGCGTCCGCCGCGCTCGGCGTCTTCTGCATAAAGATAGTAAAACCTTGATGACAACGGTCCCTCGATCAGCGTCTTGCAGCTCGATCCTTCGATGTGCCACCAGCCTTCGGTGATCCAGCCGGCTTTGGCGCGATAGCCGATGCCGACACCGACCAGGTTCTGCGTGGCGTTGCAGACCCGGAAATCGGCCCGTGCCGGCGAGGCCGAAATCACCGCGAAAAGACCCATGGCCGGTACCAGGAGCGGCATGGCCAAGGCGTGGCGCACACGCAGCCTGCCGGCGAAACCCATCCTGAAACCCCTCAAGAACCACATTTGCATCTCTCAACGCCCCTTTTCGGAAAAGTCCGTACGCATGTCAACGCGCCGATCTGTCCAATTCCAATCGATTTAGAAGGCTCTGGCGCGCTTGCGGTCGCCCCTGCTCATTTTTTTGGCAGAAACCGTGGCCAAACAACGGCATTGCGCAAGCGTTCTCTTCGTGGAATGACGATACCACCTCCCCGAAAGCCAGCGAACAGACCTTTCCCGCCAATGACCCGATCCACAGTTTTCGCGCCTTTCGATATCGTCGAAGGCGATCGCAAGCGCGGCATGGTGCTTCTGGCCGATCACGCCCGCCGCGACCTGCCGGAGGAGTATGGCAGTCTCGGCCTGCCGGCGGCGGAGTTCGACCGCCACATCGCCTACGACATCGGCGTCGAGACTGTAACCCGCGAACTCGCAAGTCTGCTCGGCGTTCCGGCGGTGCTTGCCAATTTTTCGCGACTGCTGATCGACCCCAATCGCGGCGAAGACGATCCAACGCTGATTCGCCAGCTCTATGACGGCACCGTCATCCCGGGAAATTATCCCATGGCCCCGGAGGAGCGCGAAAGACGGCTGGGCCGCTTTTACCGCCCCTATCATGATGCCGTCGGCGCCATGATCGCCTCTGTGGCGCGAGCATCCGCGCGGGTACCCTTCATCTTTTCGGTGCATTCCTTCACACCGACCATGCAGGGATTCGTGCGGCCGTGGCACGTCGGCATATTGTGGGACCTGGACGACCGCGTTGCGCGGCCGCTGATCGACATGCTCGCCGAGGACAAGAGCCTCATCGTCGGCGACAACGAACCCTATGACGGCGCACTGCGCGGCGATACCATGTTCAGGCACGCCATCGTCAACGGCTTTGCCCATGCGCTGCTCGAGGTCCGCCAGGACCTGATCGCCGACCACAAGGGTGCCCTCGCCTGGGCCGAACGGCTGGCGCCGATCGTTGACGCGATAGATCGACGTGCCGATATACATGCGGTGAAAATATTCGGCTCGCGCACCGGGCCGGTATGATGAGGCCCAAGGGAGGCCAACATGACATGACCGAACTCAGCGACGAACAAAAGCGTGATTTCGAAGCCGCTGCCTTCCGCCGGCTGGTCGCGCATCTGCGCGAGCGTTCCGACGTACAGAACATCGACCTGATGAACCTCGCCGGCTTCTGCCGCAACTGCCTGTCCAACTGGTACCGCGACGCGGCGCAAGCCGAGGGTGTCGAACTCAGCAAGGACCGGTCGCGCGAAATCATCTACGGCATGCCCTATGCCGAGTGGCAGGCCCTGAACCAGATCGAGGCCTCCGACGCCAAGAAGGCCGAGTTCGAGGCAAGGCGCCCCAGGGACCACTAGGGTCACAATCCATCGCGCTGAACGACCTTCACGAATGGTTTGCCGCCAAATGGGAGGACTGCCGTGCCTAAGATTGACGTTGCCGACGTGCCCGGACGCAAGGGCTCATCCTATCCACCGCCGTTCGATGCACCCTGTGCCGAACGCGTGCGGCAGCGGCTAGGCAACGCAGGCGGGCTCACCGACTTCGGCATCAATCTCATGCGCCTGCCGCCGGGCAACTGGTCGAGCCAGCGCCACTGGCATTCGCACGAAGACGAATTCGTCTACGTGCTTGAAGGCGAGCTGACGCTCGTCGAAGATGCCGGCGAGACGGTGCTGCGCGCCGGTGATTGCGCGGCCTTTCCGAAAGGATCAGGCAACGGCCATCACATGATCAATAAATCGGGCGCGATGGCGATCTATCTCGAAGTCGGTTCGCGCTGGCCCGACGACGTCGCCACCTGCTCCGACATCGACATGATGGGCACCAACGCTGACGGCCGGTTTGTGCACAAGGATGGCGCGCCTTATCCCGAGCCATAGGGATTTCGGAGTGGACCGCCGAGATGGTTGGCCGACGCGAGAGGACGTAGCGTCTGGTCCAAGCACTTTCGGCGAAGAGCGCTTGACTGTGAATTGAATCGATCTAATTTGCCGCGCAACGCCATTTCCGGACCGGATTCTACCCGATGGACGCGCAGAAAATCACGCAGATCGCGATTCGTGGACGCTGGGCAGTGGCCGGCATCTTCCTCGCCAACGGCTTCTTGACCGGCAGTTGGGCGCCGCAGATCCCGGTGTTCCTGACGCGACTCGACATTTCGAAGTTCACGCTCGGCTTGCTGATTCTTTTGTTCGGTGCCGGCGCCGTCACTGCCATGACCTGGTGCGGCCATCTGATCTCGAAGCATGGCTCGCGCACGGTGCTGCGCTGGTTCGGACTTGCCGGCAGCTTCGGCCTTTTGGTTGTGGCTCTGGCCCCCAACGTGCCCCTTGCGGCCGTCGCCATGTTCATCTTCGGCGGTTCGATCGGCGGCATGGACGTCGCCATGAATGCCAATGCAGTGGCAGTCGAACGGCGGCTGTCCCGTGCCATCATGTCGTCCTCGCACGGCTTCTGGAGCCTTGGCGGTTTCGCCGGCGGCGCTTTGGGCGGTTTCGCCATCCAGAACTACGGTCACCTCGCCCATGCGACGGTGGTGACGGCTCTTGCCTTTGCCGTAATCGCCGTAGCGGTCCGCTACCTGATCGCCGAGGACAAGCACCCAGTCGCCGAGCACCACAAATTCGCGCTGCCGGCAAACCCGCTGGTCTATCTGGTTGGGCTGATGGCGCTGCTGACGATGATCTCCGAAGGTGCGGTACTCGACTGGGCGGCGCTGTATCTCAGGCAGGAGCTCGGCGCCGATCTTGCCATCGCAGGCCTGGCCTATGCCGCCTTTTCCGGAGTCATGGCCATCATGCGCTTCCTCGGCGATGGCGTCCGCAACCGTTTCGGTGCCGTTACGACGTTGCGCGCCTCGGCCCTTGCCGCTGCTGCCGGCATGCTGGTGGCCGGGCTGGCTCCCTCGCCTTGGCTGGCCATTGCCGCCTTCGCTTTTTGCGGCCTCGGCATTGCCAACATGGTGCCGATCATTTTTTCGGCCGGCGGCAACCAGGAAGGCATGGCGTCCGGCACAGGCATGAGCGTCGTCACCACAATGGGTTACTCAGGCATTCTGGTGGCGCCGTCGGCGATCGGCTTCATCGCCGAACACTCGAGCTTCGGCCCGATCTTCGTCGCACTGTCCGGGCTGCTGGTCGTCGTGCTGTTGATGGCCGGCCTCGCTCACCGCGCCGAATTCGCTGCCGAGCCTGCACCGGCTGAATAGCGCTTGAACTCTTCGTAGAGGAAATCCGCGACGCGGCGGATGCGGACGCTGGTCCGCACGTCGCGGTGCATGGCCAGCCACACCGGCAGCGTCGGCAGCGGGAGACCCGGCAGCACTGTCTCGACCAGCGGATCACGGTCGGCGAGCGGCTCCTGGCCAAAGCCGATGCCGTTTCCCGCCCGCACCGCTTCCCACAGCACGATCTGATTATCGGTCCTGAAGCGGAAGGCATTGCGGGCGAGCGCGACGCCGAACTGGGCGAAGCCGCGAATGATTTCATCGCTGCGGTCGAAGCCGACCAGATCATGGCCGGCAAGATCGCGGGCCTCGCGCGGACGGCCACGCCGGTCGAGGTAGGATTTTGCCGCGCAGGCGCGGAGCGGAATGTCGGTCACCTTGCGCGCGACCAGTTCATTCTGCGCCGGCTTGACCATGCGGATGGCGATATCGGCGTCGCGACGCAGCAGATTCTCGACCTGGTTCGAGGCGACGATCTCGACTTCGATGCCCGGCTCCTCGAACCCAAGCCTCGCTGTGATTTCCGGCAGCACATAGGCCGCCACCACTTCGCTGGCGGCAATGCGCACCGTACCCTCTATCGCCTCGACCGATCCCAGCGCCAGCAGCGAAAAGGCGCTCGCCTGCTCGCTCACCGCGCGGCCCCGTTCAAAGAGCGTGTTGCCCGCTTCCGTGAGCGCGTAGCCACGCCGCCCGCGCCGGAAGAGCGTGACACCGAGCGCCTGTTCCAGCTCGGTGATGTGGCGGCCGAGCGTCGGCTGGCTCGCGGCAAGTTTTCGCGCGGCGGCCGACAGGCTGCCGGTCTCCGCCACGGTGACGAAACTCTTGATCAGGTTCCAGTCAATATCCATTCAAAATTGAATATCATATCGCCAATCGTAGTCAATTTTCATTCGTTTGCGAAGAGACAATATTGGGGTCGTAACGCAACACGGAGACGAACAATGACCACGATCGCAATTCTCGGCGCCAATGGCCGCCTCGGCCGCACGGTCGCCAAGGCCTTCCTCGATGCCGGCTACGATGTCCGTGCCATCACCCGCAGCGGCAAGGTGCCGGCCGAGCTCAAAGGCGCCACGGCGATCGCCGGCGACGCGCTCGACCGTGCTGCGCTGATCCGCGCGACCGAAGGCGTCGATATCATTTTCAACGGCCTCAACCCGCTCTACACCGACTGGAGCAAATGCCTGCCGATGGCCGAGAATGTGATGGCTGCCTGCCGGGCGAACGGCGCGCTGCATCTCTTCCCGGGCACCGTCTACAATTACGGCTCGCCGATGCCGGCGGTGATCGCCGAAGACACGCCGTTTCGCCCGACAACGGAAAAGGGCCGCATCCGCGTCGCCATGGAAGATCTGTTTCGCCGCGAGGCCGATGCGGGTCGGGTGCGCACGATCCTGCTGCGCGCTGGTGATTTCTTCGGCGGCAGCGGCAGCGGATCGTGGTTCGATCTGGTTGTTGCCGCCAAGATAACCAAGGGTGTCTATACCGCCCCAGGGCCGGTCGATCTCGTGCATGAATGGGCCTATCTGCCCGACCTGGCCAAGGCCTTCGTCGGGCTGGCTGACAATCTCGACAAGCTCGGCTCCTACGAGGCGCTGAACTTTCCTGGCCATGCGGTGACCGATCTGGACATCAAGGCGGCCGCGGAGAAGGCGCTCGGACGCACGCTGAAACTGACGTCGATGCCGTGGTGGGTGCTGCGTGCCGGCGGCCCGTTCGTGGCGATGTGGCGCGAGATCGTTTCGATGTCCTATCTCCGCTTCGAGCCGCACCGGCTGGTTTCAGGCAGGCTGGAAAGCGTTATCGGTACGATCCCGCACACGCCGCTGGAAAATGCAGTGTCGGAAGCGCTCGAGGATATCGGCATCGCCACGCTCAAGACGACGCAAAAAGTTGCCTAACAACAAACCAAAAAAAGGCGGATGGCCAGATGGTCATCCGCCGCTTGTCACGACCAATGATTGCGGTCAGATCCGGCCCATCAACAGCAGCACCAGGACAACGATCAGAATGACGCCGACGATGCCGGATGGTCCGTAACCCCAGGACCGGGAATGCGGCCACGCCGGAACCGCGCCGATCAGAATAAGAATAAGGATAATGATGAGAATGGTGCTGATCGTCATCAGAAAATCCTCGCTTTGAGGTTGCAATGACGGAACAATGCAGAAGGCCGCCCATTGTTCCCGGGCGGCCTTTGCTTGATCAGGACGGCGATCCGGACTCTATTCGGCGGCCTTCGGGAAGGCGATCGCCGGTTCGGCGCCCAGATCGGCGTCCAGGCCTTTCGACGGGATTTCGGCCTTTCGACGCCCCAACAGGCGACTGAACCAGCCACGACGCGCACCGGGTTTGACCTTGGCGCGAGTGAACACCATCAGCATCGACGGCGTCACCACCAGCGTCAGCACGGTGGCGAAGGACAGCCCGAAGACGATCGCCGAAGACAGCGAAATCCACCATTGCGTCGACGGCGCGTTGATCGTCGTCTCGTGATGGAAGATTTCGAGGCCGAGGCCGAAGGCGATCGGCAGCACGCCGAGGATCGCCGATACCGCCGTCAGCACCACCGGGCGGGCACGCTCGCGGCAGGTCTGCAGCACGGCTTCGTATTTGTCCCAGCCCTCTTCGCGCAACCGGTCATAGGTGTCGATCAGCACGATGTTGTTGTTCACCACCACCCCGGCCAGCGCGATGACACCGATGCCCGACATGACGATGCCGAATGCCTCTCCCGTCAGCAGCAGCCCGAGGAACACGCCGATCGTCGCCATGACCACGCAGGACAGCACCAGCCAGACGCTGGTGAACTTGTTGAACTGCGCCAGAAGCACGATGAAAATCAGGAAGATCGCCGCACCGAAGGCTTTGCTGAGGAAGGCGCCGGCCTCCGCGCTGTCCTCATTCGAGCCGGCAAGCTTCCAGCGAATGCCGCTGCCGAGGTTCATGTCGGCGACAGCTTTGGTGACCTCCTGCTGGACGGCTGCCACCTGGGCGCCGGCAGCGACGTTGGCCTGGACGACCACAGTTCGCGCGCCGTCGATGCGGTTGAGGATACCGACCGTCGGCTCCGGCTTGCGCACGACGAAGTTCGAGATCGGCACCGAGCCTTGCGCGGTCTGCACCCGCAGTTCGTCGAGCGTTGACAGCGTGCGCCGATCCTCGGGCAGGCGCAGCCTGATGTCGACTGCATCGTCGGCGCCGGCGGGCCGGTATTCGCTGAGCTTCAGCCCGTTGGTCACCAGTTGCACGACCGTCCCGACCGCGGTTGGGCTGATGCCGTACTGCGCCGCCTTGGCGCGATCGACCTCGAGCGCCCAGTCAACGCCGGGCGGCGCCAGACCGTCGGAAATATCGATGACGCCGGGCACCTTGGCAATGCGCGCGGCGACCGCGCGGGCCTTGTCGTCAAGGCCCTTCGGATCTACGGCCGAAAGCCTGATCTGGATCGGCTTGCCTGTAGGCGGGCCGGCTTCCGGCACGCGAACCTCGACGTCGACACCGGGAATGCCAGCCATCACGCCGCGCAGTTCGTCCAGGATTGAGTTCGCCGATTTACGCTCGCGCCAGTCGACGAATTCGTACTGGATCACGCCAACCACGTCTTCCGGAACATCCTGGCCGCCGCCCTGCGTCTTGCCGACACGGGTATAGACAGACTTCACGCCCGGCCAACCGAGCAGCCGATTTTCCGCGGTCTTGGTGGCCGCGTCCATTTCGGCAAGCGAAAGATTGCCGCGGGCGTGGACATAGAGCAGGCCGTAGTCAGGCTCGACATTCGGGAAGAATTCGACGCCGGCGCCGAATTTCGAATAGGCGTAGCCGACGCCGAACAACAGCGCCACAGTGAGGACAAGCACGGTGATGGGATAATGCACCGCCTGCTTGACCACGGCCATGTACCAGCCGTCGCGATTGTCGTCGGGGTGATGGGCCGGCGCCTTGGCAAATATCGCGCCCAGCGTCGGCGCGAAGACCAGCGCATAGAGCATCGAGGCCGAGAGCGTCACGATCAGCGTGATCGGCATGTATTTCATGAAGTCGCCGATAATGCCCGGCCAGAACAACAGCGGCGAGAAGGCGGCAATGCGCGTCATCGTCGCCGCGATGACCGGGCCGGCCATGCGCTTGGCGGCAAGCGCGAACGCTTGCTCCTTCGGCATGCCCTCGCTCATGCGTCGCTCGGCGAATTCGGTGACGATGATGGCGTCGTCGACCAGCATGCCGACCGCCAGGATGAGGCTGAACAGCACGATCATGTTGATCGTGTAGCCCATCATTGCCAGCAACAGGATGCCGATCAGGAAGGACGAGGGGATGGCCAATCCGATCAGCAGCGAGGCACGGCCAGACAGCGCGTAGAGAATGACGATGAACACCAGGATGACGGCGATCATCACGTGGTTCTGCAGGTCGCCGAGCAACTGGTTCACGAAGACGGACTTGTCTTGCGTGTAGGTGACGTGCATGCCCTCCGGCATCGTCTTGATGAAGGCGTCGGACACCTCCCTGACCTTGCCAATCGTATCGATCAGGTTGGAGCCGATGCGCTTCTTCACCTCGATGGCGATCGCCGGCTTGCCGTCGAGGCGGGTGACCGTCTCGGCGTCCTTGAATGTGGAGCGGATGGTGGCAATGTCCTTGGCCTGCACCACCGCATTGGGGCCGGCGACGACCGGAAGCGCCGCCACATCCTCCGGTGTCTCGATAAGCGAGGGCACCTTGACCGCGTATTTGCCCTCGGATCCTTCGATGTTGCCGGCGGCGACAAGACTGTTGGAAGCGCCGACCGCACCGATCAACTGGTCGAGCTGCAGCCCGTAGGAAGACAGCTTCATCGGATCGATGACCACTTCGACGAGGTCGTCGCGCGCACCCTGCAGCGAGCCCTCGAGCACGCCAGGCACTTCCTCGATGCGGTCGCGCAGCTCGCGCGCCGCCGCCGTCAGCACGCGCTCGGGCACCTCGCCCGACAGCGTCACGACCAGGACGGGGAACTCGGAGATATTGACCTCGGAGACCACGGGCTCCTCAGCCGCTTGCGGCAGGTCGGCCTTGCCGTCCTGCACCTTGCTGCGTGTGTCCTGCAGCGCGGTGGCGAGATCCGTCTGTGGCTGGAATTCGACCAGCACATAACCGCCGCCCTGGAAGGCGGCCGAGCGCATCTCCTTGAGGCCTTTCAGGCTCTTCAGCTTGGCTTCCATCGGCCGCAGCAGGAGGCGCTCGGAGTCTTCCGGCGAGATGCCCTGGTAGATCAGGCTGACATACATCATCGGAATCGGAACGTCCGGTTCCGCTTCCTTCGGCGTCGACTGGTAGGCGACCGCACCGGCAAGGATGAGAAAGACCAGGACCGCAATGGTCAGCCGGGCATTGCTGATAGCAAGTTTGACGATGTCCATGATTACTGCGTCCCGGCCGTCGCTTCGCCCAACAGCTTTTGGATGGTCGCCTGGTCGGCTGCGACCGGCTTGACCACCTCGCCTTCCTTCACCAGCTCCTGGCCGGCGACGATGATGCGGGCGTCGGCCGCAATGCCGCCGAGCACCAGGCCGGTTGGCGTGTCGTCGACCAGATCGATCGGGAAGAACACGACCTTGTCATCCTTGTCGACGGCGCGGATGCCGAGGTCGCCCTTGTCGCCGAGCGTCACCACCGAGCGCGGCAGCATCACGGCGTCGGTCGGCTGGGCGCTGAGCGCGATTTCTGCCGTCATGCCGGCCGGTACGGACCCATCGGCATTGGGGATAGCGACTTCAACCCGAAAGGTACGGGTTGCCGAAGATGCATCCCGGCTGATGTAGCGCACCGTACCCTTGACGGTCTGGCCACTGACCAGGCGCACATTGGCTTCGTCACCGATCTTCAGATAGCCGAGATCGCGTTCGCTGACTTCGCCGCGTGCGATCACCGGATCGAGCTTGAGAATGGTCGCCACCTCGCCGCCCTGCATCACGGAACTGCCAAGCTCCACCGGCACCCGGTCGATGACGCCGTCGAAGGGCGCCTTCACCTCGTTGCGGTCGAGCTCGGCTTGCGCTGCGTCCAGTTGCGACTTGGCCAGCGTCAGGTTGGAGCGGGTTGTATCGAGCTGCAACTTGGGCAGATTGCCGGTTTTCATCAGCCGCAGGGCAGCTGCCAGCTCTGCCTCACGTTGCACGACAAGCTGCTTGGCGTTGTCGACCGCCGAGATTTTTTCCTCGGCGGCAAGCATCAGGATCAGGTCGCCGGTCTTGACGTGCTGGCCCTGCTTGACCGGCAGCTTGTCGATGACGCCGGCGACGCGTGTCGCCAGGACGGCGCGCTTGTCGGCTTCGGTCAGTCCGGAAATGCGGATAGCGCGTGCATAGGTGCGCCGCGGCGGGGTTATGACCGCGACCGTGCGCAACGGCGCCTTGGGCTGTTCCGCCTCGGCAGTCCCCGGTTTGGCAGCCCCCTGTTCGCCAGCTTGGGGCTTGCCTGCGTCGGCTGCCTTGGGCTGCTCGACCTCTCCTGCCTTGGGCTTGTTGTCGGCGGACGCGCTGCCGACGGACGAGAACTCGCCTGTCGCCATCCAGCCGGCGAACCCGATGAGCACAACAATGGCTGCAAGCTTGTGAAACCTGAATTTCGGCATCGTCATTTTTCCAGTGCGCGGGGTTCGGCCAGGCCGCATCTTCTACTTGGGGCGCGTCGCCGATATGGGTGCGCGCGAGGCCGTATTCAAATTGCCGTGATCGGCGAAGCGCGCTTCTACCTCAAAGTTGCAGCGCAATATAGTCAGAAAAGTTGATGGGTTGTTGCTTTGTCCGCAAAGATGCGGCTGCAGCATCGGCTGTTGATCGCCAAAACAGCGGTATGGCAGCAAGTGTCAGGATGATTGACGGATTGCGAATGCCATCTGCTTGCGAAGCAGCTAGGCCGGACGGCGGGCGGCCTCGGGCTGCTTGCGCGCCGCAAGAAATTCCTTGACCCGCCGGCCCGGCGCCGGCCCGGTCACCGGCTTCAAGCCGTCGTCGAGTTCGCCGGACAGATCGATCGTCGGCCGCTTGCCGACGGCGTCATAATTTTCTTCCAGCCAATCACTGGCTGCGGTGCGGCCGAGGTCGCGCAGATAGGCAAGGAACGCCCATTCGGCATTGACCTTGGACGATGCCGACAGATCCTTGAACGCTTCGTCGGCATCGATGCGGTGCATGCGGATGTCGCGATATTCGCCGTGCGGCAATCGGCCGGCGGCGATCAGTTCCTTGACGAAGGCGATCGAGCGGAATTCGCGCAACAGCCCGGCATTGAAGGTGATCTCGTCGATGCGGTTCTGGATCTCATTGGCGCTCTTCGGCGTTCCCTCGCGGACCACCGGATTGATCTGCACCAAAAGCACGTCCTCGGTGGCCGCCGTCTTGAAGAACGGGAACAGTGCCGGGTTGCCGCCATAACCGCCATCCCAATAGGGCACGCCCTTGATCTCGACGGCACGGAACAATTGCGGCAAGCAGGCCGACGCCATCACCGTGTCGAGGTCGATCTCGCCGTCCGAGAAGACCCGCAACTGGCCGGTCTCGACATTGGTAGCGGAAATGAACAGTTCCATCGACTTGCAGGCGCGCACATTGTCGAAATCGATCTCACGTTCGACCACGTCGCGCAGCGGATTGATGGCGAGCGGATTGGCGACATAGGGCGAAAATACCCGAGACATCGTATCGAACAGGAAATAGCCGGGCGTGTTCTCGATCGACCAATTGCCCCAGGCGACGTCCCAAGGCATGCGCTGTACCGGGCTGAAGCGGCCCTTTGCCGCCACCGCACGCCAGAAATCGTCGAGCTTCCGCCGCGCGCCCTCGACACCGCCGCGGACAAAGCCGTCGGCCAGCGCCACGGCATTCATGGCGCCGGCGCTGGTGCCCGAAACCGCCGTTATGTCGAGGCGCCCGTCCTCGAGCAGCCGATCGAGCACGCCCCAGGAAAACGCCCCGTGCGAACCGCCGCCTTGCAGCGCGACATTGATCTTCTTTGGCTCTTCCGCCTTGCCATTTTTCGGCATGGCGTGGCCCTTGACCGCTGGAAGCCTCACTGAGCGGTCCAGCCGCCATCGACAGAGATGTGCGCGCCGTTGATCTGCGCCGCCGCATCCGAGCATAGGAACACCGCGGCCGCCGCAACCTGCTCGACGGTGACGAACTCCTTGGTCGGTTGCTTTTCGAGCATTACCTCACGGACCACCGTCTCGCGGTCCATCTTGTTGGCCTTCATCTGGTCGGGGATCTGCGCCTCGACCAGCGGCGTCAACACATAGCCCGGACAAATGGCATTGCAGGTGATCTTGTCGCGCGCCAGTTCCAGGGCGACAGTCTTGGTCAAGCCCATAATGCCATGCTTGGCCGAGACATAGGCCGACTTGAACGGCGAGGCGACAAGGCCGTGGGCCGAGGCGACGTTGACGATCCGGCCGCCACCGGCCTGTTTCATCAACGGGATGGCGGCTGCGATGGTGTGGAAGGCCGATGACAGGTTAATGGCGATGATCGCATCCCACTTCTCGATCGGGAAGCTTTCCACCGGCGCGACATGCTGGATGCCGGCATTGTTGATCAGGATGTCGACCGAGCCGAATGCCTCGGCTGCCTTCGCCACCAAAGCCCGGCACTCGGCCGGCTTCGACATGTCGGCTTTGACATAGGCGGTCTTCACCTTGTGGTGCTTCGCGATCGCGTCTGCGATGGCGCGGTCGTCGGCGGTGTCGGAAAAGGAATTGACGACGACGTTGCAGCCTTCGGCCGCGAGCGCGTGGGCAATGGCCAGGCCGATGCCCGAGGTGGAACCGGTGACGATGGCGGTTTTTCTGGCGGTCAAGGCGGCTTTATTCCTTTCGAGGCGGGCTCCCGTGGAACCATGCTGCACTGCAGCATATAGGCTCTCTGTCACCCAAGAACAGCGGATGTGTGGAGCAATGACATGAAATTTTTGTCATGTAGACCTCTCTCGTCCCCTAAGAGAGGTCGTCGCCTCGTTTCGCAAAGCATGCGCTGAAAGCTCGTCAGGCGACGAGGTCCGGCACCGTCCCGATATAGCGCGACTGCGGCCGGATCAGCCGTCCGCTCGTTTGCTGCTCGCGCGCATGGGCAATCCAGCCGGCGACGCGCCCGGCAGCAAAGACATTGGTGAACGCCTCTTTCGGAAAGCCCGCCGCTTCCAGCAGGAGCGCTGTGAAGAACTCGACGTTGGTCTGGAGCGAGCGTGACGGCTTGGCGATGCGGAGCACTTCGAGCGCCGCCTGCTCCACGCTTTCGGCGAAGGCCAGCCGGTGGCCGCTTTCGCCCTCGGCGCCGAGCTGGCGCACGACGGCTTTCAGCACGTCGGCACGCGGATCGCGCACGCGATAGATGCGATGGCCGAAGCCCATGATGCGGCCGCCACGCGCGATCTCGCCACGCAGCCAGCCGGCGGCGTCGCCATGCACCTCGATCGCATCCAGCATCTCGATCACCGGACCTGGCGCGCCGCCATGCAGCGGCCCCTTGAGCGCTCCGAGCCCGGCCAGCACCGCCGAAGTAAGCCCGGCCTGCGTCGAAGCGACCACGCGCGCGGCGAAGGTCGATGCGTTGAGGCCGTGGTCGCAAACCGTCACGAGATAGGCATCGAGCGCCTTCGCCAATTTAGGCGAGGCCACAATGCCGGTCAGCATCCGCAGCATGTCGGCTGCATGATCGGCCTTGCTATCGGGCGCAATCGGGCTTTCGCCGCGCTGCAAGCGCAGCAAGGCCGGCGTCAGCACGGCAGGTGCCGCAACCAGCCGCAGCGCGTCCGACAATTTGTCACCATCCGGCAGCAGGGCAATACCGGCGCGCATCGCGCTGTAGATATCGACGGATGCGAGAAACGGCAGCAAGGGTTTGATCTGCTCGAACACTTCGCTGCGCGCCCGACCGATCGCGTTCGCCAGCTCCCTGCCGTCGGGAAGATCGTCGAAAAAGCCGTCGAACAGCAGATGAACCACCTCGGCGTATTTCCAGCGGCCTGCCAGTTCGGGCAACGAATGGCCCCGGATGGTCAGGCGGCCACCAAGACCGTCAACATCGGAGAGCACCGTTTCCGCCGCCACCACATCATCGAGCCCATTCGCCATTGGTTTTCTCCTTGACCCTTTCCGGGTGGAAGATAAGGGTTGGTGACTGGACCATCAATCTTGATCAACGGAATCAACATGACAAGGCTGACATGACGGAGTGGCTGACGCGGGACGAAGCCCTGGAGCGTCTCAAGGTGCGAGCCCAGACCCTCTATGCCTATGTCAGCCGCGGACGCATCGGCGTGCGGCCGGACCGGGCGGATCCACGCCGCAGCCAGTATCGCGCCGACGATATCGCGGCGCTGGCGAGCCGCCGGGCTCGTGGCCGAAATCCCCAGGCAATCGCCGAAAGTGCAATTGCCTGGGGTGAGCCGGCGATCGCCACCACGATCTCGACCGTTTTGCATGGCCGCCTTGTCTATCGCGGCCAGGATGCGGTTGCTCTCTGCGAGGCTGCCACGCTGGAGCAGACGGCAAACCTGCTTTGGGCATCTGGCGCACCAGTGTCGTTCGTCTCGGCGAGCCGCCATGGCAACGGCGCAACTGGCCGGCCGGCTGCCTTCGCGGAATTGGCCGCGTTGGCGGCCAACGGCCGGCCTTCGCTCGGCCGAAGATCGGCTTCGCTCAACCACGATGCGGCCGGCGCCATCGCCGCTTTGGCCCAGGCGCTCGGCGCGATTCCCGGAACTGGTGCCGTGCACGAAAGGCTGGCGCAGGGATGGTCGCTTGATGCGGCCGGCGCAGACTTGATCCGCCGCTCGCTCGTGCTGTTGGCCGATCACGAATTGAACGCATCGACCTTCGCCGCACGGGTCGCCGCGTCCACCGGCGCACCTGTTTCGGCCTGCCTGCTTGCCGGCCTCGCCACGCTCTCCGGGCCGCGTCATGGCGGCGCCGCGGAGGCGGTCATGATGCTGGCGGAGGATGCGCAGAGATTGGGGCCGGATGCGGCTGTCGGACGCTGGCTCGGTCACGACAGGCCGCTGCCCGGATTTGGCCATCCGCTTTATCCCGACGGCGATCCGCGTGCGGAACCGTTGCTGGCCGCGATAGATGTCGATGATGGGCTGTTACGGCTTTGCGATGTGGCCTTTGCGGCAACGGGCATGCGCCCGAACGTCGATTTCGCCTTGGCTGCGCTGACGCGCGGCCTCCGTTTGCCGTCCGATGCGCCGTTCCGCCTGTTCGCACTCGGCCGCAGCGTCGGCTGGGCCGCGCATGCCGTGGAGCAGGTGACGAGCAACGGCCTGATCCGGCCACGCGCCCGCTACCAGGGACCGCTGCCGGAGCAGCTCTAGCCGCGCTGCTTGCGAAGTCTCAGCGGCACCTGAAGAGAGGTTCGACGCTGCACTTCGCCAGCCGGCAGTCAGGACATCGTGTCGAGCTTACGCTGCATCGCGGCGATCTGCTCCTTCAGCTCCTGGAGGTCGTCGGGTTTTTCCGGCGTTTCCTTCCTGGCCGGTTCGGCCGGCGCTGCTGCCGGCGCCGAGCCCGCGGACGGGAACGGCGTGAACAGCCGCATGGCGTTCTGGAACATTTCCATGTTGCGCCGCGTCTGCTCCTCCAGCACCTTGATTGGTGTCGCGATCTTCATCATGTCCATCGGCGACTTGCCGAGGGCATCTTTCATCTGCTCGCGAAAGCGCTCCTGCTCCTTCGAGAAGGCCAGCATCGACTGCTCGAGAAAGCTCGGCACGATCATCTGCATCTGGTCGCCATAATAGGCGATGAGCTGACGCAGGAACGGGATCGGCAGCATGTTCTGCCCGTCCTTGTTCTCCAGCTCGAAGATGATCTGGGTCAGTACCGGATGCGTGATGTCGTCACCGGTCTTGGCGTCCTGGACAGTAAAGTCCTCGCCTCTTTTGACCATTTCAGCGAGATCCTCGAGCGTCACATAGGTGCTGGTGCCCGTATTGTAGAGACGGCGATTGGCATATTTCTTGATAACAATAGGTTCGTCTTTTGCGGCCATCTGCATCCTCCCCGGACACCGGGCAGCTTAAGTAAGCCGCCGGTAACGATTGCGCCTTTTTAAAGGATATGCGCAAAAGCGTCATGAATCCAAGCAGTTTGTGCAGTGCGGGACCATTTTATGCTGCGCAGCACGGATGGGCCGTCATCGCAGCGACGCGCGGCCTGCTTGCCGCGGAGGAACGCCATGCCCATTTCGGGTTTGACTCGGGTTGTGGAAAGGGCAAGAAAAGTCCCCGACGGCACCCGAAATCGTTCCCCGAAAGCCTGGAGAAGAATATGTCCGCTTCCAACGCCATCGTTGTCGCCAGTGCAGCGCGCACGCCCGTCGGCTCCTTCAACGGCGCCTTCGCCAACACCCCAGCCCATGAATTGGGTGCCGTCGCCGTCAGGGAAGCGCTGGTCCGTGCCGGCGTCGACGGCAAGGAGGTGGACGAGGTCATCCTCGGCCAGATCCTGACCGCGGCTCAAGGGCAGAACCCGGCGCGGCAGGCGGCAATGGCTGCCGGCGTACCGCAGGAGGCGACCTCCTGGGGCCTGAACCAGCTCTGCGGCTCGGGCTTGCGCGCCATCGCGCTCGGCATGCAGCAGATCGCCCAGGGCGACGCGAGGATCATCGTTGCCGGCGGCCAGGAATCGATGTCGATGGCTCCGCATGCACAGCATCTGCGCGGTGGCGTCAAGATGGGCGATTTCAAGCTGATCGACACCATGATCAAGGACGGCCTGACCGATGCCTTCTATGGCTATCATATGGGCAACACCGCTGAGAACGTCGCCCGCCAGTTCCAGATCACCCGCGACGACCAGGACCAGTTCGCACTGGCTTCCCAGAACAAGGCCGAGGCCGCGCAGAAAGCCGGGAAATTCAAGGACGAGATCGTTGCCTTTACAGTCAAGGGCAGGAAGGGCGACACCGTAGTCGACCAGGATGAATACATCCGCCACGGCGCGACAATCGATGCCATGACCAAGCTCAAGCCCGCCTTCGATAAGGAAGGCACGGTGACTGCTGCCAATGCTTCCGGCATCAACGACGGTGCCGCCGCCGTGGTGCTGATGACCGAAGCGGAAGCCGCAAGGCGCGGCATCACACCGCTGGTGCGTATCGTTTCCTGGGCGACCGCCGGTGTCGACCCGCAGATCATGGGGACGGGACCGATCCCCTCCTCGCGCAAGGCGCTGGCCAAGGCCGGCTGGTCGGTCGGCGACCTCGATCTGGTCGAAGCCAACGAGGCCTTTGCCGCGCAGGCCTGCGCCGTCAACAAGGACATGGGCTGGGATCCGGCCATCGTCAACGTCAATGGCGGCGCCATCGCCATCGGCCATCCGGTCGGCGCCTCGGGCGCCCGCATCTTCAACACGCTGGTCTACGAGATGCGCCGCAGAAGTGCCAAGAAAGGCCTTGCCACGCTGTGCATCGGCGGCGGCATGGGTGTTGCCATGTGCGTGGAAGCAATGGGATGAATGGCAAATTGTGAATGGTGAATGGTGAATGGAAGATCGGAGGGCTTACGCAATAACCATTCACCATTCACCATTCACTCTGGGAGGGAAACGCATGACAAAGGTTGCAATCGTCACAGGCGGGTCGCGCGGCATCGGCGCGGCGATATCGGTCGCCTTGAAAAGCGCCGGCTATTCGGTCGCCGCAAACTACGCCGGCAATGAGGAAGCGGCGGCAAAGTTCAAGGCCGCGACCGGCATCCCGGTCTATAGATGGTCGGTCGCCGACTACGAGGCCTGCGCCGCCGGCATCAAACAGATCGAAGCCGATCTCGGTCCCGTCTCGGTGCTGGTCAACAATGCCGGCATCACTCGCGACGCGATGTTCCACAAGATGACGCGCGAGCAATGGAAAGAGGTCCTCGACACCAACCTTTCCGGCGTCTTCAACATGACGCATCCGTTGTGGGGCGGCATGCGCGACCGCAAGTTCGGTCGCATCATCACCATCTCCTCGATCAACGGCCAGAAAGGCCAGGCCGGCCAGGTCAATTATTCGGCCTCGAAGGCCGGCGATATCGGCTTCACCAAGGCACTGGCCCAGGAAGGCGCGCGCGCCGGCATCACCGTCAACGTCATTTGCCCCGGGTACATCGCCACCGAGATGGTCAAGGCAATGGACGAGAAGGTCCTCAACGAGCGCGTCATCCCGCACATCCCGGTCGGCCGTCTCGGCGAGCCGGAGGAAATCGCGCGCTGCGTCGTCTTCCTCGCTTCCGACGATGCCGGTTTCATCACCGGCTCGACCATATCAGCCAATGGCGGCCAGTACATCGCCTGATCGTTTATCTTTACGTTGAGACAGATACGCGCTTGGACGAACGGGCCTGCAAAACGGCCCGTTTCTATAGCGGTCTTCCCGTTGCAAGATCTCGATGCAGCACGCTGCCCCAATCCGGCACGCAAAGGTTAACGGCAAACTCGCAGCCTGTGCAAAAACCGCCCGGCAGCCTGTGGATTCTAGGTGGAAAAGCTGTTCACAACACAACATGCTGCGGTGAACAAACCAAGAAACTTCGGCTATCTCTGATTCGTCGCCGATTCGTTCCGGCTTTGAGCGGAACGTTAACGGCGAGAGCTGAAAACACCCTCGAAATGATTAAAGCGCGTTAGGAAACATCAATAATTGCATAATGTTGTGCGAAGCAGATTGGCCAGCCACGACCATTCACCGGCAGAGGTTAACCGCAGTGCTCGCGTGGATGCCGCCTGCATAAATCGGGCCAGTTTCCGTGATTCAGCATGTGGTGAGGTACGCCGACAGAAAACCCAGATGTAGCCGTGAACAAACCCTGAATCAGCGTGAGTCAGTGATTCGTCGCTGATTCGTTCCAGACTCGTTCCAACTGTTAATCGGGAACAGATTTTCTGGCTTCGAACCAACCAATCGGCCTGCCCTCGGCATATTCCGCTTTCGCTTCGTGCCCGAAATCCCTATGTGTCGCCTGTCATACGCGGCCAATATGGGCGCGCTCCCGACAATGCGAGGCAGAGAGCCTTATTTCCAGGCCGATGAACATCTATCCGAAACACACTGAACCGCTGATCCTGTCGGGTCGAGACGTGACGGCCGTGCTCGGCCCGACCAACACCGGCAAGACCCACCTCGCCATCGAACGCATGGTGGCGCACGAAAGCGGCGTCATCGGCCTGCCGCTCAGGCTGCTTGCCCGCGAGGTCTATACGCGCGTCTGCGAGAAGGTCGGCGCCCATAAGGTTGCGCTCATCACCGGCGAGGAAAAGATCCAGCCGGCTGGCGCGAAATACTCGGTCTGCACCGTGGAAGCGATGCCGCGCGAGACCGACGCCGCCTTCGTTGCCATCGACGAGGTCCAGCTCGCCGGCGATCTCGAACGCGGCCACATCTTCACCGATCGCATCCTGCATCTACGCGGCCGCCAGGAGACGCTGCTGCTGGGTGCGGCCACCATGCACGGCATCCTGCAGCGCCTGCTGCGGGGCGTGTCGGTGGTGACCCGGCCACGCCTGTCGCATCTTGCCTATGTCGGCTCGAAGAAGCTGACCCGCCTGCCGCGGCGCACCGCGATCGTCGCCTTCTCGGCCGACGAGGTCTATGCCATCGCCGAGCTGATCCGCCGCCAGCAGGGCGGTGCCGCCGTCGTGCTCGGCGCACTCAGCCCGCGCACCCGCAACGCCCAGGTGGCGCTGTTCCAGTCGGGCGACGTCGACTACCTCGTCGCCACCGACGCCATCGGCATGGGCCTCAACCTCGACCTCGACCACGTCGCCTTCGCCCAGAACCGCAAATTCGACGGCTACCAGTACCGCAACCTGACGGCGGCCGAGCTCGGCCAGATTGCCGGCCGGGCCGGCCGGCATCTGCGCGACGGCACCTTCGGCGTCACCGGCCAGGTCGATCCGCTGGATGATGAACTGGTCAACAAGATCGAGGCGCATGATTTCGATCCGGTGAAAGTGCTGCAGTGGCGTACCGCGCATTTCGATTTCGCCAACCTCGATGCGCTGAAGCGCTCGATCGAGACCAACGCCCCGGTCGAAGGCCTGACGCGCGCGCTGCCGGCAGTAGACGCGCAGGCGCTCGAGCATCTGTCGCGCGACGAGGACGTCCGGGCACTCACCACCGATGCCAGACGCGTGGCGCTGCTGTGGGAAGCCTGCGCGCTGCCCGACTACAGGAAGATCGCGCCGGCCCAGCACGCCGACTTGATCGCCTCCATCTACATGGACCTTGCCAGGCACGGCCATGTCGACGAGAACTACATGGCCGAGCAGGTGCGCCGTGCCGACACCACCGAAGGCGACATCGACACGCTATCGCACAGGATTGCCCAGATCCGCACATGGACCTTCGTCTCCAACCGGCCCGGCTGGCTGGCCGATCGGGCACACTGGCAGGAAAAGACGCGCGAAATCGAAGACAGATTGTCGGATGCGCTGCATGAGCGGTTGACGAAACGTTTTGTAGACCGCAGGACTTCCGTCCTCATGCGGCGCCTTAGAGAAAACACGATGCCTGAAGCCGAAATCAGCCCAACCGGAACCGTCCTCGTCGAAGGCCATCACGTCGGCGAGCTGCAGGGTTTCCGCTTCACCGCCGACCAGAGCGCCGGCGGCGAGGATGCCAAGGCGGTGCGGGCGGCGGCGCAGAAGGCGCTTGCCGCCGAGTTCGAAGCGCGGGCCGAGCGGTTCGGCGCCTCTGCCAATGGCGACATTGCGCTGGGTTCGGATGGCACGCTGCGCTGGATCGGCGCACCGATCGGCACGCTGGTTGCCGGCGAAGACGCTTTGAAGCCGCGTCTCGTTCTGCTCGCCGACGAGCAACTCACCGGCCCGGCACGCGACAAGGTTGCGGCGCGCGCCGAGCGCTTCGTCAACTTCCAGATCGAATCCCTGCTGAAGCCGCTGGTCGACCTCAAGAATGCGGAGCAGATCACCGGCATCGGCCGCGGCATTGCTTTCCAGCTCGTCGAGCATTTCGGCCTCATCAACCGTCGCGACATCGCCGACGAGATGAAATCCCTCGACCAGGAAGGCCGCGCGGCGCTTCGCCGTCTCGGAGTGCGCTTCGGCGCCTACCATGTCTTCGTGCCGGCGCTGATCAAACCGGCGCCGGCGGGGCTGATAACGCTGCTGTGGGCGCTGAGAAACGACGGCAAGGACAAGCCCGGCTTCGGCGATGTCGTTCACGCACTGGCCTCCGGCCGCACCTCGGTGGTCATCGATCCGACCTTCGACAAGACCTTCTACAAGCTTGCCGGCTACCGCAATCTTGGCCGGCGTGCTGTACGCGTCGATATTCTCGAACGGCTGGCCGACCTGATCCGGCCGGCGACCAACTGGAAGCCGGGCCTCGGCCCTCGCCCCGACGGCGCCTATGACGGTCAGTCCTTCATGGTGACGCCGCCGATGATGTCGATTCTCGGCGCCACCGCCGACGACATGGAAGAAATCCTGAAGGGACTCGGCTATCGCGCCGATGCCAAACCGGCGGCCGAGGTCAAGGCGCGGCTCGAAGCACAGGACAATGCCGCGCGTGAAGCTGCCGCTGCAAAGCAGGCGGCGGAAGAGGCTGCGCGAGTCGAGCAGGCGAGGATGGCGGAAGCATCTGCCGCGGCAGAGCCGCCGGCGGAGGCTTCGGAACCTGTGTCGGATGCGGCTCCTGTTGCGGAGGCGGCGGCCGAAGCTGTGACCGAAGCGACGGCAGAGCCTGTCGCGGAAGCTCCAGCCCCTGAAGCTGCGGCAGAAGTCACGCAAGAGACCCGGCCCGCCGCGGAGGCGACTGCTGAAGCGCCTGCGGAACCAGCGGCCGAGCCAAGGGCGGAACTTGGGGCGGAAACTGAGGCTGCGGCATCGGCAGAACCGCCGGTTTCCGACACTACGGAAGCATCGCCGGCCGAACCTGCAGCGACGGCGGAAGCCGTCTCCGGCGAAGCTGCTCCAGAAGCGGAGGAGCCAAAACCTGTCCTGTTATGGCGGCAGGGTCGTTTCGACCAGCGCCCGCGTCATCGCCAGCATGACAACCGCCCCCGGGACAATCATCGGGACAATCGCGCGCGCAATGGTCAAGCTGGGCCGGACAGCCGCAGCGATGCGCCGGCAGATGCCGGCGGGCAACCGACGCCGGGCGACCGGCCCGCCCGTCAGGGGCGCCACGACCAGCGCGACGGCGCCGGCAAGCCGCGCTTCGATCGCAGCAAGTTCAAGCCCAGGCCGCAAGGCGAGGCGGCAGAACAGCGCGCCGGCAAGCCGCAAGGTGAACGCCCGGACCGGCGCGAAAACCGGCCCGACTGGAAGGCTGGCCGACAGGACGGCAAAGGCGGCGCCCAAGGCGCAAAGCCCGCCTTCCAGCCAAAGCCGCGTGAGGAACGCCCGGTCCGCTTCGATCCGGACTCGCCCTTCGCCAAGCTCGCCGCGTTGCGCGACCAGCTGAAGAAGTAGGCTGCTCGTCCAATGGTCACTGATGCCCGCCAGCGCATCGACAAGTGGCTGTTCTTCTCGCGCGCGGTAAAATCGCGCACGCTGGCAGCCAAGCTGGTCGTCGCCGGACGCGTCCGCATCAATCGCGACAAAGCAGCGCAGGCCTCCGATACGGTCCGGCCGGGCGACGTTTTGACCATCACGCTGGAGCGGCGGATCTTCGTCTGGAAAGTCCTTGGCACCGGCGTACGGCGTGGCCCGGCCGAAGAGGCCCGCCTGCTCTACGAGGACATGTCGCCGCCCCCCGCGCCCAAGGGCGAGGCGCTTCCGGATGCGGTGCCGCCGTTGCGCGAGGCCGGCAGCGGTCGCCCGACGAAGAAGGAACGCCGCCAGACCGACCACCTGCTCGGCGACGATTGAGCAAGGTCGAACGCCCGCTTTGCCGGCCTTCCGGAATTCCATTCCGGAAACCGCGGCACCGCTGGCAGGGGCCGCCCTTGCCACCAGCGGACAAAGGCGTTACCTCACCAAAAAAGCCCAATAAAATGGGACGTCCCGGAGCCGACCAATGACCTATGTCGTGACCGACAATTGCATAAAATGCAAATACATGGACTGCATCGAGGTCTGTCCGGTCGACTGCTTCTACGAAGGTGAGAACATGCTCGTCATCCACCCGGACGAGTGCATCGATTGCGGCGTCTGTGAACCGGAATGCCCGGCCGACGCGATCAAGCCCGACACCGAGTCGGGCCTCGACAAATGGCTGCAGATCAACACCGAATATGCCGACAAATGGCCCAACATCACCGCCAAGAAGGAGCCGCCGGCCGACGCTAAAAATTTCGATGGCGAAACTGGCAAGTTCGAGAAATATTTCTCCGCCGAGCCCGGCGAAGGCGACTGACGAGCCTGCCGGCTGCGGCGGCCTGACGCCGCGTAACAGACGTGATACATTAACTGCCTTGACAGGCGGCGACGGCGCGTGGCCTTCGCGCGTGCAGCAAAACCTTGATTCTTCCGACTTTTTGTGTTATATCAACCAAACATGCCGGTGACACAACGTCGATTTATGGCGCAAACGCCCCAAATCACTGAAAGGTGAATTTCTCAATCCGGACCAGAGCGATCTGGGGCAGGCGGTCGCAATGTTGCGATTTGCCGGTCCTGGCCTTTCCGGTGAGTTCATCGTTGTGTGGCTAAGGACCGGTCACCCCGGTCGCACGAGTTCGGGCCGGCACGATGCCGGTACCACAACAAGGAGTTCAGGGCGTAATGGCAACGATCACCCCGCAGAAGAAGTCCACCGCAGCGCGCCACGGTTTCAAGACCGGCGAGTACATCGTCTATCCGGCGCATGGTGTCGGCCAGATCGTCTCGATCGATGAGCAGGAAGTCGCGGGCCACAAGCTGGAGCTGTTCGTCATCGACTTCCAGAAGGACAAGATGCGCCTCAAGGTGCCGGTCGCCAAGGCGACCTCGATCGGCATGCGCAAGCTGTCGGAAGAGGATTATGTCGAGCGCGCGCTGAAGGTCGTGCAGGGCCGCGCCCGCGTCAAGCGCACCATGTGGTCACGCCGCGCCCAGGAATATGATGCCAAGATCAACTCCGGCGATCTGATCTCGATCTCGGAAGTGGTGCGCGACCTTTACCGCGCCGATAACCAGCCGGAGCAGTCCTATTCCGAGCGCCAGCTCTACGAGGCGGCGCTTGACCGCATGGCCCGCGAGATCGCGGCCGTCAACCGCATGTCGGAGACCGAAGCGGTGCGCCTCATCGAGGTGAACCTCAACAAGGGCCCGAAGCGCGGCGCCAAGGCCGACAACGAGGAAGCCGAGCAGGAAGAAGCCGCCTGAGCTTTTTTGCTTTCGAATTCAGAAAAACCCGGCCTTGCGCCGGGTTTTTTTGTCTTAGCTGACCGGCGACGGGCATATCTAACCTTCGCCGCCCTCCCTTTCCGCCTCGTGCTTCAGCGTGGCAATGAACCGCTTGGTCCGCTGGCGTTCCGGGTTGCTGAACAGCACCGCGGCCGGGCCTTGTTCGACGATGTTGCCGGCATCGAGGAACACCACTTCCCGCGCGATCTTGGAGGCGAGCCGCAGGTCATGCGTCGCCATCACCATGGTCGTGCCCTCGCTGGCGAGCTTGCCGAGCACGTCGACCACCTCCTGCGCCAGTTCCGGATCGAGTGCCGAGGTCGGCTCGTCGCAGAGCAGGACCTTCGGCGAAGGCGCCAGCGCCCGGGCAATCGCCACGCGCTGCTGCTGGCCACCTGACAGCGTCGCCGGCCAGGCGTCGGCCTTGTGCGCCATGCCGACCTTTTCGAGCAGGGCCAGCGCCCGTTCGCGCGCCCTTTCCTTGGGCCATTTCAGCACCGTCACCAGCCCCTCCATGATGTTCTCGATCGCGGTGCGATGCGGAAACAACTGGAAATTCTGGAACACCATGCCGGTCTGCAGCCGCAGTCGCTGGATATCCCTGGTCGAGACCCTGCCGCCGGGGTGGAATTCGAGTGCATCGTCGCCGATCCGTACCGTGCCTGAAGTCGGCAGCTCGAGCAGGTTGATGCAGCGCAAAAGCGTGCTCTTCCCTCCGCCCGACGGCCCGACAAGCGCCGTGACGCTGCCTTCCTCGATGGTGACGGTGACGCCCTTCAGCACCAAATTGTCGCCGAAACGCTTTTCGATGTTGGTGAGGCCGATCATGCGCGCGCCTCCAGGAAGCCGCCATAACGGTTGAGCCGCGTTTCCAGCCGCGCCTGCAAGGCCGACAGCACGGAGCTCATGACCAGATAGAGGGCCGCTGCCTCGACATAGAGGATCAGCGGCTCATAGGTGGTGGCGACGATGCGCTGCGCTGCCTGGAACATCTCCGGCACGGTGATGGCGGCGGCGAGCGAAGTGTCCTTGACCAGCGAGATGAAGGTGTTGGACAGCGGCGGCACGGCGACGCGCCCCGCCTGTGGAAGAATGGTGCGCCGCATTGCCTGGGCCCAGGTCATGCCGATCGAATAGGCCGCTTCCCACTGGCCCTTGGGCACCGAACCGATGACGGCGCGGATGATTTCCGACGAATAAGCACCGATGTTCAAGGTGAAGCCGATCAGTGCTGCCGGAAAGGCGTCGAGCAGGATGCCGACCGATGGCAGGCCGTAGAAGATAAGGAACAGTTGCACGAGAAGCGGCGTGCCGCGGAATATCCAGACGTAGAAGCGGACCACGGCGACCAGCGGTTTGGGACCGAACAGCCGGACAAGCGCCACAACCAGGCCTAGGACAAGACCGAATGCAAACGACAGCAGCGTCAACGGCACGGTGAAGATCAGTGCAGCCCACAGCAGCGTAGGCAGGGATTCCAGCATCAATTGCAGCCAGTGCGGCACGAAGGCTCCTCCTTGCCAGATTGCCGTCGCTCATATCACGCGAAAGCGGCGGGCCGTCAAAAGACAGCTCGCCGCGATATGAACGACGCGGGCCGGCGTTCGGCCCACACGAGAAAGCCGTTTTACTTCGAAACGTCCTGGCCGAAATAGGTGTCGGCGATTTTCTGGTAGGTGCCGTCGGCCTTGATGTCGGCCAGCGCCTTATTGATGGCGGCCACCAGTTCCGGATCGCCCTTGCGTACGATGACGCCGGAATAGTCGGCGTTTTCTTCCTGCGCGGCAATCTTCACATTGGCGTCGGGCTTGTGCTTCTTGAAGTCGAGGAAGGACAGGCTGTCGTTGATGGTGGCGTCGGCGCGGCCGGTAAGAAGCAGCTGGATCGACTGGTCGAAGCCGTCGGTGCCGACGAGCTCGGCGCCGTTGGTTTCAGCCAGCTTGCCGAAATTCGAGGTCAACGACTGCGCCGCCTTCTTGCCCTTGAGATCGGCGAAACCCTTGATGTCGGTGTTGTCGCCGCGCACGATCAGCACCGCCTTGGAGGCGATGTAAGGATCGGAGAAATCATATTTGGCCTTGCGCGCCTCGGTGATGCCGACCTCGTTGATGACGGCATCGTAGCGGTTGGCATCGAGACCGGCGATCAGCCCGTCCCATTTGCCTTCGAGGAACTGGGCTTTGACGCCGAGGCGCTCGGCGATGGCCCGCGCGATCTCGACGTCGAAGCCAACCAGCGCGCCGGAAGCATCATGATAGGTGAAGGGCGCATAGGTTCCTTCCGTGCCGACCTTGAAGACGCCGGACTGCTTGATCTGGTCGAGATTGGCGCCGGCGTGACCGGCGGCGATGGCCAGAACCTGCAGCGTTCCGGCGATGATGAGCGATTTGAGCCATTTCATTTTTCTGTGATCCCGTCCTCGGCCGATGTCCGGCGTCATTGCGAGTGCCGGAAAATGACAGATGCGCGATGCCAGAATAAGAAACTAAATTTCAAAAATCTCGCGCCCTTGAAATCCAATTCTCAACCAGCATCTCCGGGCGCCATCCGGCTGAGTCAAGGCCGGTGGCGAATCGCCTGGAACAGCGCAATCGACATGACAGTCCGGGGGAACATTCCCCCGCATGGCACGTTCTTCGCTGTTGTAGGGCGCGGCGCCGCCATTTCAACCATCGGCGCCAACTCACGATTCGATCGCACCGCAACGCCTGGAGCAGGAGCGCGGCATGATGGAAGACAGTGCAGGACGGACCATGGTTCGCGCGGCGATGAAAGCCCCTTATCTGGAACGTGACGAAGAGCATCTCCTGGCGCTGCGCTGGAAGGAAAACAATGACCAGCACGCGCTGCACCGCATCACCGTCGCGCATATGCGGTTGGTCATTTCCATGGCGTCGCGGTTTCGCCACTACGGCCTTCCGCTGGGCGACCTGATCCAGGAAGGCCATGTCGGGCTGCTGGAGGCAGCGGCCCGTTTCGAGCCCGAGCGCGAGGTCCGGTTCTCGACCTACGCGACTTGGTGGATTCGCGCCTCGATGCAGGACTATATCCTGCGCAACTGGTCGATCGTGCGCGGCGGCACTAGCTCGGCGCAAAAGGCGCTGTTCTTCAACCTGCGGCGTCTGCGCGCCCGCCTGGCAAACGGCGCCGAGCAGATGTCGAATGCCACGCTCTACCGCGAAGTGTCGGCGGCTCTCGGGGTATCGGAGGCCGATGTGGCGATGATGGATTCCCGCCTTTCGGCGCCGGACAGCTCGCTCAACACACCGCTAGCCGACGATGCGGGCGCAACCGAGCGGATGGAGTTCCTGGTTTCGGATGACCCGCTGCCCGATGAGGTCGTCGGCGATACGATCGACGTCGAACGCCGCTCTGTCTGGCTGAAGACGGCACTCGGCGCTCTCAATGCGCGCGAGCTCAGGATTATCGAGGAACGCCGGCTGAGCGACGAGGGCGCGACGCTCGAAGCGCTCGGCGAGACGCTCGGCATCTCCAAGGAACGTGTCCGGCAGATCGAGGCGCGCGCCATGGAAAAGCTCAAGGCGGCGCTGGTAAAGCAGAATCCGGAATTTCTCGCAGCCTGAATCGCGTCGGCTGCTATTTGTCGGTGACGATCTTGACCTTGTCGCCGGCCGAAACCGCGGCACCCGGCGACAGCGCGTTGAGCACCCTGAACAAATCCAGCTTGCGGTCGACGCCGACCATCTGTGCGGCCAGGGAGCCCATTGTCTGGCCGGGTTGCACCGTGACGATGCGGATACGCAGCGGCTTCAACGCCGCCTTCTCGGCAGCACTCAGGATGCGGAACGAGCCGCTGACCGAGCGCGCCACCGTGCTCAGCGAGGTGCTGGCCGAAGGTGCCGCGGTCAGCAAGCGGTAGACCTGGCCGCCGGCGCGGATCACCGCAATATCGAATTGCCAGCCATCGGCGCCGGCATGCGCGGTTGCCGCTTCGTTGCCGTTGATCGTCTCCTGGCGCACGCTGCTGTCGTCGAGGCCGGCAACCCAACCGCTGCGGATGTAGTCGGTCAGCGAGCGGTTCTTGTCGATCGAAACGCCGTCGAAGCGGATCGCCATGTCGCCCGGGCCGGTCGCCGTCACCGCCGCCGCCGAATTGTCGATGATGAAGCCGTTGGGCACCGAGAACGACACGCCGAGGCCAGGATGCAGGAAGGTTTCGCCGCGCACATAGCCTTCCTCCGGCGTGTCGCCGTAAAGCAGCCCGTCTACGCCGGCAAGAAATGAATCGCGGTCGCGCGACCCGACACCGGGCGCGCCGAACTGGCGGGCGTGGCGCTGCGCGAGATCGATACGCTGCGGCGTGTTGGGGTGCGTCGCCAGGAAGTCGAGGCTGGCGTCGGTAGCGCCGCTGATCGAGCGGAAATCGGTATAGGCCGACATCGACTGCAGGAAGCGGCCGGCGGCGTAGGGATCGAAACCGGCTTCGCCGATCGACTTGATGCCGATTGCGTCGGCCTCCAGCTCCTGATTGCGCGAGAACTGGGCCAGCCTCAGCTTGCCGCGGATCAGTGCCGCCTTGGCCGTCGGGTTGTCGCCGAGCACATCCGAAACGACCTTGGTCGCCAACCCCTCCTCGGCTTCCAGTTGCTGGCGCTGCAGGCCGTGGTTGGCCGTAACGTGGCCCATCTCATGCGCAATGACGGCGGCAAGCTCGGCCGAATCGTTGGCCAGCGCAAGCAGGCCGCGGGTGATGTAGAGATAACCGCCCGGCAGCGCGAAGGCATTGACGTTGGGCGAGTTGAGGATGGTGATGCGGTAGGTCTGGGTTGGGTTGGCCGACACCACGGTCAGTCTGCCGACGATCTTGGCCACCATGCGCTCGAGCTTGGGGTCGGAATATTCGCCGCCATAGGTGGCGAGGATGCGCGGGTGCTGCGCCTTCGCCAGTTGAGCGAGCTTGCCGTTGGCGGCGACATTGTCGACCGTGATCGGCTTGTCTGAGGGCTGAAAGCCTGATTCCTGCACGTCGGGAGGCGTGAACATCTGGCAGCTTGCCAGCGCCACGGCGAGACCGGCCAGCGCCAGAAAGCGCGCCAGCGGTTTCACCCTCCGATTGTCGATGCCGGTCGGCAGATCGGCTTCCTTTCAAGTCCTGGCACGTGACCGCGAAAATCGGGCGCGATTTCCGGAAAGCATCACGCGCAAATCAAGTGCTACGGCGTCCTTCGTGCGTCCGACAGATGCGAGGCAGCAAGGGCAAATCACGGTCTAGGCCGGACCAGCTCCTGGCGGACCTAGCCACACTACCTCGACCATGGCAAGCAAGCGCCGCTTCGCCTTCCGCCGGTTTGACCATAAATTATGTCCGCTTCCGGGCAACATCTCGTGATCCAACCGCAAACGGACCCGAGCCGATATAGCGTCGGAATGCCTCCGGTCCAGCCCCGACGAAAAAATCGGCCGCGGTGCCCGTCGCGGCAACCGTGCCACCATCCAGGAAAACCATGTTTTGGCCGATACGGCGCGCATCGTCCGGCTGGTGCGTGACGAATAGCACCGTCATGCACTGCTCCGAATGGACGTCGGCCACCAGGTCGAGCATGTCGTCGCGCAGTGCCGGTCCGAGCGAAGCGAACGGCTCGTCGAGCAACAACACCGGCCGGTCGCGCACCAGGACACGGGCGAGCGCGACGCGCTGCCGCTCGCCGCCGGAGAGTTCGCGCGGCAGCCGGCTTTCCTTGCCGGCAAGGCCGACGCGCTTCAGCGCTGCGGCGATTGCGGCGCGGTCAGCGTCGCTCAGCCTGAGCGAAGGCGAGCGGCCGAGCCCGACATTCTGCTCGAGGGACAGATGGGCAAACAGGTTGTTTTCCTGGAACACCATCGATACCGGCCGCGCTGATGGCGGCGCAGTGCTGACGTCGGCGCCGCCGATCAGCACGCGGCCCGACCGCGGCGTCTCGAAGCCGGCCACCAGATTGAGCAGCGTCGACTTTCCCGAACCGCTCGGCCCCATGATGGCGGTGATTTCCGACGCCGGGAAATCGACATCGAATATAAGCGGCGTTTCACCATAGCTGAACGAGACATTATCGAGCCGCACGGCCGCGCCTTTTTCGACGGAAATGGACCGTTCCGGGCTGATCGGCATCATGATTTCTCCCTCCTTCCCAGCCAGTCTGCGGCCAACACCAGCGCCAGGCAGACAAGGCCGAGCAGCAGCGCCAGGCCGGCCGCATCCTCGGTGCGGTAACTGCCCATGCGCGCCAGCAGCAGATAGGGCAAGGTCTGCACGGAATCGCTGCCGAATAGCGCAATGACGCCGAGATCGCCGAGCGACAGCGCCATGGCGAACGCGAAGCCGGTGGCGAGCGGCCGCCGCAGCGACGGCCAGTCGACCAGCCGCAACCGGTTCCAGCCCAAGATACCAAGCTGTGCGCAGAGCCGTTCGTGGCGTTCGCTCGCCGCGTCATAGGCAGGGCGAATGGCGCGGATGGCGAACGGCATCGCCATCACCGCATTGACCGTAACGACCATGACAGGGGCGATCGCAAAGACATCGCCGACGGTGCGCAAGAGCAGGAACCAGCCGGCGCCGATGACGATGGGCGGCACCACCAGGACGAACCCCGCACCGGTGTCGGCCAGATGTTCGAGCAGTGTCCGCCGGCCCTGCCGCCGGGTGAGCGCCAGCGCCCGGCGCGCCATGACCAGCGACAGCGACAACGCCACAGAGAGCAGCGCCGATAGGAGGGAGAGCACGGCACTGGTCGCCGTCGCTTGCCGCACCGCGCTCTCGCCGGCCAGGCGGCCGAGATCGGCGCCAAGCCCGGCTGCCAACGTGGCCGCCATCGGCCCGGCGACAAACAGCAGTGCCAGCCCGATCGCCAATGCGTTCAGCACGGTCTCGGCCGCACCGGCTGAAAAATACCGGCGCGGCGCCACCGGCAGATTGGCATCCCCTACCATATTGGCGCCGAGCCGCGTCAAGGCCAGCACGACGACGAAGGTCAGGGCAATCTGCAGCAGGGTCAGCGTCACAGCCCGCGCCGGGTCGAAGTCGAAACGCAGCGCCTGGTAGATGGCAACCTCCAGCGTCGTCGCGCTGGGTCCGCCGCCGAGCGTAAGCACGATGGTGAAGGAGGTGATGCACAGCATGAAAACGAGCCCGGCAACGCCCGGCAAGGCCGCACGCAGCGGCGGCCATTCGATCAGCCGGAAGGCCGGCGCAGCACCCATGCCAAGCTGGCTCGCCAGCCGCCATTGGTCGGCCGGCACGGTCTGCAACGCCTCCAGGAACAGCCGCGTCGCCAGCGGCAGGTTGAAGAAGACATGGGCGACGAGTATGCCCGACAGGCCATAGATGCCGGGCCAGCTCTGGCCGCCAATCGCGCCGAGCGTGCCGGCGAAATACCCGGCGCGGCCATAGAGTGCCAAGACACCGAGTGCGGCAACAATGGCCGGCAGCGCCAGCGGCACGGCGAAAAGCTGGAGGATGAAGCCTCGCCCGAAAAAACGCGGATGCCGCGACAGGGCGCGCGCGACGAACAGCGCCGGTGCAACGGAGAGCAGGGTCGACAGCAGAGCCTGCCAGAGCGTGAAACGGACGACGCGCAAGAGATAGGAATCGAAAGCGGCGGCGGCGCCGGACAGGTCGCGTGTGGCTTCGACGACGAGCCCGGCGAATGCACCGCCGATCAGCAGCGCGATGGCGGCGAGCGCGACGATGCCGGCAGTGACGCGGGGATCGGCCGGATGACGCGTACGCATGTCGCGCTACCCGAGACAGGCGTTGATCGAAGGAAATACCTGACAATGGCCGAGCCCACCCCTCTCTGGCCTGCCGGCCATCTCCCCCTCAAGGGGGGAGATTGCGCACTCAGCCGCCTTCGCCAATCTCACAAGTGGCAGGACGAGGAGAGGCGACAAAGCTGCCGATCTCCCCCCTTGAGGAGGAGATGGCCGGCAGGCCAGAGGGGGGTGGCTTGGCGTAAACATCCGACGAGGCTTGAGCCCTACTTGCTCATCGCCGCAAGCCACTCATCGACCCAGGCCTTGCGGTTGGCCGCGACGTCTTCCGGGCTGAACAGCAAGGTCTTGGTCGGCTTGACCAGCTTGTCGAACGCCGGGTTGAGCGGCTTGTCGGTTTTGCCGGCCGGGAACATCCAGTTGGTTTCGGGAATGACATCCTGGAATTTCGGTCCGGTCATGAAGGCAATGAACTTTTCTGCCAGCGGGTTCTTCGCACCCTTGGTGGTGATCCCCGCAACCTCGATCTGCAGATATTCGCCCTCCTCGAAGGACGCCGCCTGGTAGCGCTCGGTGTTTTCGGCGACCATGTGGTAGGCCGGCGAGGTGGTGTAGGACAGCACCATCGGCGCCTCGCCCTTGGTGAACAGGCCGTAGGCCTCGCTCCAGCCCGGCGTTACCGTCAGCACCTTCGCCTTGAGTTTGGCCCAGGCTTCCGGCGCCTTGTCGCCATAGACCGACTTGACCCACAGCAGCAGGCCAAGGCCCGGCGTCGAGGTGCGCGGATCCTGGATGACGATCTTCTCTCCGGCATCGCCCTCGACCAATTCCCTGAGGCTCTTCGGCGGGCTCTTCAGTTTTTCGGTATCGTAGACGACGGCGAAATAGCCATAGTCGAACGGCACGAAAATATCGTCGCTCCAGCCGCCCGGCACACTGACGCCCGATATTGCGCCATGCGGCGAAAACAGGCCGGTTGCCTTGGCATCCGCCGTCAAATTGGTATCGAGGCCAAGTACGATATCGGCCTTGGTCGCGGCGCCTTCCAGCTTCACACGGTTGAGCAGCGCCACGCCGTCGGCGACCGAGACGAATTCGACGACGCAACTGCATTCGGCCTCGAAGGCCTTCTTCACCGCCGGTCCCGGACCCCAATCGGCGGTGAAGCTTTCATAGGTATAGACCGTCAGTCTATCCTGTGCCGATGCCTGCCCTGGCAAGGCGAGCGCGGATGCCGCAAGCAGGACAATTGAGACAAGAGAGTGGAAAAAACTGCGCATCGGCGCCTCCTTCGTTCGCGTTGAAAGGAATTGAGGCGTCGGGCTGTCCGAAACGTCTAATCCCTCCGCCGGTACAAACCGGATCAGGTTCAGCGGGTTGGCAGTCTTGCCTCTCAGCCGGTCCGCGAAAATCGCGTCCGGCACCCCGTTAGAGCGTTGCGACACATAGGCCCGGCCGAAGTGCTGCGCAAGCGGAAGTTTGCCGGGCATCCAAAGCCCAGCCTTCCGTTTCGTCTGCCGTTTCATCTTCCGTTCCCGGGGCAGGGCTGGTAAGGGCCACGAGATATGAGCACATTCACCATCCTGCTTGGCGGCGATCTCATCCGCACGCCGCTGCTCGACCGCCAGGTCGAAGGCTCCCGCGTCATCGCCGCCGATGCCGGCATCGGTCATGCCCGCATGCTGGGCCTGAGGCCGGAACTCTGGGTCGGCGATTTCGATTCGGTGCCTGCCGATTTGCCGGAAGATCTGGCCGCCGTGCCACGGCAGGTATTTCCCGCCGAAAAGGACAAGACCGACGGTGAACTCGCTATCGCCGCCGCGCTCGAACGCGGTGCGACCAGCCTTGTGCTCGCAGGCGCCTTCGGCGGCAAACGCACCGACCACATCTTCCTGCATCTGGCGCTGAGCGTCCGGCTGGCGGAAGGCGGAACGGAAGTGCTTTTGACCAGCGGCGCACAGGAAGGCATTCCTTTGCTGCCTGGAAAGACTGGCTTCGACTATGTCGACGGCACGCTGTTTTCGGTGCTCGGCTTTTCGGATCTCGCCGGCCTGACAGTCACCGGCGCCAAATGGCCGCTCGACCATGTCGAGGTTGCGTTCGGCTCGTCGCTGACCATTTCCAACGAGGTCAGGGGCCGGCTGGAAATCGCGCTGGCCAGCGGCCGTGCGCTGCTGCTCGCGCATCCCTACCCTTTTCCGGAAAGCTGAGCCCAGAAAGCTGACATGGCGCCGCCGCTTCTCAATCTCGACGGGATAAAGCTGACATTTGGCGGCACGCCGCTGCTCGACGGTGCCGCCCTGACGGCCTCAGTTGGCGACAAGATCGCCCTGGTCGGCCGCAACGGCTCTGGCAAGTCGACGCTCCTCAAGATAGCCGCCGGGCTGATCGAACCGCAGGACGGCGAAGTCTTCCGCCAGCCTTCGGCGACCGTGCGCTACTTGCCGCAAATGCCCGACATGGACGGCTTTGCGACTGTCCGCGCCTATGTCGAGGCGGGGCTCGGGCCGGCCGACGATCCCTACCGCGCCACCTATCTGATGGAGCATCTCGGCCTGACCGGCGAGGAACGGCCGAACGACCTCTCCGGCGGCGAGGCGCGGCGCGCCGCCCTCGCCCGCGTCATGGCGCCGGAGCCCGACATTCTCCTCCTCGATGAGCCGACCAATCATCTTGACCTTTCGGTCATCGAATGGCTGGAGGAGGAGCTTGCCCGCACCTCCTCGGCACTGGTCGTCATCTCGCATGACCGCCGTTTTCTCGAGCGCGTGTCACGCGCCGCAATCTGGCTCGACCGCGGCCAGACCCGCCGTCTCGACAAGGGCTTTGGCTATTTCGAGGAATGGCGCGACACGGTGCTGGAGGAGGAAGAGCGCGAGCAGCACAAGCTCGGTCGCCAGATCGTGCGCGAGGAGCACTGGCTGCGCTATGGGGTGACAGCGCGGCGCAAGCGCAACATGCGCCGGCTCGGTGAGTTGCAGACCATGCGCCAGCGCTTTCGTGGTCATCGCGGCGCCGAGGGTGCGGCGACGATGACAGCCAGCGACGCCGCCGAATCCGGCAAGCTGGTGATCGAAGCCAAGAACATCGAGAAGAGCTTTGGCGATCTGACCGTGGTCAAGGGATTCTCGACCCGCATCCAGCGCGGCGATCGCGTCGGTCTGGTCGGGCCGAACGGCGCCGGCAAGACGACGCTGTTGAAGATGCTGACCGGCGAATTGAAGCCGGACGCGGGCACGGTGCGGCTCGGCACAAATCTGGAGATCGCCACGCTCGACCAGAAGCGCGAAGCCGTCGACCCGCAGGAGACACTGGCGCAGTATCTCACCGACGGGCGCGGCGAGAACCTCGTTATCAATGGCGAGCAGCGCCACGTCGTCTCTTACATGAAAGACTTCCTGTTCAAGCCGGAACAGGCGCGCACGCCGGTGCGCGAGCTTTCGGGCGGCGAGCGGGCACGGCTGATTCTCGCACGCGTTTTGGCGCGGCCGGCAAACCTGCTTGTGCTCGATGAGCCGACCAACGATCTTGACATGGAGACGCTGGAGCTGCTGCAGGAACTGGTCGCCGGCTTTGCCGGCACGGTGATCCTGGTCAGCCACGATCGCGATTTCCTCGACCGCACCGTGACCAGCATCATCGCGCCGGATGGTGACGGCCGCTGGATCGAATATGCCGGCGGCTATTCCGACATGCTTGGGCAGCGCGGCGGCACCAGGCTGGACGACCGCAGGGCGCGGCCAAAAGCAGAAGCCGGTGAAGCGACGGCGGCAAGCAGGAACGAAGCGGCCGCGCCGAAGGGCCCGGCGAAGAAACTGTCGTTCAAGCAGAAATTCGCGCTGGAATCGCTGCCCAAGAAGATCGAGGCGGTGTCGGCCTCGATCTCGCGGCTGGAGAACAACATCGCCGATCCGGCCTATTACGAGCGCGACCCGGCCTCGTTCCAGAAGACGATTGCCGCGCTCGACAAGGAGCGCGTCACACTGGCAGCGCTCGAGGAGGAATGGCTGGAACTCGAGATGCTAAGGGAAGAGATGGAGGGATGAGAGGTTGCATGCACGCTCATATGCGCCTATATTATGCGCATAAATGGGAGCGGCTGTATGCTTCAATCGAATCCAAAAACCCAAAGAAAGTCGGTTAATACATCGATCGACTCCCGATTGATCGAGGATGCCAAGGCGTTGGGCATCAATATATCCCGCGCTGCGGAAGAGGGCATCGCCAAGGCGATTTCGGCCGAAAAAAACCGCCGGTGGCAGGAGGAAAACAAGCAAGCGATCGACAGTTCGAATGACTATGTCAGGCGCAACGGCTTGCCTCTGGCCAAGCACCGGCTGTTTTGATGGCACGTTATGATTTCTACCAGAGTGCCGAAGGCGACGGTTACCTTCTCGATGTCCAATCCGACCTTCTGGAACGGCTCGACACGAAGGTCGTCGTCCCGCTGATGTCAGCCAATAAGGCCCCAGTGCCGGGCCGCCGGCTAAACCCTATCTTCACCATCAACGGTAAGGACCATGTCATGGTCACTCAATTCATGTCAGCCTTGATGACCTCTGAATTGCCCGTTGCCGAAGGAAATCTTTCTCGCCATCACGACGACATCGTGAGCGCGCTCGACATGCTGTTCCAAGGCTTCTGAGCCAGAGAGGCGTTGGGCTGGTGAGCCGACCTCACCCCGCCGTCTTTGTCTGCCAGGCCTTTAGCGCCTCGTCGAACACCTTCTCGCCTGGAATGCCCTTTTCCATGGTGAGCAGCGCCCGCCGCCCGGTCTTGTAGACGACCGGCACGTCGATCCAGTCCTGACCTCTGAGCAAGGTCAGATTGGCGTCTTCATCCGCCTTGGTATCGTTGAGCGCAACCAGGAAGAAACCGTCGGCGATCTTGGCCGGGATGCCGATCAGCGGGCTTCCGGCATCCTGCTCGGAGCCCTTCATGGCGACACGCAGGATGTTGTCGACGCCGCCGCCCTCGAAGCCGTCAGGCGTCAGGAAGATCATCTCGATAATATGGCTGGCCGGCAGCGTCTGGTCGGTGTTGCGACGGATCGTCATGCGCAACTGGATATCCTTGCCTGGAATGGTGGCCTCGGCGCGGATCGCCGGCTCGGGTGGCAAGTCGCCGCCGGGCGATTCCTGCACCAGTGACCAGACGATGTTGCCGGGCTCGGCCGAGCCTTGAGCGGTGCTGGTGCGCTCCTCGTAGAAGATCGCCTTCTGGCCGACGGCCAATGCGGCTTGCGGCGGAACTGCCGTCGGGGCCGCTGCCGGCGCGGGCGGCGGGGCGGCCGCTGCAGCATCGGCCGGCGCTGCTGCCCCGTTGGCGGGCGGCGTCGCGGGAGTTGGTGCAGCGGACCCATCGACTGCTGGAGCATTGGCGGTGGCTTGCTTGTCGGCGGGTGCGGCCGGTGCCGGCGCGGCGGGTGCCGGGGTGGTCGGCGCTTGTGCGGCCGATGGCGGCGTGGTCAGTGCGGCGACGGATTCGCCTTCGCCGATGCCCGCCTGCCCGGCCGCGGGGCCGGGATCGACTTCGTGGCCCTCGGGCGTCAGGCGCTGCGTGAACTTCGCGCCCTCGCCGGCCTCCGTCGGAGGCGCGGCGGCCGGTACCGCCGCATCGGCCTCCGGCTTGGCCGGGGCTGGTTTTACCAGCGGTTCGGTGGCAACGGCTTTGGTCGAGTCGAGGCCGAGCATGCTGCCGAACGCATCCTTGTTCAGCCAGATGCCATAGCCACCACCGGCAATGACGAGCAAGGCAATGGCGGCGGCGATCACACCGCCATAGCTGCGCCTGCGCTCGGCAGGATGGAGCCGCTGGAACCTGTCCTCCGCGGGGCCGCCGTCGTTGGAAAAGTCGTCGCCCCGAAAAACGCCGTCTTGGCCGTCAGCCGTCGGAAGATCCATATCGGACGGCGGCGGACCAGCGCGCTCCTGAGAAAGAGCGACGGGCTGCGGCTTTTGCCAGTTCGGCGCCGCCTTGGCGGCCGTGGGCTGCCAGGCCGGCCCAGTCTTTGCTGGCTCCGTCTTTGCCGGCTCGGTCTTGGCCGGCTGCCATGCCGGCTCCGTCTTTGCTGGCTGTCGGATATGGCTGGACTGGTTCTTGTTGCGGTCGATGGAGGAGAAGATGTCCTCCAGTTCCGCCAGCGGGTCGGGTGGCGGCGCAGGCTTGGCATAGTCCCGCTCGACTTTGGCGATGGCGTCTTCCAGTGCACGCATCTGCCGGTCGACATCGGAAGGCGTCATCGTGGCCTTCTCTGCGAGTTGTTTCGCGATTGACGAACGGGCCCTGTCATAGACCCTGGCGCGCACTTCCGCCGACGGCTCACCGAGTTTATCGAGCGCCTTTTTCAGAATAGGAACAAAATCTACCATACGTCAGTCGACCTGCATTTGTTTCTGGGCCGGCCCCCGCAAATCAGCCGCAATGCCCGGAAGGCTGAGAAACTAGTCTTGAAACGGATCGGTCACAAGTATCGTGTCGTCCCGTTCAGGGCTGGTGGAAAGGAGTGCGACCGGCGCGCCGATCAGCTCTTCGATGTAGCGGACGTACTTCACTGCCTGGGCCGGCAGGTCGTTCCAGCTGCGCGCGCCGGCAGTGGTGCCTTTCCACCCCTCCAGCGTCTCGTAGACCGGTTCGACGCGGGCCTGCGCACCCTGGCTGGCCGGCAGGTAATCGATCGCCTCGCCGTCGAGTCGGTAGCCGGTACAGACCTTGATCTCGTCCAGCCCATCGAGCACATCGAGCTTGGTCAGCGCAATGCCCTTGATGCCGTTGACGGCGACGGCCTGGCGGACCAGCACGGCATCGAACCAGCCGCAGCGCCGCTTGCGGCCGGTGACGACGCCGAATTCATGGCCGCGCGTGCCCAGGAACTCGCCGATCTCGTTCTTCTGTTCGGTTGGAAACGGGCCTTCGCCGACGCGCGTCGTATAGGCCTTGGTGATGCCGAGCACATAGCCGATGGCGCCCGGCCCAACACCCGACCCGGCGGCGGCCTGACCGGCAACCGTATTGGACGAGGTGACGAACGGATAGGTGCCGTGGTCGATGTCGAGCAACGTGCCTTGCGCGCCCTCGAACAGGATGCGCTCGCCGGCGCGGCGCTTGTCGTCGAGGATTTTCCAGACGCGGTCCATATAGGGCAGGATCTCGTCGGCCACCGAGATCAGCTCGCTCATGATCGCCTCATGCGTGACCTCGGCATGGCCGAGCCCGCGCCGCAGCGCATTGTGGTGCGTCAGCAGCCTGTCGACCTTCAAGGGCAGCGTTTCCAAATCCGCCAAATCCATCACCCTGACCGCGCGCCGGCCCACCTTGTCTTCATAGGCGGGACCGATGCCGCGACGGGTCGTGCCGATCTTCGTTCCGGAATTGGAAGCGGCGTCCTCGCGAAATCCGTCCAGTTCCCGGTGCAAGGACAGGATAAGCGCGGTGTTTTCGGCTATTTTCAGGCGGTCTGGCGTCACCTCGACGCCCTGCGCCTTCAATTTCGCAACCTCCGCGACGAAAGCGTGCGGATCGAAGACGACGCCGTTGCCGATGATGGAAAGCTTGCCTTGCCGCACCACGCCGGACGGCAGCAGCGACAGCTTGTAGACCTTGCCGTCGACGACCAGCGTGTGGCCGGCATTGTGGCCGCCCTGGAAGCGCACGACAACATCGGCGCGCTCCGACAGCCAGTCTACGATCTTGCCTTTGCCCTCATCGCCCCATTGCGAGCCGACGACCACCACATTGGCCATATTTCTTTTCCCTTGAGACGCCGCACGAGCAGCTTGAAACAATTCGAAACGATAGGCCTCTATCGCATCGGCCCCCAAAATCGGAATCGATTTTCGGAAAAGCACGACGCGAGATTAAAGCCTTCCGACGCGTACTTTGTAGCGTCCAATTGCACGCACGTCGCTCTATAGCGTCAAGACCCGGCGAGCGCGACCACTCTTTGCCGCCCAAAACGCTCCGAGGCACAACAATTTTCCCCTTTGACATCATTTACTTGGGCTGGCGGTCGCAATAGGCCCACACCGACCGTCAATTTCCCTCTGCCTGGCCGGGAGTTCACGATGCATCGAGCCGCCTATCTGTTCCTGCTGTTCACCACCTTGCTGTGGGGCGGCAATTCCGTGGCGGGAAAGCTGGCGGTCGGTCATATCTCGCCGATGACGCTGGTCTTCCTACGTTGGCTGCTGGCGGTTCTGATCCTGCTGCCGATCGGCTGGGGAACGCTACGCCAAGACTGGCCGGTGGTGCGCAGGCACTGGTTGCTGCTTGGCGGGCTCGGCGCTTGCGGCTTCGCCTTTTTCAATGCGATCTTCTACACGGCGCTCAACTACACGACGGCGATCAACGTCTCGATCGAGCAGGCGGCGATACCGATCGTGATCATCATCGCCAATTTCGTGCTGTTTCGCCTGCGGGTGAACCGGGTGCAGATAGCTGGCGTCGTGCTGACCATCATTGGCGTCGCGGTGACGGCGAGCCATGGCGACCTGCGCCAGCTTCTCAAGCTGGATCTCAACTTTGGCGACGCGATCATGCTGGTCGCCGTGCTTTGCTACTCCTTCTATTCGGTGGGGTTGCGGCTGAAGCCGGTCATCCGCTGGCAGAGCCTGATGCTGGCGCTGTCGGTTGCCGCACTCGTCACATCGCTGCCTTTCTTCCTGTGGGAGATTGCCGCCGGCAAGGTCATCGTCCCCGATGCCCGCGGCTGGGCGGTCGCGTTCTATACCGCCATCGGTGCTTCGGTCATCTCGCAGATCTTCTATATCAGGGGCAACGAGCTGATCGGCGCCAACCGGGCCGGCCTGTTCATCAATCTGGTGCCGATCTTCGGTACGCTGCTATCGGTGCTGATTGTCGGTGAGACATTCCAGCTCTATCAGGCGCTGGCTCTCGCGCTGGTGCTCGGTGGCATCAGCCTCGCCGAATACAGCGGACGGAAGATGGCGGCATCCGCTGCTGAATGAAGTCGCTTGCCGCGACGTTCCACCGCCCCGCGTGCTGCTGCACACGGGGCGATCGAATTTCAGGCTATCCCCACATCGAAATGCAGCCGCTTGGCGGAGTCGATCGACTTGTGCGAGCGCACCTGCGCCAACACGTTTTCCGGGAACGGCGCATCGAGATAGAGCAATGCGATGGCATCGCCGCCCGGCCGGTTGCGGCCGAGCTGGAAGTTGGCGATGTTGACGCCGTTCTCGCCGCACACCGTGCCGAGCAGACCGATGATGCCGGGCGCGTCGGCATTGGTCGTGTAGAGCATGTGCTGGCCGACCTCTGCGTCGAGATTGATGCCCTTGATCTGGATGAAGCGCGGCTTGCCGTCCGAGAAACAGGTGCCGGCGATCGAGCGCGTCCTGTGCTCGGTCTTGACCGTCAGCTTGATATAGCCGTCGAACACGCCCGACTTGTCACGCTTGACCTCGGCGACGATGATGCCGCGCTCCTTCACCATGATCGGCGCCGACACCATGTTGACGTCGGAGACCTGCGGCCGGATCAACCCGGCAAGGGTGGCACTGATCAGCGCGCGCGTGTTCATCGTCGCGGTCGAGCCGTCGAACAGTATCTCGACCTCCTTGATCGGATCCTCGGTGACCTGTCCGACAAAGGCGCCGAGCACTTCGGCAAGCTTGACGAAAGGTTTCAGCCGCGGCGCCTCTTCGGCGGTGATCGACGGCATGTTGATGGCGTTGGAAACGGCGCCCTTGATCAAATAGTCGGACATCTGCTCGGCGACATGCAGGGCGACATTCTCCTGCGCTTCGGTGGTCGACGCGCCGAGATGCGGCGTCGCCACGACATTCTCCATGCCGAACAGTGCGTTGTTGTCCGCCGGTTCGACCTCGAACACGTCGATGCCGGCGCCGGCCACCTTGCCGCTCTTCAGCGCCGCGATCAGGTCGGCCTCGACGATCAGCCCGCCACGGGCGCAGTTGATGATACGCACGCCGGTCTTCATCTTGGCGATCGCCGCGGCGTCGATGATGTTGCGCGTCTTGTCGGTAAGCGGCGTGTGCAGCGTGATGAAGTCGGCGCGGGCGAACAGCTCGTCGAGCTCGACCTTTTCGACGCCGAGCTCCTCGGCGCGGCTGTCCGACAGGAATGGATCGAAGGCGATGACATGCATCTTCAGGCCGACGCCGCGCGCAGCGACGATCGAACCGATATTGCCGCAGCCGATGATGCCCAGTGTCTTGCCGGTGATCTCGACACCCATGAAGCGGTTCTTTTCCCATTTGCCGGCGTGGGTCGAGGCGTTGGCCTCCGGTATCTGGCGGGCCAGCGCGAAGATCATGGCGACGGCATGCTCGGCGGTGGTGATCGAATTGCCGAAGGGCGTGTTCATCACGATGATGCCCTTGCGGCTCGCCGCCGGGATGTCGACATTGTCGACGCCGATGCCGGCGCGGCCCACGACCTTCAGCCTGGTCGCGGCATTGATCAGCTTCTCCGTGACCTTTGTCGCCGAGCGGATGGCCAGCCCATCATACTGGCCGATCACTTCGAGCAGTTTTTCCTTGTCCTTGCCGAGATCCGGCAAATAGTCGACCTCGATGCCGCGATCCCTGAAGATCTGCACGGCGGTGGTGGAAAGTTTGTCTGAGACGAGAACGCGGGGCATTGGCTTGGTCCTTTGCGATTGGCGTCCCTCCCCCTTGAGGGGAGGGTCGGCGCGAAGCGCCGGGGTGGGGTCGTTGCGGCCGGGCGCGGCCGAAAATCTTTTTCTTTCTGGATGGCGGATCGTTGAGCGGGTGGAGGCGACCCCACCCGGCCCTTCGGGCCACCCTCCCCTCGAAGGGGGAGGGATCAGGCCGCCGCTTTGAGCGACGCCTTTTGCGCGGAAAAGGCCCAGTCGAGCCAGGGCAGCAGCGCTTCGAGATCGGAGGTCTCGACTGTCGCCCCGCACCAGATGCGCAGGCCGGGCGGTGCATCGCGGTAGGCGCCGATGTCGTAGGCGACGCCTTCCTTGTCGAGCACCGAGACAATTGCCTTGGCGAATGCAGCCTGTCCGTCGGCGTCGAGTGCAGCGACATCCGGATCGGTGAAGGAAAGGCAGACCGACGTGTTCGAACGCGTCGCCGGGTCTACGGCAAGATGGCCGAGCCAGGAAGATTTTCCGACAAAGCGATCGAGAACAGCGGCATTGGCATCCGCTCTGGTGACCAGCGCGTCGAGGCCGCCGATCGACTTCGCCCAACGCAGCGCGTCGAGATAGTCCTCGACGCACAGCATCGACGGCGTGTTGATCGTCTCGCCCTTGAAGATGCCTTCGATCAGCTTGCCCCCCGAGGTGAGACGGAAGATCTTCGGCAGCGGCCAGGCCGGTTTGTAGCTTTCCAGGCGTTCCACGGCGCGCGGGCTGAGGATCAGCATTCCGTGCGCGCCCTCACCGCCCAAGACCTTCTGCCAGGAGAAGGTGACGACGTCGAGTTTCTGAAAATCGAGCTTTTGCGCAAAGGCCGCCGAAGTGGCGTCGCAGATGGTCAGGCCCTTGCGTGTGGCCGGGATGAAGTCGCCGTTCGGCACGCGCACGCCCGACGTCGTGCCGTTCCAGGTGAAGACCACGTCGCGGTCGAAGTCGATTTTGGTCAGGTCGGGCAGTGCGCCGTAGTCAGCCTCTAACCTGCGCACATCGGCGAGCCTCAGCTGCTTGACCACATCGGTGACCCAGCCGGAGCCGAAGCTCTCCCAGGCCACCATGTCGACGCCGCGCTCGCCGAGCAGCGACCACAGCGCCATTTCGACCGCGCCGGTATCCGAGGCCGGCACGATGCCGATGCGGTAATCCGCCGGAACCTGGAGGATTTCCCGCGTCAGCTCGATCGCTTGTTCGAGCTTGGTCTTGCCGATCTTGGCACGGTGCGAGCGCCCGAGCGCGGCATTTTTGAGCGCCTCGACCGACCAGCCGGGGCGTTTTGCACAGGGACCTGAGGAAAAATTGGGATTTGCCGGACGGAATCCGGGCTTCGTATGCGTCGTCATCGTGGTCTATCCTTCCAGATAGTGGCCCCTCGTTGGGGAGGGGTGGCCCACGGACGGCGATATGCGTTCAGGCTTTCGGCGTCAAGGGGAAAGTTTTTGTCGCTGCCGGGATATTGCCGGCGACGAAACGTAAACGGCGGGCCTACGACCCGCCATTGTCAACGCCTCGGCTTCGATCGAGCCTACCAGAGATCGTAGCGTAGTCCGACTTTGACTTGATGATTGTTGATTCCTTTGCGGATCGGAAAGGAAGTCAGGCTCTCGGCAGTCACATATTCGGCGTCTGGCGCGGAAAAATACTGATAGCCCAGATCGACTGAGACGTTCTTGGACACTTGGTAGGCAAGGCCGGCATTCAGCGTGTAGGCGAAGGAGTATTGGGTCTTGTTGTCACGCAGGACGAAATCGTCGGTGGGGTCGGCGTTGTCGGTGAAGTAGCTCGCCGACAGGCGACGCTTGCTCTGCAGGATACCGACACCAGCGCCGAGATAAGGTGTGATTCCGACATAGGTCCCAAGATCGACATAGCCATTGAGTATGCCTGAGAAGGCATAGTTCTTCAGGGTCGCCGATGCCACGGTCGTTCCGTCGTTATAGCCGACGTCGATCTTGTTGCCGGGAAGATAGCCCACATTGAGATCGGCGCGCAGATAGTCGTTGAAATGGTAGCCGAAGCCGATGCTGGCGAAGATGGGATCTTCCTTTTCGTCGAAGCTCGCGGGTGTAAAGGCGAAATGCTCATCCTTGAAGCTCTTCTGCACCAGATAGGAGACATCGCCACGCAGATACCATCCCGAGCCAACCTCGACCGGTACATAGTCGGGCGCCTGGTCGACATAGACCGGCGGTTCGTAATCGGCGCCAAGCGCCGGCGTCAGCGGCACCAGGACGACTGCTGCAAGCGCCAGTGCTACAGGCGATTTGAATGTCATGGTCCTCGGCTCCCGAACTTGGCGCATTCGCGATCGCGCGCCGTTTCAGACAGCATTGTTAACCATAGTGGTTAAGTGCGGGTTAAGGATAACAAGGCGTTAGCAATTGATTTGATCCGCCTTCGCTCCTCGAGCCGGACGGTGTTACAGAGCGCCGCAGCATGTTTAGGCAGCCAAACGAAACCGCCCGGCATCAGCCGGGCGGTCAACGAATTCCTCGATTTCGAAGCGACTACTTGGTGTAGACGGGCTCGGGTTCCGGAACATAAGGTTCCGGTTCAACGCAGTCCGATCTGCCGAACTGGTAGCGCAGGCCGCCGCGCACCTCATGAACATTGATGCCATTGTCATAGCCGGGGCCGACGCCGCTGCCGAAGTCGAACATCTTCCCACCGTTTATATGGCTGTAGCGGTAGCCGACGTCGAGTTTGACGCGATCGGTCAAACAGTAGGATGCGCCAACCATGGCAGCATAGGCAAAACGCCAGCCCTTGCCGCCGCGGTGGAAGAATTCACCGTCTTCATCGCTGTTGTGGAGTGTATCCCACTTAACCCAGGCGCCGCCGATGCCGGCGCCGACATAGGGCGTGATACCGTGCCATGTGCCGATATCGACATAGGCGTTGGCGAGCAGCAGCAGCGCGGTATAGGACGAGGTGTCGACCGAAGTACAAGGATCTCCATCAAGGCAGATGCCGCTGGTCGAGCCGCGGAAGGTGGATTTGCTCATCCAGTCCGCGGTCAAGTCGGTGCGGAAGTGCCGGTCGATTTGATAGCCAACGCCGGCACCGGCCGAGAAAGCACTCTTCAGCTTGCCGCTGTCAAAAGTGCCGGTTCCGGGAGGCGGTCCGTAGGTGATATAGTCGGCGCCGCGAAACTTCGACCAGTGATAGTCGATGTCGCCACGGATATACCAGCCGCCAAAGTCGGCTGGCTGCTCGTAGGCGATCGGTGGCGGCGCCTCCTCGACGACGGGCGGCTCGACGAAATCGGCGGCGAATGCCGGCCCGGCGCCGGCAAACACCGCGGCCAGGAGAGCCATTCTTGCTGTGTTGAACATGCTTATCACCCCTGAGAAACCCTCGAACGGCGAACGCGCCCGAAATGTGATTGACCTCAGTTGTGGATAATGAATCGGAAAGGTTAAAAGGCGTTTAACCGTATTGATTAACCACGAATCTCTAAAAGTCGAGCAATCTGGCGGCCGTTGCTGCAGGCGGAGCTGGCCGCGACCCAATAAAAAGCCCGCCGGCAAGGCGGGCTTTTGACCCATGTTGGAGGGAGATCAGGCGGCGCTGCGCGTTTCCGAAATGACCTCGACGATGTCGTTGACCACGGACTCGACAAGCTGCGGGTCGTCGCCCTCCGCCATGACGCGGATGAGCGGCTCCGTGCCGGATGGCCGGATGACCAGGCGCCCGGCCTTGCCGAGGCGATTGCGCGCATCTTCGATCGCCGCCTTGACCGGCGCCTCCTCCAGCGGCTTGCCGCCGGAAATATGCACATTCTTCAAAAGCTGCGGCACCGGCTCGAATTTCTTCGACAGTTCGCTGACCGGCCGGTTATGCCGCTTGATGCAGGCGAGCACCTGGAGCGCCGAGACGAGCCCGTCGCCGGTAGTCGAGAAATCGGACAGCACGATGTGGCCCGACTGTTCGCCGCCGACATTGAGCCCATGGGCACGCATGTGCTCGACGACATAGCGGTCACCGACCTTGGTGCGATGCAACTGCAGGTTCATGTCGCCGAGGAAGCGTTCGAGGCCGAGATTGGACATCACCGTCGAGACGACGCCGCCGCCGGCCAGCCGTCCGCTCTGGTGCCAGGACTCGGCGATCAGTGCCATGATCTGGTCGCCATCGACGATCGCGCCGTTTTCATCGACGATGACGACGCGGTCGGCATCGCCGTCGAGCGCAATGCCGATATCGGCGCGCACCTCGTGCACCTTCTTTTGCAGGCCGGCCGGATGAGTCGAGCCGCATTCCTTGTTGATGTTGAAGCCGTTGGGCTCGACATTGATGGCAACGACCTCGGCGCCGAGTTCCCACAGCGCGTCGGGCGCCACCTTGTAGGCGGCGCCATTGGCGCAATCGACGACGATGCGCAGGCCCGACAGCGACATCGAGCGCGGCAGCGTGCGCTTGGCGAATTCGATATAGCGGTCATGCACGCCGTCGACGCGTTTGGCGCGGCCGAGCCCATCGGAATCGGCGAGCGCCAGTTCGATATCCTTGTCGAGCATCCCCTCGATACGCTCCTCGATCTCATCGGACAGCTTATAGCCATCGGGGCCGAACAGCTTGATGCCGTTGTCGTAATAGGGGTTGTGCGAGGCAGAGATCATCACGCCGATATCGGCGCGCAGCGAGCGCACCAGCATGGCAACAGCCGGCGTCGGAATCGGGCCGAGCAGGAAGACATCCATGCCGGCGGCGCACAGGCCGGATACCATCGCGTTCTCGATCATGTAGCCGGAAAGCCTGGTATCCTTGCCGAGCACGACGCGGTGGCGGTGGCTGCCGCGCTGGAAGGAGAGGCCGGCGGCCATGCCGACCCGCATGGCGACCTCCGCCGTCATTGGAAACTTGTTGGCGCGCCCACGAATGCCGTCCGTACCGAAATAATGTCCTGCCATGTTCGCCAGCTTCCCGATGGTTCTTTCCGAGCATCTCATGCCATAAAATGGCCCAAGCCCCGTCATCACATTGTATGATTATGGACGACCAATCCTTAGAAAATTATTGTTTTGTGTGTTTTGCGTCACGCTAGTGTGTTGATTTTCAAGTTCCGAGCCCTTGTTGCGGCAGCAGCATCAGAAACGTCAACTCAAACCTCATCTGTATCCTTTGGTCTGTGGCAGTGTGGCCTTGAACCCGAATCCGCATCGTGCTGCTCCAGACAGCGGTAGGCTCAGGTCCGCCGCACGCGCCGATTTGACTGGCTGTCATGCGACGCAGTGTCCTCGCTGGGAACCAGCCATATGCGCGCTCTCCGTGCAATGCACCCGGACGAACTTGGCCGGGAGACAGTCCCGGCAACGAATTCATCACCTTAAAGAAAAGAATGCACTTCTAAATTTGTCTCTACGCTACTTAGCATCTGGCGCAACCAGCCGTTGAGCGCTATTGCTGCACTGGGACATATCATGAACCGCCGTAGGGAGAACAAGCATGCTCATCCACCGACTTGCCACTTTGACGGGTCTTGCCGTCGCGACCTTATTCCTGGCGGCGCCTGCCAATGCGCTGACCATGGCCGAGTGCAGCACCAAGTATAACGCGGCCAAGGATGCGGGAACGCTTGGCGGGCAGAACTGGAACCAGTTCCGCAAGGCCCAATGCGGCACCGACGCCACCGCTGCTACGAACGATCCCGCCCCAGCCAAAGCCACGGCCAAGGCCGCCGACACGACCAAGGCAGCCGCCGCCGACGATACGGCGCCGGGCCTGACGGCGAAGGAGTGCAGCACCAAATACCAGGCCGCCAAGGCTGCCGGCACGCTCAACGGCATGAAGTGGAACGATTTCCGCAAGACCCAGTGCGCCGCCGGCGCGACGGCAGCCGCACAACCCGCCGCCACGACCAAAGCAGCGGCGGCCAGCAGCGATGACGCGGCGCCTGGGCTGACGGCCAAGGAATGCAGCACCAAATACCAGGCCGCCAAGGCTGCCGGCACGCTCAACGGCATGAAATGGAACGACTTCCGCAAGAGTGAATGCGCCGCCGGCGCAACTGCAGCCGCACAACCCGCCGCGGCACCTGCCAAGGCGACGACAGCCGCCGCGACCGATACCGGCAAAGGCCTCAGCATGGCGGATTGCAGCGCCAAATATCAGGCTGCCAAGGCCGGCAACACGCTGAATGGCATGAAGTGGAACGACTTCCGCAAGAGCCAATGCGGCGCCGGCGCAGCCGACGACGACACCCTGCCGGCTCCCGATGCCAAGTACACCGGCGATCCGCAACCGCCGACCATCACCGCCCCCCAGGGCGTGAAATTCCCGACTGCGATCTCCAAGAAGTATGCAACCGAGACCCCGGCCAAGGGCCGCATGCACACCTGCCTCGACCTCTACTACGCCAACAAGGACGCCAACACGCTGGGCGGCCTCAGGTGGATCCAGAAAGGCGGCGGCTTCTACAGCCTCTGCAACGCCAAGCTGAAGAGCTGACCGGCGCCACCATCCGACGACATGAGCCCGCGAGCCGCAAGGTTCGCGGGCTTTTTTGTTGCATGCTGCCGCGCGTTCAGAAGAGGCGGCATCCGCGCGCAGTTGGCCGCCGCTCTAGACTAGCAATCTCCCCCTCGTGCGGCTAGGGCATATACACATCTCGCAGAGCCCATCCATCGGCACAGGCACGGAAGTAGGCCAGGCCGTTGTAGAAGGTGATTGGTCCCGGTGGTCTGGAGGAAGCA